>CAZNLO010000011.1:0-41376 GCA_964573935.1 uncultured Parvibaculum sp. | reverse complement strand
TCGCCATCGGCATTGTCTTTGCGCCCCCCCGGATGCGCAACTGGCTTCTGTTGCTTGTTATTCTGCCCTTCTGGACCAACCTGCTGATCCGCACCTATGCGCTAATCGCCGTGTTGCGGACCAGGGGACAGGTAAACTTCGCACTTGAATGGATGTGGGAAAAAGCCAATTGGGCGTTGATCCTTATTGGCCTTGGCGACTTGCAACTTCTCGGCCAGAAGTTCGAGCCATTGCAATTGCTCTACAACAACACCGCTGTCATTATAGGACTTGTATATGTGGCCTTGCCGTTCATGGTTCTGCCGCTCTACGCAGCCCTGGACCGACTGGACCGTTCTTACCTTGAAGCCAGCCTGGACTTAGGGGCTGGGCACTTACGGACCTTCTGGTCGATCATCGTCCCGCTTGCCCTGCCGGGCATTGCAACGGGCATCATCATAACATTCATTCCCACCCTTGGTTCCTTTCTCATACCCAATCTACTGGGCGGTACAGACAGTCAGATGATTGCCAATGTCATTGAGCGTCAGTTCAAGTCCGCCAACAACTGGCCCTTTGGCGCAGCCCTCAGCTTCCTTCTCATGTACGCCACCTTCTTTGGCCTGGCCCTTCGTGCCGTGTTGGTCAGACGAAAAAAAGCGGAAGGCGGACCATGAGCCTGATCGAGCGTTTGCGCCCTGGGGGTGGAACCCGAATTGGACCCCTAGAATACCATCGCCGTTTGTGGCTACAGGTCACCGTCGTCCTGACGCTCATTTTTCTGTACGCGCCCATCCTCACCCTCATTGCTTTCAGCTTCAACGACAGTAAGCGAAACATCGTATGGCGTGGCTTCACGTTCAAATATTATGAGAAAGTCATCAACAATAGCGAACTGATCGAGGCCTTCGCCAACTCGCTCACCATTGCGCTTGTCAGCACTCTTGTGAGCGTCATCCTCGGCGCATTAACCGCCTATGTCCTATGGCGTTTCCGGTTTACGTTCCGAAGCGCCTACGAAGGTGCCATGGCCCTTCCTGTCGTAATCCCGGAGATTTGCCTGGGCGTGGCATTAATGGTTTTTTTCCAGCGTACCGGCTTCAACCCCGGAAACCTGATCTGGCCGCTCAACCTGTCCGCCATCACCATCGCCCATATCGCGTTCTGCTTTCCCTTTGCTGCGATCATCATCCGGGCGCGCCTTGAAAGTTTCAACACCGAACTGTCGGAAAGCGCCAGGGACCTGGGGGCATCAGAGTTTCAGGTTTTCAAAGACATTATCGTGCCGCACATGAAGCCGGGTCTGATCGCAGGTGCACTCCTTGCCTTCACATTATCGCTTGATGATTTTGTCATCACTTTCTTCACGTCCGGCCCCAACACCCTTACCTTCCCGGTAAAAATATATTCCATGGTGCGCTTTTCCGTGACCCCGGAAGTGAATGCCGCTTCAACGATCCTGATCGTTGTGACCGTTATCATTACGGCCCTGGCCCTCAGACTTCAAAACCGTAACAACATGCAGCAGGGAGGCTAACCATGGCTCAAGATATTTCATCCGACGTAGCTTCCACGAAGACGCCGATCATTGAGATCAAAAACCTCTCAAAGGTTTTTGGCGCCGACGTACGCGCCGTGGACAATGTATCGCTCCAGATCAAGCGCGGTGAATTTTTTGCGCTGCTGGGGCCATCGGGGTGTGGAAAAACCACTCTGCTCAGAATGCTGGCAGGGTTTGAAACTCCCACCAGCGGGTCACTGACTATTGATGGCCAGGACATGGCACACGTCCAGCCGAACAAGCGACCGGTCAATATGGTTTTTCAGTCCTATGCTGTTTTTCCCCACATGACGGTTGCACAAAACATCGGGTATGGACTGAAAATTGACCGCGTTCCCAGCGCGCAAGCCGCCATCCGCGTCAGGCAAGCCCTGGAACTGGTCAAGCTTGATGGCCTTGGCGGACGAATGCCTGACGAATTGTCCGGCGGCCAGCGCCAGCGTGTTGCTCTGGCACGCGCACTGGTCAAACAACCACGTGTGTTGCTTCTGGATGAGCCACTCTCTGCCCTCGACGCAAAACTTCGCGAGGCCATGCAGCTTGAACTTGTGCGACTGCAAAAAACGGTGGGTATTACCTTTGTTATTGTGACCCACGATCAGGCAGAAGCCCTGTCCATGGCAGACAGAATCGCCGTTATGGAAAAGGGAGTTGTGCGCCAGGTCGCAAGCCCCACAGAACTCTACGAACACCCGGCAAGCCGCTTTGTCGGGGACTTCATCGGCCAGATAAATATGTTCGAGGGGAGAGCAGAACCTGTTGGCGGTGGCAAAACAAAGGTCACGGCCGCTCCCTTTACCGGTGTCGTTCTGGCGGGCACGGCCACCGGCAACGTCTGCCTTGCGGTACGCCCCGAGAAAGTCTCCATAAGCAGAGAAAAACCCGTTGCTTCAAACCTCCTTGCGGCCTCAGGCACGGTCATCGACGTCGCTTATTATGGCGGCTATTCCAATGTGTTTGTCGACATCGGCAGCACGGATCCAGTGTTGGCGGAAATCACAAACTCCGCCCGTGGCGCCGTGCCGGAATTTAGTCAAGGCGATACGGCCTGGGTCTACTGGCGCCCTGAAGACACTCTGCTCTTCGATAAATAAAGATCCTCTCAGGTGTCTTTTTCTTCGTCGCCCGAACCCTGGGGCAGTTCGCCCCGCTCGCTTATTTCAGCGATGGCGCGCACAATCCGGTCGGTCCGCATCAACGGCAATATCTCGTTCATAAGACGTACGCCCGTGGCCGCCATAGTGGCTGCCTGGTCCTGACCGAGACGTTGAGACAGGTTGCCATAGAACGTCGCAACCTCCTCGCGTACAAGCCAGTCGAGAAACTCAGCATAAACACGCCATACATCGGCTGTATACCCAACCTCGTCGGTAAAGCCCGCCTCCCGTACTCCTCGCCACAACGAAACAATGCGCGCGTTGCGGCTATCGAGCCATGCTTCTCCATCCACATCATCGGCCCGAACAAGTCCGAGTGAAATCAGCTCTTCCACTTCCTCAATTCCAAAACCCTCGTCCCTGGTAACATCTACCAGCCGCCGTGGCTCCAGGTTTTTCGGGTCACTCAACAGGGGGTAGAGAGCATTCTCCAGTCCAATGAAGGCGCCAATGCCATCTACCGATCCTTCGTCCTGAGTCTTCATGATTGTCTTGATAACGTTCAGCGGCAAAAACCGCTCCTGCTGAAGTTTTCTAATCATCTTCAGACGTTCAACATGGATCTGCGCATACCGCGCGACATTCCGCTTGGGACGCTCCGGTTCGGGCAACAGGCCTTCGCGAATGTAAAACCGGATCGTTTCGCGCCCCACCCCGGTTTCCCGCTCGAGCTCACGCATTCTCAGCGACCGCGCCATCGGATCAGGGTGTGGCGGTTTGTCGTTTGTAAAATCTGGTTTTCTACTCACACATCATCCTACTGTTTTTGAGAGCGGACAATTCTGGCTGAGCCCCGGCAAATCATAACCAGAGGAGCTGCCTCAGGAAGCCCCCTTCAGCATGCTGTCAAGAAACGCTGTTTCTTCCTCAATGCAGGCAGCAAAGCTCGGACGGGCGTGAATACGTTCCAGATAGCGCGTCAACTGTGGAAAAGCCGCAGCATCCGGGCTAAACCCAGCATGTGTAAAATTCACAAATCCGGTTGTGACCGCAATGTCAGCAATCGAGAATGCGTCTGCGACAAGAAATTCCCGGTCGCCGATTGCGCTCTCCAGATAGGCAAAGTAAGGCGGTAGCTTCTCGTTCGCTGTTTTTTGAGCGGTTTCCTCATCCGCTGGCTTGCCCATAAGGCGGTTCACCACCATCGGCCTGAACGTTCCCCCGCCAATCGCACTGGCCAGTTCGCTATCCCCATATTCCTCGAACCATAATGCACGGCCAAAATCTTCCGGGTCTGCCGGGTAAAGTGCTGGTTCGGGATTGGTTTTTTCCAAATATGCACAAATGGCCGACGAGTCCGCCAGTATAAAACCGCTCTCTTCATCCTTCAGGACAGGAATGCGTTTCAAGGGAGAAATATCTACAAACCAGTCCGGCGCGGGAAAAATACTGACGGTTTCCAGCGTGTAGGGAATGTTTTTCTCTGCAAGAAACACCCGTACTTTACGTACGAACGGCGAGGGGCTTACCCCATAAACAATCAATCCCATATCACTCTCTCCCTATCCGTGCATTTTCTCGTGTACTTTACTCACCGGCGAAGATTTCTTCCATTTTTTTGACTTCCGCCTTATACGCCCTGTCAGACACAAAGGGCCCATACTTGATAAATTCTTTGATACTCGCCGGCTCAATTTTTCCGCCCGATTTGGGCAATACTTTTAGATAGCCGCCATTGCGGTCCAACAGCGGGATAACCTGTCCCCGCCGCGAAAAAACCCGCCGCATCTGGGCTGATTGTTCCAGGAAAGCTTCGTATTCGCCCTCATCCACATCCAGCAGCATCTGGTAGGAGGCAACAAACTCCTTGACGAATTCAGGTTCCACGATCTTCAGATTGGAAATCACCCAGCACCGGTCTTCAAAAATCCAGTAATACCCAAGCCCGACAAACTCGCCCTCTTTCGTGAGGTAGGGAAAGAAGGGAAACGACCGGCAGGCAAGTGTTCTGTTCTCGCGCTCGCACAGGGCAGCGCCCTTACACACACACGCAATACATGTCTCGTTGATGCTGGCCACTTCCTTCACGGCGTGCTTATCGTCCGGGTCAGGTACATATTTGGACCACAGATTGCTCCGCTTCTTCATCACCTTCCATTCCGGCGGTGAAGCAGCAGGGATCGCATTATCCACATCACAACAAACTGGTTGCCCGTCGTTCAGCGGCGCGCAATAGCGCCCACAATCATGTTTGACGGAAATCGACGCGGTAAACGTCCGATAGATTTTCTCAAAGTGTTTTTTGCGTGCGGTCATTAATCGGTGGCTCCTGCTGACAGCCCGGTTCCCCCCCGGGGTAGCAATCTTTTCACAATATATCAATCATCCAGATGTCTTTACAGATCACCGCTGATCGCTACCATCGCCGCACGGCCCTGTTTTTTTGCCTTACACCAAGTGAGCCAGCCCGAATGAGACTATCTTGCCTGACACTCGTACTTGCCAGCCTGTGGACAACGGCTCTTTACGCCGGGCCGCTTCAGGTTGTCGTCAGCATCAAACCCCTCCACAGCCTCGTAAGTGCCATCATGGGAGAGGTAGGTGACCCCACACTCCTCATTGACGCCAGTGCATCCCCTCACACTTTTTCCCTGAAACCCTCCCACGCAATAGCACTTTCCCGTGCCGACCTGGTGGTCTGGATTGGCCCGGAACTGGAGCGGTTTCTGGAAGCCCCCCTCGCAAATCTCGCCACAGATGCGCGCTCCCTTGCCCTCATAGGTTTGGAAGGCATCACCCGCCTGCCGGTACGCAAAGGCGGTATCTGGAACAAGCCGCACAACCATGAGGGTGCAGGTAATACACATGACCGGGCCCATGACCGGAAGAGCGCCGACCCTCACATCTGGCTCGCTGTCCCCAACGCCATAACAATGGTGAGCACGATAGAAACAACGTTAGGTGAAATTTACCCTGACCACGCCGTAACCTTTACAGCCAACGCTGAGGCACTGAAGGCAAGGCTCATCACCCTGGACACGGAAATCGCCGCGCGCATCGAACCCCTGGCAGCACGCCCCTTTTTTGTCTTTCATGACGCTTACCAGTATTTTGAAAACCGCTACGGCCTGTCTCCACTGGGAGCAGTTACAATAAATCCGGACATCCGCCCCGGCGTCAGACGGCTCGTCGAAATGAAAGAAGCAGGAGACCGGCACGATCAATTGTGTGTCTTTGCGGAGCCGCAGTTCGCTGCACGTCTGGCGCACCTGCTAACCGAAAACAACAATGCCCGCGTTGCCTATCTGGACCCTCTGGGCAGCACTATTGCCCCCGGGCCAGAGCACTACATCCAGACAATGCGCGTGCTCTCCCAGAACCTCGCAAACTGCCTCACGCATCCGTAAAAAAAAGCGGCACCAAAAAGTGCCGCCTTTTCTTGTTATGAAGCCTTGCCGTTCAGAGCCGCTCAATGATCGTCACATTAGCCAAACCACCACCTTCACACATGGTCTGCAAACCGTAGCGCTTGTTCTTCTTCTTCAGCGCATGGAGCAAGGTGGTCATGAGCTTGGTACCCGAGCCGCCTAAAGGATGGCCAAGCGCAATCGCGCCCCCGTTCACATTGAGCCGCGCCGGGTCGGCCCCTGTTTCTTTCAGCCAGGCAACAGGAACAGAAGCAAAAGCCTCATTCACCTCAAACAGATCAATATCGTCGATCTTCATCCCCGCTTTCGCCAGTGCTTTTTGCGTCGCCGGGATCGGCGCCTCAAGCATAATAACAGGATCACCCCCGATGACGGTCATCTGATGCACACGCGCGAGCGGTTCGACGCCAAGATCTTTCAGTCCCTTTTCATTCACCACCATCACCGCCGAAGCGCCATCACATATCTGGCTGGAGGTCGCCGCCGTCAGGGCACCGCCCTCGGTAAGCAATTTCACCCCTTTGATGCCATCAAGACTGGCGTTAAAGCGGATACCTTCGTCAATTTTATGAATTTCTTTCGTGCCATCTTCCAGTTCAACCTCCAGACCAACAATTTCGTCGTCAAAGTCACCGGCCTGCGTCGCAGTAATCGCTTTCTCATGGCTCAGAAAACCAAATTCATCCAACTGGTCTTTGGTCAGTCCATATTTCTTGGCCATCATCTCAGCGCCGAAGAACTGGTTGAACTGAACATCAGGATAGCGGGCCTTGATTTCCGGGCTCATATAATTGCCAAAGCCATTTTTGGCGGGAAGTACAATCGGGAGCCCCATGGGCACACGGGTCATGCTTTCCACACCCGACGCAATAACGCAGTCCATAAAACCGGACATAACAGCCTGTGCCGCAAAGTGCAGCGCTTGCTGCGATGACCCACACTGCCGATCCACCGATGTCGCCGGAACGCTCTCAGGCAGCCCGGCGGCCAAAACACCATTGCGCGCAATATTGCCAGCCTGCTCCCCCACCTGTCCGACACACCCCATGATGACATCATCCACCCGGTTTGGGTCTGCTTTGGCGCGCTCCACAACAGCCCGGAGAACCTCGCCAACCATATCGGCCGGGTGCCAGTCTTTAAGACGACCATCGCGGCGGCCACCAGCGGTCCGAGCCGACGAAACGATAAATGCTTCTGCCATGTCATATTCCTTTGTGTACGAGGCGCCCAAAACCCTCGTTAAGAGAAGCGGGCACATTCATGCAAATTTTCCGTAAGATGGGCCGAACATGAAGGACTTTCAACGGTGTTTTACAAGGCCTCCCAGCGCATTTTCAAAGTCGCAAACAGGCCAAGCATACCCCTGCGTAAAGTCACAGGAATTGCCAGCACCCGTGCCGCCGCATAGACTTCGCTAACCTTCCAGCCATCAGAATACGTACATATTCGCAGACAGGTTTGGCAAAAAATGCAAATAAGGAGAGCCTAATGGGGAGCCGTATTTCCATCGATATTTCCAACGGTGTGGCAGACGTCCGCCTGACCCGCGCAGAGAAAATGAACGCACTGGACGATGCCATGTTCACCGCCCTCATTGAAACGGGTGAACGGTTAAAGCACGAAAAAGGGGTACGCGCCGTCGTCCTGTCGGGCAGCGGGCGTGCCTTCTGCGCCGGGCTCGACATAGGAAGTTTCGGCGCAATGGCACAGAGCGATGACGCCGCCTCCAAGCCCACCAAAAGGCGCAGCAATCTCGCACGCCGGACCCATGGTATCGCCAACCGGGCACAATACGCCGCCTGGGTATGGCGTGAAGTACCCGTGCCCGTTATTGCCGCCGTACACGGCGTTGCGTTTGGCGGTGGTTTTCAGGTCTGCCTTGGTGCCGACATTCGCTACGTTGCCCCCGACACCAAAATGTCCGTCATGGAAATCAAGTGGGGCCTGGTCCCCGACATGGCCGGCACCCAGTTGATGCGCCATCTCGCCCGCGAGGATATTGTGCGCGAGTTGACCTATACGGGACGTATTTTTTCAGGCGAAGACGCATTGTCCTACGGCTTTGCCACCCGCCTGTCCGACGACCCCCATCCCCTCGCTCTGGAGACAGCCAGAGAAATTGCGGGTCGCAACCCGGACGCCATCCGGGCAAGCAAGCGTATTTTGAACAATGCGCTATATGCCGATGCATCTGCGGGGTTACTCTCGGAATCCGTTGAGCAGGATGAAATTATCGGGTCCGCAAACCAGACCGAAGCCGTTATGTCCACAATGGAAAAGCGCCCGGGAAAATACGCCGACACCTAATCTGCGCCTCCAGATGCGGGCGCCCACCCTCACTTCTCCCACAAGGAGACAATCATCCCCTTCTCAGGTGTCACCTTGCCCTCCAGAACATCACGATAGACCTGCTCGGTAGCGGCCAGACCACTGGCATGCTCAACCTTCATCCAGTCATCCACAGAAGAGAGAAACACCGCCCACGCACTGGCGATACGGGCCTGGAGTTCCTGTGCGCCCCAGTCTTTATTGCGCTTTTGTATTTGGGAAGGCGCAAAAAACATTGTGGGTCGCGCACCCGGGAGACCCTCCGCACCACCGCCCTGTTCCCAATGCGTCCCCCCAACTGCGCAACTGCACGTCAGCCGGTCCGCAAAACGGTTATGCACAGCAGCGCGGACATCTCCATCCCCCGCCATGTCCACGAAAGCAACGTTACCCTCAGCATTCAGGGATGCGATGGCGTCATAGACGATCACATCATCATAATAGCCAACGCCCTCAACAAACCCGACATTACCTTTGGACGTAAGACCAACAATCCGGGGGCGATCCGTCCGTCTGCCCGCCAGTATCTGTGCAAGCCCCAGTGATGTCTTGCTTGATGCGCTGGACAGCAAAATGGTGGAAGCGCCGAAAAAGCCGTTATCTTCGAGAAAATCATCGATCAGAAACGATGTTGTAAAGAGAGGCCGCAAAAGGCTCTGCTCCGCTTCGCGTGCCTGTACATATCCCGCATCCGCTGTCGTCCGAAGGTAGTTGTTGTAGACAGGCGACAAGTCGGCACGATGAGCGACCCCATCAAAAAACCCGGCGTCGGAAATGCGCACAGCCTGAACAACAAAGTGCGTCGACATCGGGAAGTATCCATAAAACCGCTCCCCCACTGCAACGCCTCGCGCCTTCGAGGCAATCACATCGCCAAAGCCCCAGACCGGAATACGCCCCCAGCCATCATCTGCCGGGAAGAAGTCCCAGTATTTCATCGCCTCGCCAAACGCAGCATAGGTAATATTGTTAGCCGTAAAGGCAAACTCATCAACTTTGAACAGCACTTCCCCCTCGCTCAAGGTTGAGGCCTCCGGTACGGAACTTTCAACCATCCGAGTTTCACGTAAATGATCGCGCTTCACCCAAAAATGCTCCGAGTTCTGTTTAACCAGCATTTCTCAGCCCCCACATCGCAGTGCTCTCTCCACAACAGGAGACACCACGGTTAATTTTGGTCTGCATCGTAGGCGGGTACGAAGCTACCGCCAAGGGCGTTTACCGTACAATCGCCCCCAGTTTTCGTTCAAAGGCGCCTGCGCGCATTGACTTAGAACCATTGGATAGGGAAAATAGAGCTGGGTACCGTTAATCTTTGTGGGGAATTATGACATACACACCTAAAGCAGCACACAGCGTCGCGGTTGCTGCACTTGTAGGACTTTTCTTTCTGGCAACCGTAACACCAAGCCAGGCAGAAAATCGCAATGTCCGCATTATCAACGAAACAAGCTGGACGATGGTGGAGTTCTATGCGTCGAACGTTGGCGCAGACACATGGGAAGAAGATATTCTCGGATATGACGTACTGCCCTCTGGCGACAGCATCATGATGAATATCGATGATAGAACAGGCTACTGCCTGTATGACTTCAAGGCCGTCTTCGCCGATGGCGATGTATTGACCCGTGAACGCATTGATGTCTGTACGATTTCAAGCTACCGCTACCACGAGTAGGAAGCACGACGCGCTAGAAAGTCGTCGCCTTGAGAAGTCATCGCGGCGACTTTTCTATGCACTCACTCAATAAACATATTCCCATCGTCATCAACAATCCTGTTCTCGATCGCACCAAGCTGCTCGATTTCAACCCGTACAACATCCCCATGTTTCAGCCACGGCTGCCCTTCCATCGCGGCCGCAACCCCCGCACATGTTCCCGTCGCAATGACATCGCCCGGCTCCAGAGTAAAGACAGTGGACAAATGCTCGATCAAAGTCGGCACGTCGAAAATTAGATAGCTCGTATCAGAGTGTTGGCGCACTTCACCGTTCACCAGGGTCTTAAGCTCCAGTTTGGAGATATCCACTTCATCCGCAGTAACAAGAGCCGGCCCCATCGGACAATGACTGTCCCAGGATTTTCCCAGCGTCATGGTTGGGGACCTGCGCTGCCAGTCTCGGATGGACACATCATTGAGAACTGTGTAGCCGGCAACAACCTCGCCTGCCCGTTCCTTAGGTACCCGGCGGCATCGCTTGCCGATCACCACACCCATTTCCCCTTCATAGTCCATCATCACACTTTCCATCGGGCGATAGACGGGCGCAAACGGGCCGGTCACACTGGTCGACTGCTTGTTAAAAATGATCGGCACTTTTGGCAGTTCACGCCCGGTCTCCTCCACATGTGCACGGTAGTTGAGAGCGACCGCGAGAATTTTAGGAGGCCGCAAAACCGGACTGTGCAACTCAACATCCGACAACCTTAATGTCGCTGTCGCGTTCAGCATTTTTCGAGCCTGCTCCATTGCAGCCTCGCCGACTTCCAGAAAAGCAACCATTTCGCGCGGCAAACCAGGAGCCGCTACAGAAAGATCAATGATCTCCTCGTCTCTCAACAGACCAATCCGGGGATGCCCCCCTTGGCTAAACGTCACCAGCCTCATCAAGCTTCTCCCTTATCGCTCAATACCGGGCTCTCGCCCTCAAAATTAGGTTGTCCTCCCTAGAACAACGCCGTTACCACAAGCTAGGTAGCCCGCTAAGCGTTTCCCGTAGCCCCTCAGGGCCCTGTTTGCTACGGTTGAAGTCAACAATACCGGGAGGAACGGACATCATGGAACAACTAACAGGCCTGGACGCCACCTTTTTGTACCTGGATCAGAAAAACTCGCCGATGCATATTGGCAGCATCGCGATCTATGACCCCTCAACCGCACCAGGAGAATTCGTTCGGTATAAGGACATCCTGGACTTTATCGAGGCACGCCTGCCGCTCGCGACGACTTTCCGGCGCGGCCTGGCAAATGTTCCTTTCGGCATAGATCACCCTTATTGGGTCGAGTTGGAAGACTTTGATCTGGAATACCATGTGCGCCACATCGGCCTCCCACGGCCCGGTGACTGGCGGCAATTATGCATCCAGTCGGCCCGCATCATGGCCCGTCCCCTCGACCTCACAAAACCCCTGTGGGAATTTACCGTGGTGGAAGGCCTGGACAATGTCGATGGCGTGCCCAAAGGGTCATATGCAATCGTCGCCAAAATCCACCATTCAGCGATCGACGGCATGTCTGGCGTCGACATCATGAACGCGATCCACACGTTAGGTCCCAACGATCCGCCACCCGCAATCGAGGACACCTGGCAGCCGGAGAGAAAGCCTTCGGCTGTTGAAATGGCGGTGCGCGGCTACATCGGAAACATCAAGCAACCATTTCGGTGGGTCGAAGTTGCGGGCAAAAGCGTGCCGGGTCTGGCACGCACCATCAAAGGCCTTTTGACCAAGGAGTTTTCCTTGAGCCAGGCGTTAAGCGCGCCGCGAACACGCTTCAACGGAAAAATATCCTCACACCGCGTTGTCGAGGGGATCTCGCTGGACCTGGCCCGGGTCAAGGAAATAAAATCCGCTGTCGAGGGCACCAAAGTAAACGACGTTATGTTGACAATCGTCGGGGGTGCACTGCGGCGATATCTGAAATCAAAAGACGAGCTTCCCGAAACAACCATGGTCGCCATGGCCCCCATCTCTGTTCGCTCAACCGATGAAGGAGGGGCACTGGGCAACCAGGTCTCCGCCATGCTGGTGCAACTGGGAACCCATATCGCTGACCCGAGAGAGCGCATTCTTGCGATTGCAGCCCATACGCGGGAGCAAAAAGCACTAACCAATGCGCTGGGTGCGCGCCAAATGTCCGAACTGAGCAAGAACGCACCCGCCCTCTTCACTGGCATTGCCGCCAAACTCTACACCCAGTTTGGTCTTGCCAACTCAGCCAAGCCGTTTTTCAATACGGTCGTGACCAACGTGCCAGGCCCCCCCGTTCCGATTTATTCGACAGGTGCGGAGATGGTAAAATATTTCGGCCTGCTCTGCCTGTTTGACGGGCTGGGCCTGGGCCATGTGGTGATGAGCTATAGCAAGGAAGTAACCATCACCATTACCGCAGACCGGAATATGATGCCGGACCCTGAATTCTATGCGCAATGTCTGCGCGAAAGTTACGAGGACCTGGAGCGCACCATTCTGGGGTCGGTTCAAAAGGCCCCCGCCGCCAAAAAAGCAAAAGCAAAAAGCACCGGTAAGAAAAAGGGAACTGTGCGCAAAAAGGCGACTGCCAAGAAGGCGAAGCCAAAAAAACCAACAACCCGCACAAAAACGGTTGCGGCTGACGTACCAGAAAAACAAGAACCACCTGTAGCGGAAAAAATAAACTGACCTGGTCAAACCTTCAGCAAACTGGGCAAAAGAAAAGCGGGCAACCAGCCCGCTTTTTCATTTCCGCTCAGTGCCCGCAGGACGGATAGACAAGATTGCGCCAGCCTTCCCGGTGAAACGGCCGCCAACCGTCCTGGGATTGGGCAAGCCGGTCTGAAACAGCATATAGCGTTGGCGCATTGAACCCGAGCCCGCAATGGGCTGAACGAACCTCTATATTATCCGTATGATGAGCTTCTTTTTCGATGGAACTCGTCCAGTGCACCACCCCGTCACTCTTCGTATAGATCGAGGTTGTGGGAACCGCAGGTGGTTCTGCCATTTGCGCAACCATATCGCGAAATTCACTGCTCTTCACCTCATCACCTGCAAGAAGGCGGTAAAGCGGCCATGCGTGGCTGGCATCAACCGCCCCTGAAAACGGACTGCCAAGCGAGATCACCTGTCTGACCATATCCCCGTGGCTCTTGGCCACTTCACGCGCCATAACCCCTCCAAGGCTCCACCCGACAAGGCTGACTTTCTGCCGTCCGTGGTCATGGTAAAGGTCTTCAAGGCGCTGGGCGAGATACTCGCCTTCTTCCCCAATGGTGCCCAGCCCAAGATTACGTCCCAGCTCCCACGGGTAGGTTTCATACCCCCGCGAAGTCAAAAAACGGCGTATGGCCCCCGTGCTGCCGTCACCCGCCATAAATCCAGGCAGTACCATAACGGCATGACCGTCACCCATCGGCGCCTGCTTCAAAATTTGTCGCATGAGCGGCAGGAGAGCGATCTCCGCCATGGTGCGGGTTGGCTCAAGGTAAAGCCACCGCCAATGAGGGCGGTCCCCCGGATACTTCTCCGCAACAGGACCTTCCTGGACCATTGATGCCACTGTCATTCAACCCCCCAAATCACTCAAACGACGCGCCACCTGCGTCGATACGAATCACGCAAGGCTAGCGATTGCCTTCCCCAAACGTCAAGCTAACAGAATTTCTTGGTTAACCGCCAAGCGTATAGGGGCCTCCCCGCACAAGCGCCTTTTTGTAGGCAGGGCGCGCCTGCACACGCGCAAGAAACCCAGAGAGACCGGGATAATCAGTCAGCAATCCTGTCCCCTGGCCGGCTTCAAGAGGAAAACTCATTTGCACATCGCAGGCCGTCATTACATCACCGGCAAACCAGTCTCGGTCGGCAAGCGCTGCGTTCATGTAAGCGAAGTGATTTGTCATTTCACCCATGATACGGGGCAGCAGGGGAGCACCCGCATCCCCCAGGCGTCCCACATACAAGCCAAGCAGCAAAGGCAACATGGCAGAGCCTTCCGAATAGTGCATCCATTCAAGATACCGCAGCGCCTCCGGCGACCCCGTTTTCGGCTTCCAGGTATCGCTGCCATAAGTGTCTGCCAGATACTCAATAACAGCCCCGGACTCCGCGAGCCGCACCTCCCCATCCACAAGCACCGGCGACTTGCCCAAAGGGTGAGCCTCCTTCAGCGTATCTGGGGCGAGACTGGTCTCCTTGTCGCGCTGATAGTGGATGATCTCGTAGTCCAGTCCCAGCTCCTCCAGCATCCAGAGAATGCGCTGCGAACGGGAATTATTGAGATGATGAACAGTAATCATGGCGGTTACCCCTATTGTAAATTCAATAGGGTAAGATTTGAACGCCCGTGCCCGCAAGTCAATCGTCTGGCGGCCCAAATGCGCTTTTCCGACTGCACAATTACACACAATTCAAAGCTGTCACCAACATTGAGTTCGTGACTTCAAGCAAAGCCCTGCTAGCCTCTCACCACCAGTATTGTGAAGGAAACAGCATGGCGATTGATTTTAGTTTTCCCGATGAAGTCGAAGTAATCCGCACCTCGGTGAGAAATTTTCTCAAAGAGGTTGTGAACCCCATTGAAAAAGAGATGGACGAAAACGACCGGCAATCAGTACGAGACGGCATCATCAAAATGCGAAAGCAAGCCTATGAGCGCGGTCTGTGGCTGCCGCATATGCCTGAAGAGTGGGGCGGCATGGGGCTCGGCCACGTCGAGCTTGCCATGGTATCGGCAGAGGCGGCGCGCTCCCGCTATGGCCCGTTCGCCATCAATTGTCAGGCGCCTGACGAAGGCAACATGCACACCCTTATGAACTGGGGAACAGACGAACAAAAAGACGCCTATCTGCGCCCCATGTGCGAAGGACGCAAGTTCTCCTGTTTTGCAATGACGGAGCCAGACGTCGCGGGTTCAGACCCCACCCTCATCGCCACCACCGCCACGCTGGAAGGAGACATGTGGACCATCAACGGCCACAAGTGGTTCATTTCCGGCGCCCGGCGCGCAGACTTTGCCATCCTGATTGCACGCACACAAGACAGTCCCCATATCCCGCAGGCCGCCAACACCGCCTTCATTGTTGATCTGCCAGCAGACGGATGGAATGACATACGCGAGATCGACACCATGCACGGAGCGTCGGGCCATTCTGAAATTATCATTGAAAATCTGAAAGTTCCCGATGCGCGCCGCCTCGGTGGTCGCGGAGACGGCCACCGGCTTGGCCAGTCCCGACTGGGGCCAGCCCGCCTGGCCCACTGTATGCGTTGGATTGGACAGGCGGAAATCGCGCTGGAAATGATGGTCGAACGGTCGACGAAACGCTTCTCCCATGGTTCCTTTCTGTCGGAGAAACAAGGCATTCAGTGGATGATTGCAGACAGCACCGTGGAGCTTTATCAGTCAAAGCTGATGGTGCTTCATGCGGCCTACAAAATCGACAACGGGGAGGATTTCCGCTCCGAAGTATCCATGGCAAAGCATTTTATTGCCAACGCTCTGAACCGCATCATCGACCGAGCAATACAAGTACATGGAGCGCTGGGCTATTCCCACGACACACCGCTCGCACACATGGCACTACAGGCAAGGTGGGCGCGCTTTGCCGACGGCGCAGATCAGATACATCAAATGCGGATCGCTGAACGGGCCATCAAAAGTTTCCGGGAAAGCGGCTCACTGCACGCCGCGCTCGGGGGCCTGCCAGTGTAGCAAATACCCACTCGTCATAAAATGAAAGATAAGGGGGCCGGTCAGCCGCCACTGCAAACGGGTTTGCCAGATTTTCTCCGCCAACGACTGGAATACACCACTACGACGTACAATATGCACATCAGGGCCGGTGCTTCGCAGAATAACGTGCGACCGGGAAAACCCCATGAGAACTTAATTGCCCGCGCAAGAACAAGGCCAGCCCTAAGCACATGAAACCTCTCCCTCTTTTTGCGCTTGGCGCCGCCGGGCTTCTCTCAGCCTGTACTCTTGGTCCAGACTATGAACGCAGCCAAAATCTGGCACAGATATTGGGGCTGGAGACAGGCGGTCCCTCCGCCGAGGTTTTTAAGGCCGACCAGGAAATGCCCGCAGAAGCACTGGTGAGCATATCCCACTGGTGGGAGAGACTGGACGATCCGGGGCTCGCCCCACAAGTGACCCACCTCCTTGCCAATAATAAGGATCTCGCCGCATCCGCCGCCAGGGTACAACAGGCACAGGCCCGGCTCGAGAACGTGACAGGAACACGGGCTCCCAGCCTCGATCTCTCCCCTGGCGCGAACCGCTCCTTCATCACCAGCCCGGCCGGCGGCCGCGCCTATACAAACAGTTTCAGCGTTGCTGCAACCCTTAGCTGGCAGACCGACCTGTTTGGTCGTCTGCGCCGGTCCTCCCGCACCGAAGCGGCAAACCTCGCAGCAACACGTGCCGACTGGCAAGGCCTGGTTCACACTCAAATCGCCACCCTGGTTCGCACCCGCGTAACACTTGCCACCCTGCAACGACGCCTGGAGGCAACGCACACCATTGCAAAAAGCCGTCAGGCAACGCTCAACACTGTGGAACGGCGTTACCGAGCGGGCCTTGAAACCACAAATGCCATTGACCTTCACCTGGCCCGCGAAAACCTCAACACAGCACTTGCCGATATTCCGTCTCTGGAAAACAGCCTGGCCGCCGCAGCCAACGCTCTGGATATTTTACTGGGCCAACTGCCCGGTACCACCGCAAGCACGCCCGAACGGTTTCCCATCACCCCGCCTCCACGTGACGTCCTCGTAGGGGTTCCCGCCGCATTGCTTGATCGCCGTCCGGACCTCCAGGCAGCAGAGTTTCGATGGATCGCCGCAACAGAAAATGTCGGCGTCGCGATGGCTGATCTCTACCCCAACCTGACCCTCACCGGCTCGCTCACATCCACATCCCCAACAGTAGGCAACCTGTTTGATGTCACCACCCTTGTGGGCTCCCTCACCTCCCAGGTGATGCAATCTATTTTTGATGGTGGTGCGCGACGTGCGACAGTGCGGCAACGGGAAGCAGCGGTCACAGAACAGGCCGCAATTTATGCAGGAACCCTCCTCAATGCAATCCGGGAGGTCGAGGATGCACTGGTGGCAGAACGCAAATCAGGCGACCGTTTAGCTCTACTGCAAATCACCTTAAATGAAATACGGCTAGCGGAATCCAATTCCTTCGACCGGTTCCGTCGAGGCATCGGATCCTACGCGACACTCCTTGAGACACAACGCAGGTTACAGATCGCGGAGCAGAACGTATTGATCCAGCAACAAGACAAGTGGAACACCCGCCTCGACCTCCTGCTTGCTCTTGGGGGAGACTGGGCTGGCATAACAGCACCTGCCGTGGCAGAAGGAAAAAAAACCCCATGAAACGTATGCTGGAAACACTGGAAGAACGTTTCACAGGCGGACCGCAAGGCGATGTCCGCCGCGAAGAAAATATTGGACGCCTCCAGCTCCTTCTCGTCATCGCATTCATAGCCGGTGCTCTGCTAATATCCAGCTTGCTCTCGTCAACTGACCGCGCGCCGCGCATCCTCAGTGACGAAGAATTCGCCCCGCTCGTGGAAACCATCACCATTCGGCCTGAACGCCGCCGGATCGAGATCGTCGGCAGCGGTGCCGTCCGCAGCCAGGTGACAGTACAGCTTGTACCGCAGGTGGAAGGCCGGGTGAGTTGGCTCACTCCGTCCATGCGAACCGGAGGGTCATTCGCGAAAGATGAAATCTTGTTCCGCATCGAGGCGACAGACTACGAACTTGATGTCGAGCGTTTACGCGCAGAAGTGGCCACTGCCCGGACCAACCTGCAACTTGAAGAAGCCGAAGGTCTGGCGGCAACACGCGAGTGGGGAGAAATCAACCCGGGCGAACCCGTCCCCACCCTCGTTGCCAGGCACCCCCAAACACGCGACCGCCAGGCCGCTCTTGCCGCGGCCCGCGCCAGACTGGCAACTGCACAGCTTGATCTGGACCGCACCGCCTTCTCTCTTCCCTTCGCCGGGCGGATCGTCACAAGTAATATCGACGTGGGTCAGTTTGTTGCCACACGCCAGTCTTACGGCTCCGCATACCCTCTCGATGGACTGGAGGTAGCCGTACCCCTCGATGGCCAGGACCTCAGGTGGCTACAGCCCCTCAAAACAGTGCGGGCCGTCGTGCGAACATCTTATCTGGGTATTGAGCAGGAATTTCCTGCAACCGCGGTGCGGATCGCGGCCGAGCTGGATGCCCGGACCAGATTTGCGACAGTCATTGTTTCACTGGCACCAGCAGGCGGCAGCGCTGAAACTCCCCGGACCCAAACCCCGGGGGGACTTGTTCCCGGTGTCTTCGTTTCCGTGACGTTCACCGGGGCGGAACTGGACAATATTTTTTCGGTGCCAACAGCAGCAATACAGGAAAACGGGAAAATTTGGACCATCATTAATGGCCGGTTAAAAGTTACCTCTCCCCAGCTTGTGCAAGCCGGACCAACCACCACACTGGTGCGCGGACTAACCGCAGACGATGAAATACTCATCAGCAATCTGTCGGGTGCAATTGAAGGCATGGCGGTACGAACAAGCAGTTCAGCGAGCCCTCTCCCATCGACAACACAACAGTAGGAACCTGCACAGATGTCGAGCAACACATCTGAACCGTTCGGTGAACACCCCTCCCATCAACGCGGAGGGATCATTGCGTGGTTTGTAAACAACCGCGTGGCGGCAAATCTGCTCATGTTGTTCTTCTTAGGATCGGGCCTCTTTGCCGTTTCCAGCATGCGCTCGGAGGTTTTTCCTCAAATCGATTTGCGCACCATTACGGTGACCGTTGTTTACCCTGGTGCCACCCCTCATGAAGTGGAAGATGGCATTACCCGCCGGGTTGAAGAAGCCATTAGCGGCATTGAAGGCATCGACAGAATACGCTCAACGGCTGCCGAGGGCGTCGGCAGCATCATCGCCGAGCTGGAGGACTTTGCTGATGAAAACCAGGTTCTGAGCGACATCAACGACGAGGTTGATCGTCTTGCAGACTTCCCGCCCGAAGATGCGGAAGAACCTTCTGTTTCCAAGTCCAGCCTGGCATCAGGCGTTGTCACCCTTGTCGTATACGGCGACGGCTCAGAGATGGCGATCCGCCAGAACGCTGAACGCATACGCGACGGCCTGCTGCAAATTCCGGGCATCTCGCTCGTCTCCCTAAGGGGGGTCCGCGATCTGGAAATCTCAATTGAAGTGAGTGAAAACACACTCCGCCAGTATGGCCTGACCATCCGCGAAGTCGCCAGTGCGATTTCCACCTCTTCCCTCGACCTGCCGGCAGGATCGCTCAAGACGGAAGCGGGAGAAATCCTGCTTCGCACCTCTGCACGCCGCCACACAGGGCGCGAATTTGAAGATGTCGTCATCCGCTCCAACATCGACGGCTCCATTTTGCAACTGTCCCAAATTGCAACGATACGCGATGGCTTTGCGGAAGACGCTCTCATCAGCCTGTTTAACGGAGAGCCTGCCGCCCGGATTAATGTTTCACGTTCCGGCGATCAGGGAGCGTTGGAAATCGAGGAAAAAGTCAACGCCTACATTGATACTCTCACCCTGCCGCGCGGCCTCAAGCTGGATATCGCCAACAGCCAGACCGAAATTCTGCGCGCCCGCATCAGCCTCCTGCTTCGCAACGCCATTCTGGGTTTTGCACTTGTCTTCCTTTCCCTTGTTTGTTTCCTCGACCTGAAGCTCGCTTTCTGGACAAGCATGGGTATCCCCATTTCATTTCTGGGCGGGCTGATGATCGCCTCAATGTTCGGCGTGACCATTTCAATGGTTAGCCTCTTTGCCCTGATCGTTGTTCTTGGAATTGTCGTGGATGACGCCATCGTCGCCGGCGAGAACATTTTTGCGGCTCAAGAAGCAGGCGAAACCGGAAGTCAGGCAGCCCTCTCAGGCATAAGAGGCGTTGCAGCCCCCGTCATGGTAGGCGTCTTGACAACCATCGCTGCCTTCTCACCGCTCCTTTTTTCAACCGGCGTCCTTGGCCAGATCATGGCACCCGTCCCGATCATCGTGATCGGTGTTCTCCTGGTCTCTCTCTTTGAGGCTTTCTTCATTCTGCCCGCTCATCTGTCATCATCCAGCCGCTGGTCACGCGGCATTCTCGCCCGTCTACAGGCCCGCGTAAGCAACGGCCTGAAAATAGTTACACAGTCCGCGCTCAGGCCCGCTGTTACCCTTTGCATAAAGTTCAGATACGCCACGCTGGCAGCCAGTGTTGGAGTTATCATAATCATGGTGGGTTTTGTGCAGGGTGGCTACGTACGTTTCGTCTTCTTCCCCCAGGTCGAAGGAGATACGCTTCAGGCCACCCTCACCATGCCGGAAGGAACTCCCTTCAAGGCTACACAGGTCGCCGCGCAGATCATCATCGACGCTTTGGACCAATTACGCTCGGAGGTAGATACCCTATCCCCCGACGGCGCTCCGAGTATTTTTACAACAACCTCAGTGACCATCGGCCAGCGATCCTCATCAGGCGGAGGACCTCGTGTCGGAAGCAGCAGCAGCGGCGCTCATCTGGCAACCATCACCGCCGAAATCGTTTCAGGAGATACACGCATCATGTCCTCGCGTGAACTGGAACGGCTCTGGCGCGCCGGGATCGGAGAAATCCCCGGAGCGGAACACATCGAGATCGAGAGCGCTCTATTCGCAGGCGCTGCCGACATTGACATCCAGCTCAGCCATGCAGACGAACGCATCGTTCTGGCGGCCACCGAACGCCTGAAAAGTGAATTGATGACCATTGCCGGTGTCGTCGAAATCAAAGACAGTCTCGACGTTGGAAAGCGTCAACTCGACTTTGACCTGACCCAGGCAGGCATTGCTGCGGGGCTCACCAATACGGATCTGGCGCGCCAGATAAGACAGTCTTTCTTTGGGGAGGAGGTCGACCGGCTGCAACGCGGACGTGACGAGATAAAGGTTCTCGTCAAATACCCCCTAGCCGAGCGCCGCTCCCTCTCCCGGATCTACGACATGCGCATCCGCCTGGCAGATGGATCGGAAATGCCCCTGCTCACCGTCGCCACCATTACCGAAAGCCGGGGCTACTCCACCATCCAACGCGTGGACGGTCGCCGCATTGCGTCTATCACCGCTGAGGTAGACGAAACCATCACCACACCAAACGATGTCAACACCCTGATCGAAAGCAATATCCTGCCGGACCTGTTGCGCGACATTCCCGGGCTTACCTATTCCAAGGAAGGAGACGCAAGAAGCCAGTCCGAAGACCTGGCCAGCCTTGGAAAAAACCTCCTGATCGCCCTTTTCATCATCTTTGTCATGCTGGCAACACAGCTCAAAAGCTACATCCAGCCCATCATTATCCTGATGGCGGTACCGTTTGGGTTTGTTGGCGCCATTCTCGGCCATCTGTTGATGGGCTACGACCTGTCTTTCATTTCGATCTTCGGAATGGTGGCCTTGTCCGGTGTCGTCGTGAACGATTCCATCGTGCTTGTGGACTACTACAACTCTCTCGTCGCCCGGGGGATTGAAAAATCCCAGGCAGCCGTTGATGCAGCCCTCCGGCGGTTTCGCCCGATCCTTCTCACCACCATGACCACATCGCTGGGCCTGCTGCCCATGCTCATGGAAACCAGCAGGCAGGCGCAATTTCTGATCCCGATGGCCATCAGCCTAGCCTTCGGCATCATTGTCGCCAGCGGAGTGATCCTGCTCCTTGTCCCCGCCCTGACAATGATCGTCGAAGACTGGCGCGGTTGGAGACCCTCCTTTCAGAGGTAAGTGAAGAACACCTGCGCATGGAAATTCCTAATTCGGCGTGGCACGCACCACTATACCGGCTTCGCTATCGGTCAGGATATAGAGGGAGCCATCGGGGGCCATCTGGATATCGCGAATGCGCGCGCCAATTTCGGTGAACAGAATTTCTTCACCCACCACAACGCCACCTTCCATGTCCACGCGGCGCACGTCACCGGGTACAAGCCCCGCAACCAGAAAGTCTCCCTGCCATGCAGCAAAAAGCTCCCCTGTATACAGCTCAAGGTTTGCAGGGGCGATTGAGGGCACCCAGTATTTAAGCGGTTGCTCCATCCCCTCCATCTGAGTGAAGGGCGATATGCGCGCCCCTGAATAATCGATCCCGTGAGTAATGACCGGCCAGCCATAATTCTTTCCAGCCTCAATGAGATTGATCTCATCCCCGCCTTGCGCCCCATGCTCGCTGGAAAAAACCGCACCTGTATCCGCAATAACAATCCCCTGTGGATTACGATGACCGTAGGAGAAAATTTCAGGGTTTATCCCTTCCTCTCCCACAAATGGATTGTCCGTGGGCACACTACCATCATCGTTAAGGCGCACAATCGCCCCTAATGTATTGGCAAGATTTTGCGCTTCTTCGCGGTAATTGAAGGCATCGCCCATCGTAATGAATAGTTTGCCATGCAGGTCAAAAGCCATCCGCCCGCCAAAATGCACCGCCATCTCTGTGAGCGGCATAGCATCAAAAATAATTTCCAGATCACTGAGCGCACTGCCATCAAAAACAGCCCGGGACACGCGCAATGTGTTCGCTTCGTCGTTCCCGTGTGCGTAGGAAAGATACACCAGCCGGTTGGTTGTAAAATCCGGGTGCAACATCACATCGAGCAGACCGCCATGGCCTTTTCTCAGCACGTCCGGCACACCAGCAATCGAGACCGGGTCGAGAACCCCGTCTCGGATGACGCGGAGCCGACCATCAAGTTCCGTCACCAGAATGGATCCGTCCGGCAAAAAAGCCAGGTTCCACGGAAACCCCAGTCCCTCAGCAATCGTTTCGAGCTGATAGCTGATGGAAGGGTCAGCCTTGGCTGGCATCCCGGACACCAGCGCCGCACTAAGTGCGACAGCAAAGCCCATAGAGTTCCATTTGGATAATATGGTCGGCAGTTTCATGCATCTCCCCTTCTTCGTCCCAGTTTTTTGGCCCAGCCTTCGTTCCCAGACAACAGCTTGTACTTTACGGCAACGCCACATGTGACCATACTCCGGAAAATATCAATACGTGAAAGGAAAATGGCTATGCGTTTTGTTCGCCCCGTGAGCAGTTTCATCGCTGTCGTGATCGTTCTAATTGTACTGGGATCAACCGCATCAACCCATTTCGTCCTGCGAGCTCTCGGCGAGCTCGGGATTGCCATTCCCCTTTCCGACCGGGTCTCCATGACCCTTGCAGATATTGTTGGCATCGCCCCTCTCTATGGCGCGATTTTTGGGCTTGCGCTCATCATCGCCTTCATTGCGGCAGCTTTTGTGACACGCCTGGCACCTTCACTCCGGTGGCTGGTCTATCTGGTGGCCGGCGGAAGCGCCATTGGCACCGCTCTGGTTGTTCTTGTAATAGCGTTTGATGGCATTGTACCCATTGCCGGTGCACGCTCGACAGGGGGGGTTATCACGCAAGTCATCGTCGGCGCCTTTGTGGGCTATCTTTTCGCGCGGTTCACACCGCCAAAAGAAGCCTGAAACAACACCTCCTCAATGCCGGTGCGCCACGCCTGCGCCGGAGGGAACCCGAATGTCGTCAACAAGTTTCTGCACCTTCGCTGGAGGTGCCGGTGTTATCCGGCTAACGCCATAAGCAACGGCAAAGTTAAGCGCCATACCGACACTCCCGATCCCTTCCGGCGAAATGCCCAGCAACCAGTAGTCTGCCGTATTCAGCTCCGGTGAGACGAACTTGAAAAAGACGATATAGCTGAAGGTAAAGGCAAGCCCGCTGACCATGCCAGCTACCGCCCCCTCCTTGTTCATCCGTTTCCAGAATATCCCCATCACGATTGCCGGAAAAAGCGAAGATGCAGCAAGACCAAATGCAAAGGCGACAACCTGCGCAACAAACCCCGGCGGGTTGATGCCGAACCACCCTGCTACACCAATAGCCGCTGCCGCCGCAATGCGCGCATACGCCAGCTCCTGACGCTCGGTAATACCTGGGCGAAACGTCTTCTTCATCAGGTCATGCGAAATCGCCGTGGATATGACGAGAAGCAGCCCCGCCGCCGTTGACAGAGCCGCCGCCAGGCCTCCCGCAGCAACCAGTGCAATCACCCACCCCGGCAGGTTTGCAATCTCCGGATTAGCAAGCACAAAAATATCACGATCCGCGTACACTTCATTGGCACCCCCGGTTGGCGTATTGCTCATCAACCGTTCCCCCGACAGGCCCCTTTCACCGTTGAAAGAAGGAACTCCCTGAAAAGCCGCCCCGGGTGCATACTGAATGATCCCGTCCCCATTTTTGTCCTGCCATCCGATCAGCCCCAGTTCCTCCCAGTTCGTGAACCATTCCGGGGCCTGGGCATAGGTTGTGTTGTGGACCGTTTCTACGAAGTTGAGACGGGCAAACGCCGCAACAGCCGGCGCTGTTGTGTAGAGCACCGCAATGAAGATCAACGCATACCCGGCTGACAACCGGGCATCCGACACTTTGGGAACCGTGAAAAAACGCACGATGACATGGGGCAGCCCCGCCGTGCCCACCATCAGCGCCAGCGTGATCGCAAAGATATCAATGGTCGCCTTGCTGCCTTGTGTATAGGGCGAAAATCCCAGATCGGTCAGGGTTAGATCAAGTTTTGCAAGCACTGAAAGGCCCGATCCATCCACGACCGTTGCTCCCAGCCCCAATTGTGGCACCGGATTTCCAGTGATGAGGATAGAGATAAAAATGGCCGGCACCATATAGGCGAAAATCAGAACACAATATTGTGCGACTTGCGTATAGGTGATGCCTTTCATGCCGCCCAGCACCGCGTAGATAAAGACAACGGCCATGCCGACCATCACGCCCGTATTGATCTCGACTTCCAGAAACCGCGAGAAGACAATCCCCACACCCCGCATCTGCCCTGCAACATAGGTGAAGGACACAAAAATCAGACAGACCACCGCCACCACCCGTGCCACCCTGGAATAGTATCGCTCTCCAATAAAATCCGGCACGGTGAATTGCCCGAACTTGCGCAGATAAGGCGCCAGCAGGAGAGCCAGAAGAACATACCCCCCCGTCCATCCCAACAGATAGACCGACCCGTCATAGCCAAGAAAAGCAATAATCCCGGCCATCGAGATAAACGATGCGGCACTCATCCAGTCCGCTGCCGTCGCCATGCCATTGGCAATAGGGTGCACATTCCCCCCCGCCACATAAAATTCAGCCGTCGTCCCCGCCCGTGCCCAGATGGCAATCCCGATATAGAGTGCGAAGGAAAGGCCCACAAAAAGATACGTCAGCGTTTGCGTGTCCATCGGTCCTTCAAACATCGTCGTCGACACCAAACGCCCGGTCAATGCGCTTCATCGCAAAGACGTAGTAGAAAACAAGGCCGATGAAAACAAAGATCGCCCCCTGCTGTGCCCACCAGAAGCCCAGCTTGAACCCAAAAAATGGGATGGTGTTCAGCACATCGACAAGAAAAATGGACAGACCGAAGGAAACAACAAACCAGATCGCCAGAAGAATACCCAGCAGCCGGAGGTTTGCGCGCCAATAGGCATTAGTGGGCATTCCACCGGGCCTCTCATCATCGTTTTGAGCGTGCTCCGGCTCTGTTTCCAGCGACATCACATGTTCCCCCCACAATCCACAGCTACCCGGTTTGGTGACGATCCTTGCGCGTGTCACCCCCCAACGCAAGCAAAAGGCGGCTGTGCCTCCGCGCAACAACCGCCTTACCTGCCCGACAAATCCAACATATGAACAGCCTCAGCTGTTCGCCGACAGATAGCCCCGTTCTTCAAGATAGGCCACAATCTGGTCAGCCGCTTCCTCTGCGCTCAACTGATCAGTTTTGATTTCAATTTCCGCTGCCTCTGGTGGCTCATAAGCAGAATCGATACCTGTGAAGTTCTTTATCTCGCCCGCACGGGCCTTTTTGTACAGGCCCTTGGGATCGCGTTTTTCACACAGCTCAAGCGGCGTGTTAACAAAAATTTCGATAAACTCACCCTCTTCAACGAAGGTCCGCGCCAGACGTCGCTCGCCTATGAAAGGCGAGATGAACGACACCAGAGTAATCAACCCCGCATCAACCATCAGCTTGGCCGTTTCCCCCACCCGGCGAATATTTTCCACCCGGTCAACATCAGTGAACCCAAGATCCTTGTTCAACCCATGGCGCACATTGTCTCCGTCCAGCGTATAGGTATGACGCCCTCTATCGTAAAGCCGCTGTTCAACGAGGTTGGCAATGGTTGACTTCCCCGAACCGCTTAGCCCCGTGAACCAGAGGATTGCCGGACGTTGAAGTTTCTGCTCGGCGCGGACGGCCTTGTCAATTTGCAATTCCTGCCAGACAACATTCTGGGCCCGCCGAAGAGAGAAATCGAGCATCCCGACACCCACCGTCTCATTGGTACGGCGGTCGATCAAAATGAAACTCCCGGTGTCCCTGTTATCCGAGTACGGATCATAGGCAATCGCCTGGTCGAGGCTGACATTTCCCACACCAACTTCATTCAACTCCAGAACCTTACCTGCCTGATGCTCCAGCGTGTTCACGTTCACCTTGTGTTTCAGCGTTGAGATAGAGGCCGGCACGAGTTTGTTGTGAACCTTCATATAATATTGCCGTCCCGGCAGCATGGCATCCTTATGCATCCACAGAATATGGGCGGCGAACTGGTCGGAGACGAGGCAGGGAGCCTGCCCCCCGCAAATCACATCACCGCGACTGACATCAACCTCATCTTCGAGCGTCAATGTCACCGATTGTCCGGTCTGCGCTATCTCCAGATCACCATCTGCCGTAACAATACGCGCGATCCTCGTTCGACTGCCCGAAGGCATCACAATGATTTCGTCGCCCGGCTTCACCACACCACCGGCCACCGTTCCACTGAACCCCCTAAAATCGAGATTGGGCCTGTTCACCCACTGCACCGGAAACCGGAAGTCCTGAGTATTCAGGTCGCTTGCAACTTCGATGGTTTCCAGTTCTTCCAGCAGGGCAGGGCCAGAATACCAGGGCGTCACGTCGGTGGAGCGCGAGGTAATATTCGTACCCTTCAGAGCGGAAACCGGAATGCACAGCACAGAGGAAAAGTTGAGTTGCGCCGCAAACGCCCGGAAGTCCTGCTCAATTTCGTCATAAACACTTTGAGAATACTCAACAAGGTCCATCTTGTTGATGGCGACAATCACGTGACGGATACCCAGCAGCGAGGCAATATAGGAATGGCGCCGCGTCTGCGTCAGTACGCCTGTGCGCGCATCAATGAGAATAATCGCCACGTCAGCGGTGGAGGCGCCCGTCGCCATATTGCGCGTATATTGCTCATGCCCCGGCGTGTCGGCAACGATGAACTTGCGCTTATCGGTTGAAAAAAACCGGTAGGCGACATCAATAGTGATGCCTTGTTCGCGTTCCGCCGCAAGACCATCCACTAGCAGCGCAAAGTCAAAATCATCCCCCTGCGTCCCCATTTTCTTGCTGTCGGCTTCCAGGGCCGCCAACTGATCCTCAAAGATCATCTTGCTGTCATAGAGCAGACGGCCAATGAGAGTGCTTTTGCCATCATCAACACTGCCGCACGTCAAAAACCGCAGGAAGCTCTTGTTCTCTTGCGCGTGCAGGTAGGCGCCAATATCGGTCTCGATGAGATCTGATTGATGCGACATCAGAAATAACCCTCCTGCTTTTTCTTTTCCATTGAAGCTGACGCATCGTGGTCAATCACCCGACCCTGACGTTCCGATGTTTTGGTAAGCAGCATTTCCTGAATAATCTCGGGCAAGGTGGTCGCATGGGACTCAACCGCACCCGTCAGCGGATAGCACCCCAGTGTGCGAAACCGAACGGACCGCATTTCGATTTTCTCACCGGGCAGAAGGTCCATCCGCTCATCATCCACCATAATCAACTGGCCTTCGCGCTCAACGACGGGGCGCTCAGCGGAGAAATACAAAGGAACAATCTCAATCTTCTCCTTGTGGATATATTGCCAGATGTCGAGTTCGGTCCAGTTTGAAATCGGGAACACCCGAACACTCTCGCCCGGGTGAATACGTGTGTTGTAAAGGTTCCACAATTCAGGGCGCTGGTTCTTCGGGTCCCAGCGGTGCTGGGTTGAGCGGAACGAGAAAATACGCTCCTTCGCGCGCGACTTTTCCTCGTCGCGCCGCGCACCTCCGAAGGCAGCATCAAACCTGTGCTTGTCCAGAGCCTGCTTCAGCCCCTGGGTTTTCATGATCTCCGTATGGAGCTGCGACCCGTGACTGAAAGGGCCAACCCCCTGCGCAACCCCTTCTTGGTTGATATGGACGATTAGATCGAGCCCCTGCCTGGCAACCAATTGATCGCGAAACGCAATCATCTCCTTAAACTTCCAGGTCGTATCCACATGCAGCAGCGGAAAGGGCAGTTTGGAAGGATAGAACGCCTTCATCGCCAGATGCAGCATCACGGCAGAGTCTTTACCGATGGAATAGAGCATGACCGGGTTTTCACACGCCGAGGCAACTTCCCGCATGATGTGAATACTCTCGGCTTCAAGCCGTTCAAGATGAGTGAGGGAATGCATGAGTTTCAACTACCTGATGACAGAACAATACTTTTGACGAAAGACCCGCGAGACAGGAGAAACACGCGTCAGCGAACCTTCTATATGCGCTGTTTCAAATAACACTTCAAGTGCGTAAAGAAAATAATATACCAATTTTTAACTGTGAATAATAATACACGGCCATCGCGCCGAAAAGTCTTACCAAGCGGGCCCTGACACGATATACGGGCGGCCATGGCAGCACCCCTTCTCACTCTACAAGATATCCATCTCACTTTCGGAGGCACCCCCTTGCTTGAGGGTGCGGACCTCATCATCAATGCCGGCGCACGCATGTGCCTTGTAGGCCGTAATGGGTCGGGCAAATCCACCCTCCTCAAAATCGCCGCAGGCCAGTTAGAACCAGACCAGGGTCAGCGTTTTCTGCGCCCCGGCGTCACCTTGCGGTATTTGCCCCAGGAGCCAGACTTTTCAGACTTCCAGACCACACGGGAATTTGTCGAAGCCGGACTGACCGAAGGCGATGACAATTACCGCGCCCAGTACCTGCTCTCAGAGCTTGGCCTGTCCGGGGACGAAGCCCCCGCCACCCTGTCGGGGGGAGAAGCACGCCGCGCGGGGCTTGCCCAGGCCCTGGCGCCCGAGCCTGACATCATCATGCTGGACGAACCGACCAACCACCTGGACCTCCCAGCCATTGAATGGCTTGAAAACGAGCTCCGCCGCACGCGCTCTGCCCTTGTGCTCATCAGTCATGACCGCCGCTTTCTAAGTACCCTGTCGCACAGCACCGTCTGGCTGGACCGGGGCACCACCCGGTCACTGTCTCAAGGGTTCGGGGAGTTTGAAGCCTGGCGCGACAAACTGTTGGAAGAAGAAGAACGCGACGCCCACAAGATGCAGCGCAAAATCAAACGAGAGGAACACTGGCTGCGCTACGGCGTCACAGCCCGGCGCAAACGAAACGTACGCCGGCTGGGCGACCTCCATGCCCTGCGCAAACAATCAGCAGACGCAAAACGCGACCTCACCCGTGGTACAGGGACAGTCCAGCTTTCAGCGCAAAGCGGGCGCCTCTCAGGCAAGCTTGTCGTCGAGCTGGAAAATGTGGCAAAAAAATTTGATGGCCCCCCGATTGTAAAAGATTTCTCAACCCGCATTCTGCGAGGGGACAGGGTAGGCATCATCGGCCCCAACGGAGCCGGCAAAACAACATTGCTCAACCTACTCACCGGAGCCTCCGAACCGGATCAGGGCGGGGTTCGGCGCGGCACCAATCTCGATATGGTAACCCTAGACCAGAAGCGCGAAAGCCTGCCCCCCGACACCACCTTGAAGGATGCCTTGACGGGAGGGGGCAGCGACATGGTTTCCCTCGGCGAGGGTCAGCGCCACGTCATGTCCTACATGAAGGATTTTCTCTTTACGCCCGAGCAGGCGCGCACACCAATACGCAAGCTGTCAGGTGGCGAACGCGGACGCCTCATGATCGCCCGCGCACTGGCAAAACCCTCCAACCTCCTCGTCCTCGACGAACCGACAAATGATCTGGACCTTGAAACCCTCGACCTGCTTCAGGATCTACTCTGCGCCTACGAAGGAACTGTCCTCCTCGTCTCCCATGACAGGGACTTTCTGGACCGCCTTGTCACCTCCGTCATTCATTCAGAAGGCGCTGGTCAGTGGCAGGAATATGCGGGCGGCTACTCCGACATGCAGGTACAAAGAGCAAACGCACAAAGCCCGTCAGCCGACCCGGAAGGAGCGGTGACAACAACGGCAAGGAAGACCCGCGCGCCTTCGCCATCCCGCAAAAAAATGTCCTTCAAACAAAAACACGCACTAGAAACCCTGCCAAAGACAATGGCCGCTGTGGAAAGCAACATCAGCAAGATGAAAAAGGCACTCGCCGACCCGGCTCTCTTCTCACGCAACCCGGAGAAGTTCCAGAAAACCGCATCGGAACTGGAATTGGCAGAGGCAAAACTGGGAAAACTGGAAGAACAATGGCTGGAACTGGAAATGCAGCGCGAGGAATTGGAGCCCGGCACGTCCCGAGAGTAACGCTCACGAAATAGTCGTGCCAAAACGCACCCGGTTCGCGCTACAGTATCGCTCACAGCTCTATACGACCCGCAAAACATCCAGTTTCGATTTTGAGCCCCCGACGACGAGGCCAATGGGACGACAGGAGAGACAAAATGGCCGGACAGACATTTCAGATAACGCCGCTCACAGGGTCTCTGGGAGCCGAGATTACCGGCGTTAGCCTCAATGATTTGTCAAACGCCACATTCGACAAAATATGCACAGCCTTTTACGACCATTCCGTGCTGGTGTTTCGCGATCAGGACTTCACCCACGAACAACAAATCGCCTTCGCACGCCGCTTTGGTGAACTGGAAATCCATCCCATCGTCAATGGCATGGAAGCGCACCCTGAGATGATAAAAATGCTGAAGCCCGCAGGTGAGCCCGCAAGTTTCGGCGTTGGCTGGCACACGGACAATTCTTTTTTTGAAAAACCAAGCATGGGCTCTGTCGTCTACGCCCATATCGTCCCCCCGCAAGGAGGAGACACGCTCTTCGCCAGCCAGTATATCGCCTATGAACGCCTGTCCGGCGGTATGAAAAAAATGCTGGAGAAACTCAATGCCGTTCACAGCGCCAAATATGCGTATACCTCCAAAACAGCCGAGGCTAAATACGCAGGAAAAACAGCAATCACCTACAAGCGCTCAGATAGTGTGTACGATGAAGTTGTGCACCCCGTCATACGCACTCACCCCATCACCGGGCGAAAGGCGCTTTACGTCAACCCCATGTTCACGATCTGCTTTGAAGACATGAGCGAAGACGAAAGCAAACCTCTCCTGAGTTACCTTTTTGAGCACGCCACCCGCCCGGAATTTAGCGCCCGCATCCCCTGGGACACCCGCATGGTTGCCATGTGGGACAACCGTTGCGTCCAGCACTATGCGGTCGATGACTATGTGGACTACGAACGCCTTCTCTACCGGGTAACCGTGAACGGCGAAAAACCGGTTTGAGTATTGTAAGGTGAAGGCATGAGCAAAAACCTTCTCATTATTGATGGCTATGACCGGGCAGGCCGCAAAAAACTCGCACAGGCCGGATGCACACTGGCGGGGACACTCTACGAAAACATGATCCGGCACTTCCTGCCCGACGCCACCCTCACCATCGTGCACCCCGCCGACCCAGATGAAATCATTCCCCGGGGCGTCGCCCTTAGCGATTTTGATGCAGCTCTGTGGACCGGCTCCAGCCTCACCATCTATCACCCCACACCGGGTGTAGTACGCCAGGTTGAGCTTTCCCGTACCCTTTCTGCAAACGGTGTCCCAAGTTTTGGCAGTTGCTGGGCACTACAAATCGCAACCCTCGCCGCAGGTGGAACATGTCGCCTCAACCCCAACGGGCGGGAGTTTGGTATAGCGCGCAAAATCACCCTGACAAATGCGGGGCGCGCGCATCCTCTATACACAGGCAAACCTGTTACCTTTGATGGTTTCACCAGCCACTTCGACGAAGTGCAAAACCTGCCAGCGGGCGCCACCCTGCTCGCAGGAAATCGCATCACGCCGGTTCAGGCAGCAATTATTGAACGGGACGGCACACCTTTCTGGGCGGTGCAGTATCATCCGGAATATGACCTGGCCGAAATCGCCGCCCTCACCCGGTTCAGAATGGAGGGACTGGTGGCGGAAGGGCGGTTTGCAAACCATACAACAGCAAACCGTTTCATAGCAGACCTGGAAACCCTGCACGCCGACCCAAAACGCACCGACATTTCCTGGCGGCTCGGCATTGACCAGGACGTGATGGACCCGGAGATACGAACACGCGAAGTCAGAAACTGGGTCGAGAATATCCTCAAACCCGCCTGACCAAAATACGCACGCGGAAAAAGGCGCACCGGAACCTCTCAGACAAACAGTTGCTCACAGCCCGTGCCCGCCAGCACGTCATCAACGAACATCCGGTCTACATCTGAAAGAGCAGCCCTCTCTTCTCGCAACCATTGCAGACATTTTCCTTGATAGGCAAACGGTTGCTGCACCCAGCGCGCTCCATCGATCTCCGTATCAACCTGCGCATCCCCATCCATTAGCGCTTTGGCATTCGCCAGCAGAACCGGGGCGTAGTAGCTGCCGATCTGTTTGAAAATACCCGTCAGGGTAGAGGGGAGAGCATCCCGTGATACCCAGTCATCCTCATCGCATGCCAACCCGCTCAGGTCATCAACGAGGTCCGCCCAGGCAAAAACCACCGGCGCTTTATCGAGAGTGAGCTGCATTGGTGTGGGATCAAACTTCGCAAGCTGGGTGAGCTGGCCATAGGCAGCAAAATCACCTGCGCCCGGGCGGGCACCCAGCAGAAAAGAAGATTGCTCAAGATGGACTTTCAATGCACCCAGATAGCGCTCATAACCTGCTTCGATCACCGGCGCTGTTTCTTCACTGGAACCAACAACATAGAGGCGTGCAATTTGCCGTTCACCAAACGCCCTGCCGAGCGCTAACGCGGTATCTTCAGACTGTGGCGCAACCGTCCAGCGCGGCAGGATCGCAACTGCCCGCTCAATGTCCGCCTGAAAATGCCACCTGTAGTGGAACATGGCTTTGGTCAGCCACTCATCTGCATAATCTTCCAGCAGATAGTCCAGAAAAGCGATAGCCGGGTCAGAGGGGATGACACTGCGCCCCTCATACTCAGCTTCAAAACGTCGGATCAAGGGCGTGGAGTCTACCACCGCCTCAAGCTCACCCGCGGCGTCCGGTAGGAAGAAGACCGGCAACAGGCCAACTCTGGGTTTAGGATACCCTTCAGGCACCCCCCCGTCACGGTTAAACAAGAGCCGGTAGGGAATACGACGGTAACGCAAAACCGCCAGCATTTTGCGCGTATAGGGCGACCCGGGAGCACCCATCAATGTCAACGGTGTCAAACCCGTCATAGCTTTCTCCTGTCCGGCGGACTTCTTTCACATGGCACCGCCATGCCCATTTGATTGAACGTAGAAGTCAGCATGAACCAGGTCAATTTATTGGACCAGCGCAAAGACCGCTACGGTGCAGGTCTTCTACCCAGGCATTCGCCAGGTCAAGCGGTTTTCATCTTCTCCAGCATTTTTTTCATAGCCGCATGAATGGCGTTGATGGCCTGTAGCGGCCGGACCATAACGCGAAACTCAATAATCTTGCCTTCATCGTTACACGTGATGATGTCAATCCCGTTCAGGTATTTACCATCCACCTCCGACTCGAATTCGAGCATAGCGTAATTGCCCGAAAGAACCTCCTTGGTATATTTGAATTTGCCAGCATTTTCGGCGGGCTTTCCTTCGCCCGGCATACCTTGCCCTCCCAGCGTCCCGCCGGCAGCACGAAGGTACATGATGGTCAGGTCTTTGCCTTTCTGAGGAGAAAATACAATGGGCGAAAAAAACACACACTCATCTGCAATGAGATTGTCCAGCACATCCGGGTTTTTCCCGAGTATGTAGTCATGCCACGTTGCAATGCATTTCTCGATCATAGGCTTTCATCCTTAAGGGGGTGGTCAATCGCCGCACCATAGGCCATACATTTGTAGGTCAGACGAAAACAGTCTTTTCAAAAATGAACATGTCCAGAGCGTCCGGTTCAGCCTTGAATACGCACCGGTAAGTGTTCAAACCCCTTAACGAAGTTGGAAAGCACACGGACCGGCTCCCCCACCACTTCGATTTTGTCGAAACGTTTCAAAATCTCTTCCCACAAAACACGCAACTGCATCTCTGCAAGCCGGTTGCCGACACAACGGTGAATACCAAAGCCGAAGGAAAGGTGCTGGCGAGGTCGCTCTCTATCAATGATGAAACTGTCAGGGTTTTCGATCACCTCCCCGTCCCGATTTCCCGAGACATACCACATGACAACCTTGTCGCCCTTCTTGATCATCTTGCCTCCAAGCTCAATGTCTTCCAGCGCCGTACGTCGCATATGAGCCAGCGGTGTCTGCCAACGGATAATCTCTGGAACCATGCTGGTAATGAGTGCCGGATTGTCCCGGAGCTTCTGATATTCATCCGGGTTTTCATTGAGCGCCAGCAGCCCGCCACTAATAGAATTTCGGGTCGTGTCATTGCCCCCGATGATGAGCAGAAGCACATTGCCAAGATACTCCATAGGGTCCATGTCCCGCGTCGCCCCCCCGTGCGCCAGCATGGAGATCAGGTCTTTTTGCGGTGGCGCATTCACCCGCTCGTTCCAAAGCCGCGTGAAATACTCAGCACATTCCGTCAGAATTTCGCGGCGCTCATCCATCGTGGAAATAAGCGGGCCGTTAAGGTCCGCGGTTGCCACATCTGACCAATAGGTAAGCTTGCGACGATCTTCCCACGGAAAGTCAAACAGCGTGGCGAGCATCTGGGTCGTCAGTTCAATGGAGACCAGGTCAACCCAGTCAAAGGTTTCATTCATCGGTAATGAGTCCAGAATTTTTCCGGCCCGTTCCCGGATCACCCCCTCCAGCACCGCCAGATTGTCGGGCGCAACGATAGGGCTGACGACTTTGCGCTGTGCATCGTGCTTGGGAGGGTCCATCGCAATAAACATCGGCAACTGAAAATTGGCCATTTGTTCGCGAATAGAGATACCGCCAAACGCCGACTCTGATGAAAAGACGCCGTGATTGGTGTCGACCGCCATAATGTCCTTATACTTGGTGATCGACCAATAAGGTCCGAACGCGCTGTCCGCGCAATAGTGCACCGGGTCTTCATTTCGCAGTCGCTCAAAGTACGGCCAGATGGCATTGTCCCTGAACAGAGCTGGCTGGCTCACATCAATTTTCTCAAGCGGAATGGAATAGGCCTCGTCTCCCGCGCGCGTCTGTACAATAGCTGCCTCGCTCATAACTTCCTCCTTCAACACGGTCCTTGAACTTGGCAACGACCGGTCCCGTAACAATGTTGTATAACCTCACTCTAGCAGTGGTTTTTGGTCACTGCACGGCTCATTTTTTGGCTACAAAGGTCAGATTTTAGTCCTGCTGGCATTTGCATATCCAGCACGATCGGAATTTGGACCGCCCTGACACTTCTTCACTTGTGATCTCTGTCATCTCCCATTAGATGGGGACCAAAGAAAGGAGGGCGGCATGACCGACGGACAGAAAACAAACGAACCAGACACCGGGCGGGAAAAACCAGAGTTTGCCTCTCCCCTTCTGGACTTGCGTGAGCGAGCACCCAGCGCTCTTGCGCCACCTCCCCAGTCGCTCGGCATCTGGGAACTAGCCTGGCCCACCATTGTCGCCTCCGCGCTGCAAACCATGGTGCGATGGGCAGACTTTATGATGGTAGGAGACCTGGGTGTGGACGCCGTTGCGGGCGTCGGTGCTGCCGGACAGATTTACTGGATGATCCAGACCCTGGTGATGGCCCTCACAACCGGCCTTGTCGCCATTCTTGCCCGTGCTGTTGGGGCCGGAAACCTCCGCGAGGCCGATCTGGCATTGCGCCAGGCTATTTTGCTCGGTGCCCTTTTTGGTTTTGTCTCCTGGTTCGCTGTGCTCCCCATCATCGGCCCGACCATTGGCATTCTGGGGGTCACGGATGAAGTTATCGCCTATGGCGACGACTATCTGTTCTGGCTTCTCGTTGGCAATGTCCCCTTCACCCTCGGGTTCATTTTTGCAACGGCTCTGCGCGCCGCAGGCGATGCACGCACACCTCTCTATATCGGCATCGTTGTTAACCTGCTGAACCTCTTTTTCAACTGGGTCCTGATCTATGGCAACCTGGGCGCGCCAAAACTGGGGGTCAGCGGGGCGGGCATGGCCTCTGCAATCGCCATGTTCATACAGCTCGCCATCTATTGGTTTCTGTGGTCGAAAGAACACCTGTCCCTGAAACCCATTTTGAAAAAATTTACCTTCGACCGCACCATGAGCCGCCGCATCCTGCACATTGGCTATCCGGCTGCCATCGAAGGGATGCTCTTCCAGGTCGGCATCCTGAGTTTCATGGCTCTGATGAGCGCTTACGGAACAAACGAGTTCACCGCCTATCAGATCGGCGTGCAAATCCTCGCCCTCTCTTTTCTTGCCGGTAATGGGTTTTCCATCGCCGCCTCAACGCTTGTCGGTCAGCACCTTGGAGCCGATGACCCCGAGGCGGCGATGAAGTCAGGCTGGCGCTCTCTCCTTCTGGCAATGCTCCTTATGTCCGTACTCGGAGCAGCTCTGATCGCGATAGCACCCACGCTTGCAGGCTGGTTCATCGACGACCCGGACGTCATCGCCCTCACCGTCGACTTCATCTGGATACTGGGGCTGGCCCAACCCCTGATGGCCATTGAGTTCGTCATGGGCGGGGCCCTTCGTGGTGCCGGCGACACACGCTTTCCCTTGTTTGCCATTTTCACCGGGCTCTTCGTTTTCCGGGTGCTGCCTGCCGCCATCATCGCGCTCTACTTTGACGGGTCCATCCAACTGGTCTGGTCTGTCCTGCTGCTCGATTATCTGGTGAAAGGCATCCTCTTGGGCGAACGCTTCCGGCGAGGCTATTGGAAAACCATCAAAGTCTGATGCCCATTTAAGGAACGGAAAGTGTTTCCGCCTCCACAAGGGCTGCAACTTCGGCAACACTATATCCAAGCTCGCGGGCAATCTCCGCTGAATGCTCCCCGTGGGCCGGGCAGGGGCGCTCAATATCACCCTGCTCGCCTTCAAATTGCACCGGCGGCATCGCCGTTCGCAAGTCGCCCAGCAGCGGATGTTCCTGGCGGCCAAGGGCCCCCACCGCAGCTACCTGTTCGTCAGCAATCACACCCGCCGGTGTCAGACATTCACCGCACGGCACGTCATATGTCCGAAGGGCTGCAAGTGCTTCTTTCGTGGTCATACCTGCATATGCCCCCGCTACCTCATGAAGAAGCACACCGAAATTCGCGCTCCGCCCGATTATGGAATTGAACCGCGGGTCTTCCAGAATATCAGGCCGCTCGATAACTTTCGCAACGCCCCGCCAATGCTCATCCGTTGCAGCGGCAACAGAGATACGGCCATCCGACGTTGCGCTTGTCTGGTAATAGTCGGCCATCGGTACCAGTTGCGTTACATCGTCCGCCAGCAAAGTTTCATTCATCATTCCATCCGGCCACAAAAAGAAGAGCGCAGCCTGCAACATGGAAATATCAATATGCTGGCCTTCTCCCGTCGCAGTGCGCGCAAGCAGGGCTGCCGTAATGGCCTGACAGGCGGTGTAAGCTGTCACCTTGTCAGCCACCACCGTTTTTACAAACTGGGGACCGTCCGCGTTCGCCTGTACGCCGGTATAGCCGGTGAGGGCCTGAATGACATGGTCATAGGCCGGTTCCGGCATCCTCGGTCCGCATTTGCCAAACCCCGTCAGCGCCACATAAATAAGTTTAGAGTTCGCCGCACGAAGTCGCTCACTTCCCAGGTTAAGTTTTTCCATTACACCCACCCGGTAATTGTGGATCAGAACATCGCTGCCCGCCACTAGGCGCTGCACCATCTCCTGTCCAGCCGGGTCTTTCAGGTTGATGGCCAGGGCGCGTTTCCCTCTGTTGCAGTTGGCGAACAGAGCGGAAATACCTTGCTTCTGGCTGCCTATAAAACGCATCGGGTCGCCGATGCCAAGAGGCTCAATTTTTATGACTTCCGCCCCCTGAGCCGCCAGCATCATTGTCGCGAGCGAGGCCGTAATCATTGTTGAAAGCTCAACAATCCTAACACCTGCCAGCGGTTTCACCGCCGTTGCCTGTCCTGCCATATCATTCTCCCTCCCATTTTGAAGGATGATAGAAGGGCTCAAGGCACCAGCACAAGAGGTGCTTTTGTCATTGACCAAAAATCAAGGCGTGCGCAGCACCTCACGGATATGTGCGGTAAACGTAGTCTGCCCGGCAGACGTCACTTTAGTAATTGTTGCTTCAACCGGAAACTCTTCCCCGTCCTTGCGTAACCCGGCCACCAATCCTCGTTCGGTCATAAACCGTGATGCCTGTTTAGAGCCTGCAAAGGCTCCAACCTCCACATGATGGCGCTTGCGAAACCTTTCCGGCATGAGCATTTCCAGCCTTTCTCCCATGACATCTTCGGCCCGGTAACCAAACATTTTTTCCGCGGTCAGGTTGAAAAACATAATCCGCTGCCCCTTATCCACACAGATAATCGCATCAGGTGCCACAGCAAGAATACGCGACATAAGGAGTTGCGTTTCCTTGTTGCGGACCATTGTCTCGCGTTGCACAGAATTATCTCGAACCGTAATCAGAAAACGCCGCTCGCCGCCAAGACATGCGTCAGACACACGGACATCGACAGGCATCTCCCGCCCGTCTTTCGTACGACCTGTCAGATCAAGGAACCGTGATTGCGTATCGTTCGGTTCGCCCGCCCAGCGGGTCAGCCATTTCATAACATCTGCACGACGTCCCGGCTGTTGAGGAACAAGCTTTGAAAGATTCTGTCCCCTCAGTTCCTCCCCGCGATAGCCAAGCAACCGGTGCAATGTTGCATTGGAATAAACAATTTCCCCCTCAAGGGTCGAAACAATCACCGCCTCAGGCAGGTTCTCAACGATCAAGCAAAAAATATCATCCGCTAAAGGGTCGGTGCCCATAGTCTTTTCCTCAGCCGGCACAGTGCCGCCACCAAAAGTGGCGCGTCGCGGTGTACAACACCGCGACGGTCATATTTTACTCCGCAGCCGCAGCACTGGCATCTTCAACAGGGTTGCCACCTTCCATCGCTTCCAGAATGTGAAGGTCCTCGGAGATAGGAATACCCGCTTCCTCATACATGGGCCGCGTGCGTTCGGTGATAAGACCAACACGGGCAATGGCTGGCATCATCAGATCGTCCAGCGCATGGATTTGACCCGGCGGCAGTTTGTTGGCAAGGCCCATATCTTCAGCCTCCTCCATACCTTTGAAGAAATCATCCGCATCAATATCGGAGTTTTCCAGCACCATCATGAAGCCCGGATCGGCACGCGAGGCAAGGGACCCGCCTTGCAACTGCGCTTGAGCAAGAACATTGATTGCATCGAACGCAAACTGCGCCATCTCCTCGCGGTCATCTTCGTGCATCGCCTTAAAGACCGGCCCGAGATAGATATGCCCGAACGAGACATGTCGGGATTCATCCCGCATCACATTGAAGGTAAGTTTCTTCAGCAGCGGACATGTGGTGGAGCGATACATATTGTTGAACGCACCAAGCGCCAGGCTCTCCACGATCATGTTCATACCGATCATAACCTTCTCATGCCGGTCTGATTGCAAAGTTGCATCAATCAGCGTCTTGAGCCACGGCGTCATGGGATAGGTCATGGCAATCTTCTCACAGTATTTTGCATAGACCTCTACATGCCGGGCTTCATCCATTGTCTGTGTGGCGGCATAAAGTTTGGCACCGGCATCGGGAACGGAATGCGTGACGCAGGCAGCCGTCATCAATGCCCCCTGCTCACCATGGAGAAACTGCGACAGGAGTTGTGCTGTCGAATGGGCGGTAAATGTTTCTTGTTGTGTTTTGGACAGTCTTTTGAAGAAGGGCATCTGATGATAGACGCTCGACTGGTCCGCAATCAGCGGATTAGACGGATCAACTTCATGGTCCCACGGCAAAAATTCATCAGAGTCCCACTGGTTCTGTTTGGCCCGCTTGTAAAGTTCTTCCACCTTGTCCTGCCCAAACTCATAGGCAAAGGACCAGGCAATATCCATCGGATTGCGGTAAATGTCGTCGGGGGTCATGGTAACTTTCCACTCACCTTTCGTGACAATCGGAGCATGGTCGGATGCGTTCATTTTTTCCTCCTGTAACGCGGCTCCCCATAGGAGCCAGCTTGCAGATCGCTCGGCCGACGAACAATAGTGACACATGTGTCATCTTTAGACTTGACGTGCATCAACTGGGTGGAATTTTCAGCCTGGAAATTGGGCCGTCAGTACTGACGTTTCGGCAGGCGGACAACCAGGCCCTCAAGAGCATCTGAAACCTTGATCTGGCAGCCAAGGCGGCTGTTGTCCTCAACATCGAAAGCAAAATCAAGCATGTCACGTTCCAGCTCTTCGGCCGGGTCACATTTGTCCTGCCATTCTGAGGGAATGTAGACATGGCAGGTCGCACAGGCACAGGCCCCGCCACAATCGCCATCAAGCCCCGGTACGGTGTACTTGACGGCGCCCTCCATCAGGCTCAGCCCATTTGCAACATCAACCTCATGTTCCGTCCCGCCATGTTCAATGTAGGTAATTTTTGTCACAGCACCTCCCACCGGACTGGTCGGCCCGCCAGCGCGCCAAAAAGCAGCGCACCCTCGGGGGACCCGGTCAATTGAAGGGAAAATTAACATGACGCATACGTCATTTTCTTTGATGTCGGTCAAACCGCGAAGCAAAAAAGAGACAGGCTCAACACCTCAAACGTGCGACCGCACGTCGGCGAACAGCCCGCCCCGCCGGAGGCGCACCTTCGCGCCGCGAGGTAAAAAAAGACGGAGAGAACAAAAACCACAAGCTCAACACCTCAAACGTGCAACCGCACGTCGGGCGAACAGCCCGCCCCGCCGGAGGCGCACCTTCGCGCCGCGAGGTAAAAAATGGCGGAGAGGGAGGGATTCGAACCCTCGGTACTGTCGCCAGCACAACGGTTTTC
>CAZNLO010000010.1:0-42331 GCA_964573935.1 uncultured Parvibaculum sp. | reverse complement strand
AGGACATTCTGGACGTCTGGTTTGATTCCGGCTGCACCCATGCCTTCGTGCTGGAGGCCCGCCCGGACCATCACGCGCCCGCCGACCTCTATCTTGAAGGGTCGGACCAGCATCGCGGGTGGTTTCAGTCCTCCCTGCTGGAAAGTTGTGGCACGCGAGGGCGCGCGCCTTACAAACAGGTGGTGACCCACGGTTTTCTGCTCGACGAGAAGGGTCTGAAAATGGCGAAGAGTGGCAAGAACGCTGTCTCGCCGGATAAGATTTCGCAACAGAACGGCGCGGAAATTCTGCGGCTCTGGGTCGGAAGCTCTGACTTTACGGAAGACATGAAGGTCGGGCCGGAAATCATCAAATCGAGCGTGGATGCGTATCGCAAGCTCCGCAACACGTTTCGCTTCCTGCTCGGCAATCTCAATGGATTTGATGACCGGAACCGGACGGCACCGGCAGACATGCCCGAGCTTGAACGATATATGCTGCACAAACTCGCAGAGTTGGACGAGACCGTGCGTCAGTCCTACCAGGACTATGACTTCAAACGGGTCTTCCAGGCCCTGTCCAATTTCATGACGGTGGACCTGTCTGCCTTCTATTTCGATATTCGCAAGGACGCGCTCTATTGCGACGCTGTTTCGAGCCCGGTGCGCCAGGCCTGCGTGAGCGTGCTGGACGAGGTGTTCATGTGCCTGACCGCGTGGGCGGCCCCGATCATGAGCTTTACGGCGGAGGAAGTCTGGTTGTCCCGTTTTCCTTCAGACGATGGGTCTGTTCATTTGCGCACATTTCCCGACGTTCCGGCGGGATGGCGCGATGAGGAGCTTGCCGGAAAGTGGGGCAAAGTCCGTCAGGTGCGCCGGGTGGTGACAGGAGCGCTTGAGGTTGAACGGCGGGAAAAGCGGATCGGGTCGAGCCTGGAGGCCGCACCTCTGGTCTACATCGTTGATGCGGCCTATTTGGAGGCGATGGTAAATATTGACCTTGCGGAGGTTGTCATAACCTCTCAGGCAACGCTGCGGGAGGACGAGGCCCCAAAGGACGCGTTCAGTCTGGCCGATGTTCCAGGCGTTGCCGTCGTCCCTGTGCTAGCAAAAGGCAATAAATGCGCGCGTTCATGGAAAATTCTCCCCGAGGTGGGCTCCGTGCCGCGGTACCCTGAACTTTCACTACGCGACGCGGGCGCCGTCGCAGAATTTGATGGCGCCACGGGACAGGAAAAATGATGGAACGCTTTGCTGATGCTCTTCGTCAGGCCATTCGCCGACCGCTGTGGGGGCCTCTTTCAGGGCTTGGCGTCGCTATTGCTCTGGTCGCATTCCTGGCGGACCGGCTGTCCAAATGGTGGTTAATGGACGTATTCCGGATTGAAGACCGGGTGATTGTCGAGGTGCTGCCTTTTTTCAATCTTGTAATGGTCTGGAATAAGGGCATTTCCTACGGCCTTTTCCAGGCGGACAGCGTGACCGGCATTGCTGTTCTTGCCGGTTTTGCGAGCCTTGTCTGCGGGGTGCTCTTTTTCTGGCTTGCCACGGTCCCCAATCGGTTGATGGCGCTTTCCCTGGGACTCATCATCGGCGGTGCGGTGGGAAACATCTATGATCGCATTGCATTTGGGGCCGTTGCTGATTTTTTTAGTCTGCACGGCTATGGTTATTATTGGTATATATTCAATATGGCGGACATTTGGATCGCGATAGGTGTAGGTCTGATGATCTATGATACGTTTTTTCCCCCAACGAGCTCGGGGGAAAAAGCAGGCGGGTCCAAAGAGGGACCGTAAAAAGGTAGCCCAAAAGATGGCCCAAGAGAAGGATCTGGATAAAGACCATGCGTAAAACGAAAACTGTGGATACCGGCTTTCTCTCGCGGCTCCTCATTGTTGGGGTGACAGCGGTTGCTCTGAGCGCGTGCGGCAACACGTTGGCGGAAAGTCTTGGCTACGGAAAAGATGCTCCCGATGAATTTGCGATTGTCACTAAAGCACCTCTGGTGATCCCGCCGGATTACGCGCTACGCCCCCCCCGACCCGGAGCAGCAGGCCCCCGTGCGACGTCTCCCCAGGTCCTTGCCCGCGCTGTGCTGTTGCGGTCCGAGCCGGGTGACGAAGGTATAACGGTCGGTGAACAGGCGCTGCTTGCAAATGCAGGGGCGGCGAACGCAGACCCTAATATCCGGGCAATCATTGAAAATGAGACCCGCGCCCTCAAACGGAAAGACGAAACTTTCCTGGCTGAAGTTTTGTTCTGGCAGGAGGCAAACCAAAGCAACCGTGTTGTGGATGCGGTGGGAGAAGCTCAGCGGTTGCGCGAGAACGAAGCTTTGGGACGCCCGGCGAATGATGGCGAAACACCTGACTATGATGGCGGTGAGGGCGGCGGCTTTATCGACTATTTTTTCAACTAGTTCGCACAGAACGAGTGGCGTTTTCCTGCACGACGGAAATCTGATGGAGTTCGCGGGGGAGATCACATTCCCGCGTGTTTGAAGTGATCCGGGAAGGTGTTGACCCTGCCGGACAAATTGCTGACCCTAGCCTGCGCAGTTTCCCATAGTTTCCACCGGCAAAGAGCTGTAGCAAACGAGGTACGCTTTCCATGAGGCATCCCCAATCCACTTTGAAGAAGCTTGCTCTTGGTGTTGCGCTTTCGTCGATCCTTGTTATTGCGGGTTGTTCTGAAGAAAGCGGTGAAGGGGCGATGCTCAGCACGGACCCAGTTATCCATGGGGAAGGCCCTGGTGCGCCGGAGGCGTTCGAGCTGGCCAACGGCATGAGTGTGGTTGTGATCCCGGACCGGCGGGCCCCGGTTGTCACCCATATGATCTGGTACCGGGTTGGGGCAGCAGATGAACCCGAAGGCATGTCGGGTGTCGCTCATTTCCTTGAGCACCTCATGTTCAAAGGGACGAAGACTGTTCCACCTGGCGAGATGTCGCGGATTGTTGCCCGAAACGGGGGGCAGGACAACGCATTTACCTCATCAGACTACACCGCCTATTTTCAGCGCGTCGCCATCGACCGGTTGCCGCTTGTTATGGAGATGGAAGCGGACCGGATGGAAAACCTTGTCCTGACCGATGCAGAAGTGATGCCGGAGCGTGACGTTGTTCTGGAGGAGCGGCGCATGCGTATCGACAACAACCCGCGTTCGATCCTGTCGGAGAAGATGAACCAGGCGCTGTTTCCCGTGCATCCCTATGGAACGCCCGTAATCGGCTGGGCAGAGGAAATAGCGGCCCTGAGCACTGAGAACGCGATTGCTTTTTACGATCGGTTTTACACTCCCAATAATGCGACCTTGATCGTTGCCGGCGATATTTCTGCGGCGGAATTGCGCCCGCTTGCCGAAAAATACTATGGCTCAATTGAAAGGCGCGCCGAGCCGCCGGCGCGGGTGAGGGAAACATCGACAAGCCCCACAGAGCCGCTCCGTGTGGAATATGCTGACGCGCGGGTCCATCAGCCGACCTTTCAGCGTCTCTATCGCGTGCCGGGCTATCTCAACGCTCCCGGGCGTCATGCTCAGGCTATGGAGGTTATGACAGCGATTCTGGGCGGCAGCGCCACCAGCCGTATGTATCTCAATCTCGTTGTAGAGGGCCAGGTCGCCGCGAGTGTAGGGAGCTGGTATTCAGGCGCAGCCCTGGATGATGGCACTTTGGGAGTGTATGCCGTTCCAGCGCCCGGCCATACAATTGAGCAGGTTGAAGCGGCTCTTGATGCGGAGCTTGCGGCTTTTCTTACGCAAGGCGTAACGCAGCACGATGTGGACCGGGCTGTGAAACGATTGATGGCTGAAGCGATCTACGCGCGCGACAGTCAGGAAGAGATGGCGCGTATCTATGGTGCGGTCCTGACGACGGGCGGCACTGTTCAGGACATTCTTGAGTGGCCTGAGCGACTGGAGAAAGTGACACCGGAAGATGTTATGACAGTCGCCCGGACCTATTTTGATCTCAACCGGTCCGTAACGGGCATTTTGAAGCCTGTGGGAGATATATAATGCGAGCGCGGTTTGTATCTGGTGCGATTGCTGCGGTTTTCAGCGGTTTTTTGACATTCCAGCCTGCCAGTGCGGCGATCGAAATACAAGAAGTCACCAGTCCCGGTGGGATCACTGCCTGGCTTGTGGAAGAACACTCACTGCCCCTCATCGTATTGGACGCAGCCTGGGAAGGCGGCGCCCTGCAAGACCCGGAAGGAAGCGGGGGGCTTACCTACATGATGGCTGCATTGTTGGATGAAGGAGCTGGCGATCTGGACAGCCAGGCTTTTCAGCGCGAGCTTGAGCGGCTCGCTGTCGGACTTTCTTTTCGGGCGGGCCACGACACGCTGTCTCTGAGCTTCAAAACTCTGAGCGAAAACCGTGATGAAGCGTTCAATCTGTTGCGTCTTGCCGTCACCTCGCCCCGCTTCGACGGCCAGGCGGTTGAACGCATTCGCCGCCAGTTGGAAGTAGCAATTACGCGCGATGCCGAGAGCCCGGACCGGATGGCCGCCGTGGCCTGGTACAATCGTGCTCTGCCTGGGCATGGGTACACCCGGCCCTCAAAAGGCACGCTTGCAAGCGTTGCAGGCCTTACGCGCGACGCCCTCTCAACCCATCAAAGGGAACTGATGGTGCGGGATAATCTGAAAATTGCCGTCGTCGGGGACATTGATGCAGAGACTTTGAAACGCCTGCTGGACGAAACTTTTGGGGCCCTTGCGAAAACATCCCCACTGCCGGAAGTTGCGGCGGCAGAAGTATCGGCGGTGGCGCACCTTGAAATTATTGAGCGCGAAATGCCGCAAAGCATTGTCCTGTTTGGCCATGAAGGCGTTGCACGGGCAGACAGGGATTTTATCCCGGCTTACGTGATGAATTATATTTTGGGCGGTGGGGGCTTTGCCTCGCGGCTCATGAATGAGGTGCGCGAGAAACGGGGTCTTGCCTATTCGGTGACAAGTTATCTTTACCCCCTGCAACATGCGCCCTTGTTTCTGGGGCGCGTGGCGACGGAGAATGCGCGGGTCGCCGAAACCCTTGAAGTGATCCGTTCCGAGCTTTCCAGGCTTGCAAGGGACGGGGTGAGCGAGGAGGAATTGAGAGATGCCAAGACCTACCTCACCGGATCCTATCCTCTGCGGTTTGACACAAATAAAAAAATCTCCGGGCAACTTGTCGCCATTTGGCGAAATGATCTGGGTATCGATTATTTCTCAAATCGCAACGCGTTGATCGAAGCCGTGACACGCGAAGACATCCAGCGTGTTGCCGCCCGTCTCTTTGGTCCAGACAATCTGATTGTCACCGTGGTGGGGCAGCCCGAAGGGTTGACTGCGAACTGAGCACCGCGATGGCTGCGTGGTAAGAAGTGTGGTTTCGGTAATGTAATTTGAGTAGGCTCAGCTCCACTGGGGCATGCAGGCGGACCAATTCATGTATACGTGTGACATCAGCCGATCTCTGGAGGCCGTGATCGGCAAGGGGGGGCTTTCCCAAGAGGGATATGACGGTATGCTGGCGCGCGCGGTGGGCGCTGCGGCACGTCTGAAGAAGCTCCACGAAGCGGGCGATTTTTTGCTGACCAGGCTGTTGGACAACCGGGTAGACATTGCCGAAATGCGCCGTTTCTCCGACCAACTATGCGAGACCACCTCGGATTTTGTATTGCTGGGGGTAGGCGGTTCGAGCCTTGGGGCGCAAACGCTGGCCCAGCTCTCTGGCTGGGGACTGCCGGGCCATCAGGCACGCAAAGGCAGGCCCAGAGTGCACATACCGGAAAACCTGGACCCGGTGACGTTTGAGCAGCTCCTTGCAGCCTGTGATTTGCGTACGACACGTTTTCTGGTGGTTTCCAAGTCAGGAGGCACGGCCGAACCGCTGTCTCAAATGCTGGCTGCCATGACGGCAATCGAGAAGGCGGGTCGCGGGCAATACATGAACCGCCATTTTGATGTCCTGACGACCCCGGGTGCCCCAGGTGCGCAGAACCCTCTTGTCACGCTGGCAGAGGAATACGGGTTCACCATGCTTCCCCACAGCCCCCTGGGGGGTCGCTTTGGTATCCTGAGCAATACGGGCCTGCTGCCAGCGCTCATTCTCGGGCTTGATCCTGTAAAACTGCGCGAGGGCGCGGCGCAGACTGTTTCGGCAACCTTTTCCAACCCCACGGCGCCTGTTATCACCTGTGCCGCGATAACAGCCGGACTTCTTGAGGAGCGCAACGTACGGTTAAGCGCCCTCACAGTCTATGATGACCGGCTACAGCGAATGGGATTGTGGTTTCGCCAACTCTGGGGAGAAAGTCTGGGCAAGGACGGGAAGGGGCTGACCCCTCTGACGGGCGTTGGACCTGTCGATCAGCACAGCCAGCTCCAGCTCTATCTGGCCGGTCCTAACGATAAGCTGCATACCATTGTCACCCGCAACGTTGAGGGGGAGGGCCAGGTGCCAAACCCCGCCTTCACCAAAGGCTTGCTAGCACCTTTTTCAGGCAAAACAATGGGGGACCTGCTGGAAGTCGAGCAGCGGGCCACAATTGAGACATTGGCCGGAAATGGTCGCCCGGTCAGGGAGCTTCGGCTTCCGGTGCTGGATGAAAAGAATTTGGGCGCCCTGCTGATGCACTTTATGCTGGAGACGATTCTTGTGGCCGACCTGATCGGTGTTGATCCTTACAGTCAACCTGCGGTGGAAGAAGGAAAGATATTGGCTTGGCGCTATCTGGCGCAAGCCTGAACGACCACCTGAACGACGACTTGAACCCGGAGGCCTGAGTGAACCGCATTCGCCGACTGAGCGAGGGGACGATCAACCGCATCGCTGCCGGCGAAGTGGTTGAGCGACCCGCCAGCGTGGTCAAGGAACTGGTCGAGAATGCGATCGATGCGGGCGCTTCCCAGGTTGACATCGTGATCGCAGGCGGTGGCCGTGATCTGATCCGCATCAGCGATAATGGGTGCGGCATGAGTGCGCAGGATGTGCTCATCGCGGTGGAACGCCATGCAACGTCCAAGCTGAAACAGTCGGAGGACGGGCTGGAAAACCTGCAAGATATTGAGACGCTCGGCTTTCGCGGAGAGGCGCTTCCCTCTATTGGTGCTATTGCACGTCTCAGCCTGACCACCAGACAGAAGGTCTCCGAAACGGCGTCGCACCTTTCTGTTGAGGGGGGAAAGCTCGGCAGCGTAGAACCAGCGGCCGGGCAGGCCGGCACCCGCATTGAAGTAAGAGACCTTTTTTACGCAACACCCGCCCGGCGCAAATTTCTGAAGTCGGATGGTGCAGAAACCCAGGCCGTGTCCGATGTTGTGAAACGGCTGGCGATGGCGCATCAGGGGATCGGGTTCTCCCTGACCAGTGGGGAGCGAAACATGCTGCGTTTGCCCCCCACCCACGGGGATCTCTTTGAAGCAAGACTGTCTCGATTATCGGCCATTTTGGGCGCTGACTTTGCGGCCAATGCCGTGCGTGTTGAGGCCGGGCGTGAAGGCATCAGGCTTTCAGGTTATGCGGGGCTCCCCACTTTCAATCGGGGCACAGCCCAGTATCAGTATCTGTTTGTGAACGGACGCCCGGTGCGCGACAAATTACTGACCGGCGCCGTGCGAGGCGCCTACATGGATTTTCTGGCACGAGGACGGCACCCTGTTGTGGCGTTGTTTTTGAAAATTGATGCAGCCCAGGTGGATGTGAATGTACATCCGGCCAAAACAGAGGTGCGTTTCCGCGACGCGGGGCTTGTCCGTGGCTTGATTGTCGGGGCATTGCGGCAGGCGCTTGGCGCAGCCGGACACAGAGCATCGACAACAGTCGGCGAGACAGCCCTTGGCGCAATGCAGCCCGAGGGGGCAAGCCCTGGCCCGGATGGAAGCAGGGGCACCCAGACCGGGTGGGAAGATGGGGGCAGAAACTGGACGCCGCCCTCTGCCTTGCAGGCCCATGCAGCCGCTCAACGCCCACAGGGGCAGGCAGAGACACAACAGCAAAGCTGGTCAGGCGGATTTGGGTCAAGTGCGCGTATCGAGCCCGAAGTACCCTTAATGCCGGATAACCTGAACACTCCCTTGGGGGTAGCGCGCGGGCAGGTGCACGAGACTTACATTATTGCACAGACGGCGGATGGGATTGTGCTTGTGGATCAGCACGCTGCTCACGAGCGCCTTGTCTATGAACGCATGAAAAAGGCGATTGAGACGAACGGTCTGACACGTCAGATATTGCTCATCCCCGAAGTCGTGGAACTGGACGGTGATGGTGCTGAGCGCCTGTCCAGGCGGGCAGACGAACTGGCGGAACTCGGGTTTATCCTGGAAAAATTTGGCGAGGGTGCCATCGTTGTGCGTGAGACGCCGGCCTTGCTGGGGGACCTTAATGTGGCGAACCTCGTGCGCGATCTTGCCGATGATCTAGTGGAGCTGGATGAAGCTCTGTCGTTGAAAGAACGGTTGGAGGATGTGTGCAGCACCATCGCATGTCATGGATCAGTGCGCGCTGGTCGGCGGCTCAACGGGGAAGAGATGAATGCGCTGCTGCGCGAAATGGAAGCAACACCGCATTCCGGTCAATGCAATCATGGCCGACCCACCTATGTCGAACTGAAACTTGCAGACATTGAAAGGTTATTTGGCCGACGTTAGGCATGGCGACAAACCGGCGATTAGAAGCGCCGCGCTTTGCTCAGGTACATGGGGCCCCTCTGGGCCAGGCCCAAAAGCTCAACGGGAAAGGGTCATGATAATGATTTGTGTCGTTGCGTAAGAGCGTCGGTCCGCGACGTTAAACCCCGGCGGCAGAGACACATCAGCGCTTTTGTCCTCTTCAAGGATGATGAGCGCGTTTGGGCTAAGCCAGTCACCAGCGAGTAATTCCGTCAGGGCCTGTTCCCCAAGCCCCCTGCCGTAGGGAGGGTCGAGGAACACAAGATCAAACGGCGGTCCGGCGCTGGCAGCGCGCGGGCCCAGTCTGGTTGCATCCCGGCGATATATTTTCGTCCGTCCGGTCACACCCAGCGTTTCCGCATTCGTGCGGATGAGCCCCCGCGACGAGGCATCATCGTCCACAAACAGCGCAAACGATCCGCCCCGCGACAAAGCTTCCAGACCAAGTGCGCCAGTGCCTGCAAAAAGGTCGAGAACACGGGCACCCTGAAGGGAAAAGTCTCCAAACCCGGCATGCGCCAGCACGTTGAACAGGGCTTCGCGAATGCGGTCACTGGTGGGGCGCACATGGTCGTCCGCAGGAGCCAGCAACCGTCTGCCTTTTAGATCACCGCCGACGATCCGCATGCGAACCTCTGTTCTTGCCGCCGGGTTTTGAGGTGCCGGTGCGTTTTACACCGGGCGCACGCTTGTCTGTTGAAGCCGCGCGTTCAGCACTGGGTTTGCGTTTTTTGAAGGCCTTTTTTCCTTTTGCAACAGGTCTTGATTTGAGCTTCAGCCTGGGTTTTGCACGGGCAGTGCCGCCAGCGGCCTTTTCCGCGTTCTGCTGCCGGTCTGTCTCCCCCAGTTGGTCGGCCAGAACACGGGTGGGTATTTCCTGAACGGCCCCCTCCTGAAGGTCTCCGAGCTGAAAGGGGCCGAAGGAGGTGCGGATCAGCCGGTTTACATCAAGGCCCAGCGTTTCAAGCACACGCTTGATCTCGCGGTTCTTTCCCTCCCGCAAGGTCATTGATATCCAGATATTGGTCCCTTTGTCGCGCTCAAGATGCGCCTGAATAGGGCCGTACCGCACGCCGTCCACCGTGATGCCTTTTTGTAAAGTATCGAGCTTGGCCTGGTCCGTGCGTCCATGCGCCCGCACCCTGTAGCGCCGAGCCCACCCTGTCGCTGGCAGTTCAAGCTGTCTGGCAAGAGCCCCGTCATTGGTCAGCAGCAACAGCCCTTCAGTGTTCACATCAAGTCTGCCGATGCTGATGACCCGTGGCAGGTCTTTGGGCAGGGCTGCAAATACGGTCGTGCGCCCTTCGGGATCACGGGCCGTGGTGACCTGCCCGCGAGGTTTGTGGTACCGCCAGAGCCTGGTTGGTTCCGACGCGGGCAAGGGCTTGCCGTCCACCAGAATTTTGTCTTCGGACGTGACATTGTGAGCGGGACTTTCAAGGACGGTTCCGTTCACGCTCACCCGGCCCGATGCGACCATGCGTTCTGCGTCACGGCGTGAGCAGACGCCGGCACGGGCAAGGACCTTGGCTATCCTGTCGCCTTTTGGCGGAGGAGTATTGGAGGAGGTTGGAGCGTTCATGGGCTCTCAATAACAGGGTTTGCGTGGAATGTTGCCAAAGTTTTTGCCCGGGCCGCTCAAAACCGGTACTTGACGGGACGCAAAGGGAAACGGCAGGGTCCGCTTATGAAAACGGATGCACAGATGTCGAACGCCCGGGAACGAAACCCGATGGTTATCGCCCTGGCGGAGGCTGCGGCTGCGGCTGCGCGTGGCGAAGTGCCCGTCGGCGCAGTGATTGTGGATGAAAAGGGCGTTGTACTGGCCCAGGCGGGGAACCGGACCATTGAGCTGAAAGACCCCACCGCCCACGCTGAGCTGCTTGCCATTCGCGAAGCTGCCACGCGCCTGGGGAGTGAAAGACTGATCGGCTGTGATCTTTACGTGACTCTGGAGCCTTGCACCATGTGCGCGGGAGCGATCTCCCTGGCCCGTATCCGGCGGATTTACTACGCTGCGGAGGATAAAAAGGGGGGCGGGGTTGACCATGGAGTCCGCTTTTTTGCCCAGCCAACCTGCCATCACCGGCCAGAGGTGTATGGAGGCCTGTCCGAGGAGCCGGCGAGAGCGCTCCTGAAGCGGTTTTTTACCGGGCGTCGGGGGTAACCCCTTCCCTGGTTTCGCGGGACGGCGGGAAGGGGGATACTTTTGCGTGTACCCCCTCCTTACAAAGGGGTAAAGTGCCTCCATTGATATTGGTTGAGGGTTGATTGATAGAGCTCTCAACAAGAACAACTAGAGAACAAAGCAACCAGAGAACAAGAAAGGGAGCTGTCATGGATTTTGCTTACAATGACAAGACTCGTGAACTTATCGACCGCCTTGAGCGGTTCATGAATGAATATGTTCATCCGAACGAACAGACATACAACGATCAGATGGAAGCCTTCCGGGCTGGAGGAAATGCCTGGCAGGTGCCGCAAATTCTCGAAGATCTAAAACCCAAGGCGAAGGAGCAGGGCCTGTGGAACCTCTTTCTTCCTGAATCTGAATTGGGCGGTGGCCTGACAAATCTTGAATATGCGCCATTGTGCGAAATCATGGGCCGTGTCGGATGGGCCTCGGAAGTCTTCAACTGTGCAGCACCTGACACCGGCAATATGGAAGTCTTTGAGCGTTATGCGAATGAGGGTCTTAAAGAAAAATATCTCGGACCGTTGCTGAACGGTGAAATTCGCTCCGCATTCCTGATGACAGAACCAGATGTTGCCTCCTCCGATGCAACAAATATCGAAACCCGCATCGAGCGTGACGGGAACGAATATGTCATCAATGGTCGCAAATGGTGGTCTTCTGGCGTTGGTGATCCGCGTTGCAAGGTGGCTATCGTTATGGGCAAGACGGACCCAGACGCTGACCTCTATCGTCAGCAGTCCCAGGTCATTGTCCCCATGGACGCCCCGGGTATTGAAATCGTGCGCATGTTGCCTGTCTTTGGTTATGATGACGCACCTCATGGTCACGCGGAAGTCGTTCTCAAGGACGTGCGTGTTCCGGTGGAAAATATCGTTCTGGGTGAAGGCCGTGGGTTTGAAATTTCACAAGGTCGCCTTGGCCCTGGCCGCATCCATCACTGTATGCGCACAATCGGCGTGGCGGAGCGCGCACTGGAAGCCATGTGCAAGCGCCTTCTGTCGCGCACGGCATTTGGCAAGATCATCGCCGAACATTCCGTCTGGGAAGAGCGCATTGCGCGCGCACGTATCGACATTGAATGTACCCGTCTGTTGACGCTCAAGGCGGCCTATATGATGGACACAGTGGGCAATAAAATCGCCCGTGCGGAAATTGCGATGATTAAGGTTCACGCCCCAAACATCGCACTGCAAATCATTGACGACTCAATTCAGGCCCATGGAGGTGGGGGGGTAACCTCCGACTTCGGCATGGCGCGGGCTTATGCGTCAATGCGGACATTGCGGCTTGCCGACGGCCCTGATGAGGTGCACGCGCGCACCATCGCCAAGCTTGAGTTCCGCAAATACAAGGAACAGTTGAAGGTGGCTGCTGAGTAATCAGCGAAGAAAAAGGGCGGTGGCATTTACACGTGAACGGTGTCGGCTGCCTTAGGCCTTGAAGTAGAGAGCGGCCGGGTCCACATGGGATCAAGCCGCTTTCTCCGGCCTCCTGAAATGCGAGGAAATAATGCCTTACACACTTTACAACAGCAACCTGTCTCCATTTGCAGCGCGCTGCCGCATGCAGTTTTATGCCAAGGGGCTTGACGTAGAGCTGCTTGAAATGCCGGGCGCCATAAGTCTGGATGATTTTGTTGCTCTGTCGCCAATGCATAAAGTCCCGGTCCTGGTGACACAGGATCACATCATTCCGGAATCTGAAGTTATTACGGAATATATTGAGGAAGTGGAGAGCGCCGTTCCTCTACTGCCGGAGCAGGCGGCTGAGAGAGCGCAGGTCCGGCTTCTTGCCCGCATGGGTGATCTTTACATCATGGTTGCGCTGGGTAAATTATTTGGTCAGATCAACCCGCAGGGCCGGGATGCTGAACTCGTTAAATCTTTTTTCGCGGAGCTTGATAAGGGGTTGGGCTGGCTCAGTCACTATCTGGACGGATCGAAATATGCTGTTGGGAACAAGCTGACGCTGGCGGACTGTGCACTGGTTCCGACGTTGTTTTTTGCCGCGAATATTACCCCCCTGTTTGGCCGGGATTGCATCTTGTGCGACGCGCCGATAGTGAACAACTATTATACTCAGACACTCACCGATCCTGTCGTCGCCCGCGTTCATGATGAGCTGAAGAAGGCGTTCGAGCAGAAAATGGGGAGCTGAGCGCTACCTAAACCTGGGGTTTCTCTGGAGAATTTTTTCCAAAGTCATAAGGTTTCAGGCGGCCGGTACGCTTGGCCCATTTATACACACTCTTTCCACATGCATTCTGGTGGTGCCACAAAAGCCGCCCCAACCCCATTTTGGGAGGAAGCCAGAACCGCTCGGGGATTGAGGCGCGCGGAGGCCGGCGACCCAGTTCAATATCTGCGACAATCACCCCGGCTCCCTCACTGAATACCTTGTGGGCGCACAGTCGGCCTTCGCCATCAACGATTTGCGTTTCGCCTGTGAGCTGGGTGCGGGTGCCAACTTTCAATCGCGTCCCCGGGACGGTTAAAAAACCGCCCTCCAGCACCCCCGTATGCCCCGCATGGAGGAGGGGAGCGCCGATCAGAGCCGCCAGCTTGCCCGGTGTTTTGCGCATCATGCGCTGGTTCCCCGGATTGAATCCTTCTTCCATTTTTGCAAGGAGCCGCCATCCCGGACCGCTCCACCAGTGGCTGCCTGTCATCAGAAGGTCGGCCTTGCCCGCAAGCCGCCTGGGGGTCTGGCTGCGTACCATCTCCCAGCATACGGCAGCGCCGATGGTTCCAATGCCGGTGTCCATCAACCCATCATCGTTCCCTCCAACATAGAAAGCATTTTCAACCATGGTTGGCAGGTCTTTGTCATGGCGATGTACTGTGCCATCTGGCTCGACAAGGACGTAGGTGTTGTAGACATCACCATTGCGCATTTCCAGATATGAACCACCAATGTGCGCATTGTGGCGCGCGGATTTTGCCTTCAGCATATCAAGTGCTGGGTTTTCCGGTGGCAGGGAACATCCAAACAGGCGTTCATCATAAACAATACGTGTCGTGAAGAACTCTGGCACCGCAATGATTTTGGCACCTTTGGCGGCAGCACCGTCGATGAGGCGGGAAATGTGCTCCAGATTATAGGGGATATCGGCAACGCGGCCTTCCATCTGAATGGCCGCGACGCGCACTTTTTTGTTTTGGGTGCTCATTTCTTCTTACCTCGTGTTAACGCAGGAACCAGGCCGTCAGCAACCAGAGATAGGCGACGGTCATAACGGAAAAAGAGACGAATGCCATAACGGTGATACCGGGAAGGGAGCGGCCCTGCCCTGTTGTCGTTGCCTGATAGAGAAAGAGCTGGGGATTGCTCCACGAGGCCCCAAGCAGGAGCCATCCGGCAATGACTGGCAATTCCGGGAAAACGCTGGCAATGATCATTTGCAGCATCCCCATAAATATATTGTCCAGATGCGCCTGCAACACGCGCCGTGCGTTGACGAGCGGACCAACCCGCTTCATGCCGGCATGAAGGCCGGTGAGGGGCCATCCGAGTAAGACAGCAAAGGTGACCTGGAGCAGGCCGGAGGTGATGAGGATTTCCTGCATGAGATGTTCCATGTGTGTCAAAAAAGGTGGACAGATTTTTTCATTTATGCTTCATTATTACGAAGATATAGAAAATATCCATATTAAAAAACGAAAGTCAATCATCGAAAAATGAATAATGTGTCAGAAAATTTTGACAAGCACGAAAGCGGTCTGGCGCGGATCGGAATAAGCGGCAAACGCGCTCGTTTTTATTTGGCCGCTCTTCAGTTGGGGGAGGCGAGCGTTCAGGAGGTTGCTCGCTTTTGCGGGGTTACACGCACGACCGGTTACGCCCTGCTGGAAAAATTGCTGGAAGAAGGTGTCGTAACTCAGGTCCAGAAAGCGGGTCGTACCCACGTTGTGGCGCAAAACCCCGACGTTTTGTTGCGCAACCTGGACGACCGTCGCGCGGCCCTTTCCGATTTACTGCCCGAACTCCGATCGGTTTACGCAGGCAGCGCAAAGGGGCCACGTTTTCGTCTGTATGAGGGGGTGGAGGGTGTTCGGACGGTGTTGAACACGGTCCTCCTCGCAAAAACCGATACCTTGTGCGGGATGCTTTCAATGAAAGAGTTGTTGCGTTTTCCTGGTGAGGACGAGTTGACACGTTTCGTTCAAAAACGTGTCGCAGGTGGAAAATCGTTACGCGTCATTCGTGCGGCGAGCGAAGAAGTGGACGAGATTTGGGCAAGCAGCACCAGGGAGCGTCGCGAAGTCCGCTACACTCCAACGTCCGCCCCTCTGATGATGACGACGTTTATTTACGATAATCAGGTTGCCATCATTTCTTCAGAACGAGAGAACTATGGCTTGATTATTGAGAGCGATGGCTATGCCAATGTACAGGGCACTTTGTTTGAATCTCTGTGGATGGCCAGCGGATAGAAGGGCACGCAAAACTCAGGCGCAGATTGCCCCGCCTTCAAGTTTTCAGGAGTGCGAAGGAGGTCAGACGGCCCCCGCTTTTTGCGCATAGTACCAGCCGAGTTCTGCGAGCGGGCGTACCTGGCTGGCTGTTTGGGCCGCATGTTCGCTGGCGGCCGTTCCATCGCGAATCCGACCGACAATACCTTGCAGAATACCGCCAAGTCGGAAGAGATTGTAAGCGAAGTAATAGTCGAGATTGTTGATCCCCTTACGACCTGTCTGTTCGCAATACATGGTGACATAGTCATCAAGAGAAGGAATGCCGAGCGCCGCCAGATCGGAGTCCATCAGCGTGGCTGTCCCGGCAGTCTGGCCGCCGCTTGGCATGATCCACTGCATCATGTGATAGGTGAAATCTCCCAGCGGATGCCCAAGCGTTGAAAGTTCCCAGTCGAGAACTGCCGTCACGCGATCTTCCGTCGGATGCAGTACCATATTGTCCAACCGGTAGTCACCGTGAACAATACTTGTTGCGTCGTCGTCCGGGATGTTATGTGGCAACCAGTCCATAAGTTTGTTCATTTCAGGGATGCTCTCCGTTTCGGAGGCTACATACTGTTTGGACCAACGCGATATCTGACGCGCAAAATAGTTTCCCGGTTTGCCGAAATCGCCAAGGCCGACCGCCTCATAGTCCACCAGATGAAGCTGGGCGATGGCCTTGTTCTCCGCCTTGTAGATTGCGCGGCGGCGTTCCGGTTCGCTTCCCGGAAGCAACGGTTCCCAGAGAATGCGCCCCTCAACCATGTCCATGACATAGAAAATCGTTCCCAGAATACTCTCGTCATTGCACATGGTGTAGGTTTTGGGGACCGGATAATCAACCTTCCCCAGCGCAGTGATGACCTTGTACTCCCGGTCAACCGCGTGGGCGGACGGCAGCAGTTTTCCCGGCGGCTTGCGCCGAAGAACATATTTTTTGTTGGGGGTGATGAGCTGGTAGGTCGGGTTGGACTGCCCCCCCTTGAACTCCCGCACGGTGAGCGGCCCCTGAAAGCCTTCAACATGCTCGTTGAGATAAGCCACCAGAAGTTTCTCATCGAAACGGTGTTGCTCCATTACGTCCTGCGTGCCGGAAAAAACTTCCTGGCGATCTGTTGACTGGGGTTCATTCATCGACCCATTTCCTCATGTTGTTTATAGGTAATTATGCAGTTTGTTTTTCCCGGGCGATGGCACGGTAGCCAATATCGCGTCGACTGAAGCCCTGTGGCCAGTCAATTGCGTCGACGGCGCGGTAGGCGCGCTTCTGGGCCACTGAGACCGAGCGGCCAAGCGCCGTTACCGCGAGCACTCGCCCGCCATTGGCGATGATTTTCTTTCCATCCAGTTTTGTTCCGGCGTGAAATATCTCTACTCCCTCTGCGCTCGCGGCCTGCGGGAGGTTCGCTATTTCCGAGCCTGTCTCATAGGCCTCCGGATAGCCTTCAGTTGCGAGGACAACAGCCAGCGCTGTGTCATCGTTCCATTCCAGATTAATCTGATCAAGGGTTCCCTCGTGGCAGGCGACAAGGGCGGGCAAGAGGTCGGACATCAGCCGCATCATCAGAACCTGGCATTCTGGGTCGCCGAACCGCACGTTGAATTCAATGAGCTGAGGGCCTGTGCGGGTAATCATCAACCCCACAAAAAGAACGCCTTTGAAAGGCATGCCTTTTTCAGCCATGGCGGCTAGCGTTGGTTTGACGATCTTGTCCATTACCGCAAACGTCATACTCACGGAAATGGCGGGTGTCGGTGAATAAGCGCCCATGCCACCGGTATTGAGGCCGGTGTCGCCCTTGCCGACGCGCTTATGGTCCTGAGCACTTGCAAGCGGGAGGGCCGTTACGCCGTCGCACAGAGCAAAGAAGCTGGCTTCTTCGCCCTCCAGCCATTCTTCAATGACAATCTCCGCTCCTGCGCTGCCAAACTTGCCGCCGAAAATATCATCAATCGCAGCTTCTGCTTCTTCTTCCGTTTCCGCCATGATAACGCCTTTGCCCGCCGCCAGGCCGTCGGCTTTAACCACAATGGGTGCCCCGTGCAGGCGCACATAGGTCTTGGCTTCTTCGGCTTCGGCAAAGCGGCCATAGGCAGCCGTAGGAATATCGTAGTCCGCGCAAAGGTCCTTGGTGAACCCTTTCGAGCCTTCCAGTTGCGCGGCGGCAGCCGTCGGACCGAAGGATTTAATACCCTCGGCATCAAGCCGGTCTACCAGGCCGTTCACCAGCGGGTCTTCAGGCCCCACCACAACAAAATCCACACTCTTTTCACCACAAAATCTGATGATGGCGTCGAAATCACCAACGCCAATATCGACACAGGCGGCAACGTCGGCAATACCGGCATTGCCCGGTGCGCAATAAAGGGCCTCCAGAAGAGGACTGGACGTGATTGCCCATGCCAGCGCGTGTTCGCGCGCCCCGGAGCCGATAATGAGAACGTTCATGCGCCGCTGATCCTTGAATTCCCTGCCAGACCTTGTGGTGGTCTTGTCCTTTCCTTGTATCATGGGCGGCGATTCCGGCAAACCACGCCGGAGACCCCAGAACGATAAAATTATACTATACATAACAACGCCTTAGAAGAAAGACGCCGATCTTGATGGATGACGAGACCCCTCCAGGCACTGCCGCGGGCAATGCTCATGAATTCTCAGTCAGCGAGCTGTCTTTCGCCCTCAAAAAGACGGTGGAGGAGAATTTCGGCTATGTGCGGGTCAAAGGGGAGGTCGGCAGGGTCAGCCGCCCGGGGTCAGGGCATATCTATCTTGACCTGAAGGATGATAAGTCGGTCCTGAACGGGGTCATCTGGAAGGGCGTGGCATCCAAGCTGAAGGTCAAGCCGGAACAGGGACTTGAGGTGGTCTGCACGGGCAGACTGACGACATTTCCTGGGCAGTCTCGCTATCAGATCGTGATTGAGCGAATAGAACTGGCGGGCGTTGGGGCGTTGATGGCGCTGCTGGAACAGCGCAAAAAGGCCTTGAGTGCCGAGGGGCTGTTCGATCCCGCCCGCAAAAAGCCCCTGCCTTTTCTGCCTGAGGTGATCGGCGTGGTTACCAGCCCGTCAGGTGCCGTCATCCGAGACATTCTCCACCGCCTTCGGGATCGTTTTCCACGTCATGTCCTGATATGGCCGGTCCGGGTGCAAGGCGAGCGCTCAGCGCAGGAAATCGCGGCCGCGATCGAAGGCTTTAACAGCCTGCCACCCGGTGACCCCGTGCCCCGGCCTGATCTGTTGATTGTGGCGCGCGGCGGCGGGTCTGTTGAAGATCTGTGGTCATTTAATGAAGAGATTGTGGTGCGTGCGGCAGCCGCCAGCGACATTGCGCTCATCTCTGCAGTTGGCCATGAAACGGATACGACATTACTTGATTTCGCATCGGATAGGCGTGCACCGACCCCAACGGCGGCAGCGGAAATGGCCGTGCCGGTTCGCGCCGATCTGGTCGCCCGGGTTCTCGACAATGCCGGGCGGCTGGTGCGGGCTGAAACCCGAAAAATAAACGAGCTGGGGACGCATCTGGAGGGTCTGTCGCGGGGCCTGCCAAAAATTGATGACCTTGTGGCTCTTCCCCGCCAGAGGCTCGATCATGCAAGTCAGCGGCTGGGCCTGGGGCTGGGCGCCGCAGCAGGTGCAAAGCGGGCGCATATGGAACGGGTCGCCGCGCGCCTGTCCCTGCGCGCGATCACCACCGCCCTGTCGCAGAGCCGGCTTCGGGTTAATGAACTGGCGGTGCGCTCAACCCGGGCGGAACGGCGGCATTTGGATGATCTGGGAGCCAGATTGGGCCAGACGGGCAGGCTGTTGCTGTCCTACAGCTACCAGGGGGTGCTGGAACGCGGTTTTGCGCTGGTCCGAAATCGCGCTGGAGAGACGGTGAGGGGCTCCGCCGGGGTCGAGACGGGCGCGGCGCTGGAAGTGGAGTTTTCCGGGGGCGACCGTTTGGCTGTGATAGCGGCACATCCTGGTGCCCAAAAACCTGGCTCGGGCCAGGAGAAATCTGGCTCAAGCCGGGGAAAATCCAGCACTTCGCCGAAGAAGTCCCCTGGGCCCGCAAAGCCGAGAAACCTTAATCAGGGCCAACTGTTTTAATGTACGGGGGGGAGAGAAACCATATTCACAACACCTCCATGACAGGTGCGTTGTTACGGAGTAGATTGGGAACATGAACCGACACGAGGGAAATTTCAGCGGGAACAAGGCGGAGCTTGTCTATGGAGACGGCGAATATCACGTCGTGCGCCAGGGAAGCTATGTTCTGTGCAGCGTAACAGAGGAGCGGATATTGATTGAGGATCTGCGCTACTGGCACGCTGACCGCCAGGAAGCCTATGTGGACGCCGCTGCGGCGTTGAAGCGTGAACTTGAACTGATGGCGAATAAATGATCGACATGTGTACCAGTTACCGACCTCTCACCGCTTTTGCGGCAGGGCTGTCGATCCTTCTCCTGGCTCTGGCTCCCGCCACCGCACAAAGCAGAGTGGCGCTGACCGGTGAGGCAATCCAGGGGGGGATTATTGTCGGCCAGACAGAGCTTGGAACCAAAGCGGTCCTGAACGGTGAGCCGCTCATGGTGTCAAACGCCGGGCGGTTTGTGTTTGGTTTTGACCGTGACCACACCGGCGCGGCGCATCTCGATCTGGAGTATCCGGATGAAACACGCGAAAGCCTGCTGATCAATGTCGCTGTGCGGACGTATGATGTACAGCGCATTGAGGGGGTTGCTTCAAAATATGTCAGCCCGTCAGCAGAACAACTGGAACGCATTCGCCGCGAAGGCGTCCTCAAGCGGGCGGCCAGGCCGCGCGATACAGACAGGGACTGGTTTGCCGAACCTTTTATCTGGCCGGTGACGGGAACCATAACCGGCACTTTTGGTCTGGCTCGATTTTTCAATGGAGAAGCCCGCAGACCGCATTACGGAGTGGATGTTGCAGCCCCCACAGGCACACCGGTTGCCGCTCCGGCACCGGGAATTGTGACCCTGGCAGAACCCGACCTCTATTTTGAAGGGGGCCTTGTTTTCATCGATCACGGCCAGGGCCTCATCAGTGTGCTGATGCATCTGAGTAGCGTCGATGTTGAGGTTGGCACTGAGGTGGCGCAAGGCGATGTGATCGGGGCTGTTGGGGCCACGGGCCGTGTCACCGGCGCGCACCTCGACTGGCGCATGTATTGGCGCGGTGCTCGTGTCGACCCGGCTTTGCTGGCAGGTAACATGCCGGCCCCCAAGCCCCTTGAAAGGCCAGCCGATCGCGACCTCCCAATAGAAGAGAATATCAGCTATCCGTAGGCCACCGGTTGTGAAGCCATAACCATTGGGACGGATTGGCCCGTATTTCTGCCTCCAGAAAATCGTTGAGAACCTGCGTGATCCGCGCTGTTTCGAGGTGCGGATCGGCATCAGGGTTCACTTTGATCGGGTCGTGAAACACCTGTTCAAAGTGAACGCCGCCGGTTCGTTTGATGCTGACCGGCATGATGGGAATGCCGTAGCGCGTGGCCATTGTGCCCGGGGCGGAGGGGCTCATGGCTTTACGGCCAAACAGGGTTGCCTCGATCCCGTCGTTCATTTTCTGGTCAACCAGCATACCGATAAAGCCGTGGTTGCGCACAGTGCGGATGAGATCGCGCGCCCCTTTCGGTCCTTTGGGGATCTGCACCGGCATGATAGCCCGAGACCGCAGCTTGACGATCCAACCGTCAATGATGGGGTTGTTGGCATGACGGTAAACTTCACCGCCCTCAAGTCCGTTCAGGCGGGCAGCCAGCGGCAGCAGCTCCCAGTTCGCAAAATGGCCCGATACAAGCAGCGCCCCACTGTCTTTGAGAGCGAGCAGTTTCTCCATGCCTTTGACGGAGATACGCCCGTGGTGAGCGGGCTCCTGGAACTTGTCCAGATGCGCGTACTCAGCGAGTGTCCGGCCAATATTTTCCCACATGTCTGTGATGATCCGGTCGACCTCACTTGCCGACAGTTCAGGCATGGCGCGCTCAATGTTTCTCCGGGCCCGCCGTGTGACGCCCACACGCGGCCCGATGGTCCGGCAGAGCCAGCCGCCCACCGCCGACGCGCGCTCAAGCCCTAACAGTTTGAAAAAGCCAAGCGGCAATAGTGCCCCCGCAGCCTCCAGCCTGTGTCTAAGAGCTTTATTTTTCACGTAACGGTCCGGGGCATGGGTGTGAACGCAGGCTGCGTTTATAACAGATGAAAACCCGAGCGTCAGGTGCTTCGTGTACCAGGGGGTGCATAGGTGTGGCTGGCGCGCGCCGCTGTCAAGTGCGTATGGAGGAGTGCATCCAGCGCAGAAAAATCTTCAAAACAGGCTGAGACGGGAAGGATCAGGCTTTCTTCCTTTAGTCGCTTGCCGGCGGGGCCTCGCAAAGCTTTAAGGCGCATGGCATCCTTTTGCGTTGTGATGAGCTTTGCATGTCTGTCCTGAGCCAGTTGCAGCAGTGCTTCGGCATCACGCTCGCTAAAGGCGTGGTGGTCGGCGAAAGCCCGTATACCTGTGATATCGGCCCCCATCGAACGCAGCGTTGCAAAAAACTTCTCAGGCCGCCCTATCCCCGCATAGGCCACCAGTGCCTGACCCGGAATGTCCCCGCTGGCTGCCGGGTCCGGTTTCAGGTGTGCACGAAACAGGGGACGGGCCTGCCTGCCTATCGCCTCCGCGAGCGACCCGGACAGCGCACCTTCCCCCAGAGCCACAAGGGCCGTGGCTCGTTCCAGCGCCCGGTGGAGCGGCTCACGCAAAGGGCCTGCGGGGATCACCTTGCCATTTCCAATACCTGCGCCTGTGTCGACAACGATAAGAGACATGTCCTTATAAAGCCGGGGATTTTGAAAACCGTCATCAAGGACAATGACACTGGCACCTGCTTGTTCCGCCTCCAGAGCCCCTGAGACACGGTCTCGTGCGACCCAGGCGGGTGCGTGGGCGGCGAGAAGTAAAGGTTCATCCCCCACCCGGGCCGCAGTGTGGTCCGCCGGATCAACTTGTAGGGGCCCCGTTTCACTGCCGCCATAGCCGCGACTGAGAAAGTGCGGTTGTTCGCCAAGGGCCTTCAGTCGTTCGCAAACTGCAATGGCAACGGGGGTCTTGCCCGCTCCCCCGGCGGTAAAATTACCAATACAGATAACCGGCACGCTGATGCGCTCGGGCGCGGTCATATGCTGGCGCAGGTGTGCGGCGCTTGCATAGATAAAAGCGGCGGGAGCAAGAAGCGCCTGTTGCGCTTTTGCGGTGCGCGAGGAGGGTGTGTCAGGATACCAGAAACCGGGGCTCCGCATTATGGCCCCCCCTTGCCGGACGCCGCCGGAACAACCTGTGGAGGAAGGAGCTGTATGAGCATTTTACACATTCGCGCGGCGGCACCCGACGACAGGGCGGCAACCTTTTTTGCCTTTGCAGCCCGCGCCGACATTTCGGCTTTGTCTGTAAGCCAGCTTTCCACCACCCGCGTCAGTTCCTCTTCCGACACCGTTTGAAGAGCAGCATCGGCCTTTGTCAGCGCTTCAACGGCAGCCTCAAAATTATACATGGCGGGACCAAACACAATGGCGGTGTCGAGCCGGGCGGCCTCCATCGGGTTGTGTCCACCCAGATCAACAAATGAGCCGCCAAGGAAGGCGAGGGGAACCAATCGAAAAAACAGCCCCATCTCGCCCAGCGTGTCGGCGAGATAAATATTGGTCTCGGAAGTTAGTCTGTCGCCTTTGGAGCGCTGGGCGATATTGAAACCAAGGTCTCGAAGCTCTGATGCGATGGCTGAACCGCGCGCCGGGTGACGGGGCACGATGATTGTCAACAGACCGGGGATATTGTGTTCGACCTGCCTGTGCACGCGGGCAACGAGAACTTCTTCTGCTTCATGGGTGCTGGCTGCCAGCCAGCACGGGCGGGTGCCTCCTTGCTGGCGAAGTGCGCTCAGGTCTTGCGCGTTGACGGGAAGGGGGAGGGCGTCATCTTTCAGATTTCCGGGAACGTGAACGGCGGTGGCACCGAGCAGGCGCAGGCGCGTTGCTGTCTTTTCATCTTGCGCAAGTATGATCTCAAACGCATTGAGCAAACGGGCAATAGATTTGGGTGCACGCCGCCAGCCCTTATAGGAGCTTTCCGAAAGTCTGGCATTCGCCAGCACCAGTGGAATGCGTTGTTCATGCGCCCCGAGGATCAGGTTGGGCCACAGCTCAGACTCGACGATCGCGCCGAGGTCCGGCTTCCAGTGTGCTAAAAACCGGGCGCAGTAATTTGGATGATCCAGCGGGATGAATTGATGGAACGCGTGTGGTGGAAGTCGTTCCGCCATAAGCTGTGCTGACGTCAATGTGCCAGTGGTGACAAGAAAGCGAAGATCGCCGCGCGCCGCACTGAGCTGCTCGATCAAAGGGAGGACGGATAGGGCTTCCCCCACGCTGGCACAGTGAAGCCAGACCAAAGGACCCTTGGGACGAGGAATGGAGGCAATGCCGCGCCGCTCCAAAATCCGCGCGGGGTCTTCCTTTCCCTGGGCCAGGCGACAGCGCAGCAAAAACTTGGCAAACGGACCGGCCACGCTCGTCAGGCGCCGGTAAAAGGAAAGACCGAGTGTATCTTGATGGGAACCTGTCAACGCCTATCCCGCCTTGTGCGTTTTGGCGTCGCTGGCCGATGCTGCCCTTGTCAGGCGTCCAACCATGGCGTCGGCCTCTCGGGTCACCTGATTGAGGGCATCTTCAACCCGTTGCCGGTAGCTCTCCATCACATCAGTATCGGCTTCCCGGGGGACAAAAATCGGATCACCCCAGACCACCGCCCCCCGATTAAAGGGGAGTGGAATTAAAAATTTGTCCCAGGTACTGCCAAGGACAAGGCGTGTCCGCGTGGCGGCTGCAACGGGAATAATGGGTCGCCCGGAAAGTCGCGCCATGGTGACAATGCCAAGGCCGGCACGAAGGTTAGGCCCGGGAGGCATATCAGCCGTTAGGCCGATGGAGGCACCATTTTTCAGGGCGCGCACCGTTTGGCGCAGCGCCGCTGCTCCACCTTTGCCTTTCATTTTTTCAGGCTGGTCCTTTGGGGTGCCGGATCCGCGGATGGAGCCTAACCCCAAATGTCTGACGAGCTGAGCAATGATCTCCCCGTCGCCATGTTTGGAAACGATGATCTTGATCGCGCGCCAGTTATGCCAGAAAGACGACAGCATAATGTTTTGCCCATGCCACGTGGCACAGATGAATGTGTCATCGGCAGACCAGAAACGTTCTGGAATATCAGCGCGGCGTTGTGTAAAGCGGGAGGTCAGGTGAACGAACTTCACATAGCTTGCGATGGAAAGCCCCAGCGCGTTCTGAAACGATTTGTTTCTGATGATTTTTTTGCTGAGTGACTTGAAAAGTGCCATAGGCGCGACCTCTATGCTCCCGCCAGTATGCCAGGCGCTTCAGTGCTGTCCTGGCTAAACTGCGAGCGGGACAGCTCTGCATAGAGGCCTCCCTTCGCAATCAGATCAGCATGGGTGCCTTGCTCAATAACGCGCCCGGCGTCGATTACATAGATCATATCCGCATGCATAATGGTGGAAAGTCGGTGCGCAATGACGAGTGTTGTACGGCCTTGCATCAGGGTTTGCAGGGCCTTTTGTACTTGTAGTTCCGAGGCCGTGTCGAGGGAAGATGTCGCCTCGTCAAGCAGGAGGATCGGCGCATTTTTTAACATCGCGCGTGCAATGGCAATCCGTTGCCTTTGTCCACCGGAAAGCTTGAGCCCGGCTTCTCCAACCCGTGTGTCGTATCCAAGGGGAAGGGCTGAGATAAACCCGTGTGCAGCCGCATGGGTTGCTGCCGCTTCTACTTCTGCATCGCTCGCATCCGGGTTTCCGTAAGCAATGTTTGCCCGCACTGTATCGTCAAACAAAAAAGGTTCTTGTGTCACCAGCGCGCTGGCCCCGCGCAGGGAGCCCAGTGTAACGGATCGCAAATCCTGCCCGTCGATGGAAACGGCCCCGGTGCTGACATCATAAAACCGTGGCACCAGATTGAGAATGGTGCTTTTCCCCGCCCCGCTCGGGCCAACCAGTGCGACGGTTCGTCCCGCCGGAACATCAATAGACACATTGTCGAGTGCCTTAGTACCGTCATCATACAGGAAGGTAACCTGATCCAGTTTGATGGCGCCGTCGGTTACCGTAAGGGGGCGGGCATCGGACGGATCAACGATTTTTGCTTTAACATCCAGAATGGGAAACAGCCGCGCTGCCGCCGCGACCCCTTCCTGAAGAAGGGTCTGCTGGTTGGCAACAGCCTTCAGCGGCTGGTAGGAGAGCATCACCGCCGCCATGAAGCCAAAAAAGGCTCCCGCTGTCATTGCGTCATTCATGGCCTGGTGCCCTGCATACGCGATCACGGCTGCAATCCCCACCCCGGTCAACGCTTCTGTAATGGGACTGGCAGCGGCCTTGGCGCGCACGGACCCCATTGTGTGCTCAAGCACAAGGTTGATGGTGGTTGATGCCCGGTTGATTTCATGGGCCTCCTGGCCATAGGCTTTAACGACCCGAATGCCACTCAGTGATTCAGCAATCAATGTCGAAAGAGAGCCGGTCTCCTCAAGCCCCTTGTCTGTCGCCGTGCGTGTTCTGCGGCCAAGGCGTCTCATAAACACCGCCGCAAACGGAATAACAGCCGTGGCCATCAGGGCCATCAACCAGTCAAGGTAATACATGTAGCTGATGAGGACGACCAGCGTCAGCAGATGTCGGGTCAGATTAATGATCGTCTGGGCGGTCGCATCGCGCAGCCGAATAGCGTCTGTCATGAAAACAGAAATGAACCGCCCGGAGTGGGTTTGTTGAACCCAACCGAGATCGGCTGTCATTAGGCATGAAAAAAGGTGGACCTGAATAGCCGAGACCATCCGCTGGCCAACGAAGGCCATGACAACATTGGATGCATAGGTTGCAACGGCCTTCAAAAGCTGAATGGCCAGGGCCGCCAGCGGAATAAGCAAAAGCATTTGCTGTTGCTTTTGTACGAAAATAAGTTCGATGGTTTGGTCGATCAGAAAAGGCAAAACACCCGTCGCGCCTGCTACCAGCATATTGGCAAGAACTGCAAACACAATAAGCGTGCTGTGAGGCTTGAGGTAGTCGGTTGCAATGCGCCGAACCGTCTCCATCGTCCCTAGTCTGTGAGGGGGTGCACTGTCTGTGCTTTCGTCGTTGCCGATTGGCACCGGCGCCTCCGTCTGGGGGGCGCGTGCAGGGGGCTCGGTGTCGCTCAACTTGGTGCTCAACAGATCAGCTCTTATCTGGCGGAAAGGTGGACACAGCCTATCATGAGCCGGACCATGCGTCACCACGGTAATCCGCGCCGACCGGAGGGTTTTAACCCACGGGGCAGGCCTGTTGCGGTGTTTACTCGGTCTCGTGAGGGGCGGTTTCCGGGTCCATCAGGCGGTGTAGGTGTACAATAAAGTAACGCATGTGTGCATTGTCCACCGTCCTCTGGGCCGCATTTTTCCATGCTGCCTGTGCTTCTGCATGATTGGGAAAGATGCCGATCACATCCACCTGATCGAGGTTTTGAAACCGTAACCCTTCCAGGTCTTTCAGCTCTCCGCCAAAAACCAGATGCAGCAATTGTTCGTCTGCCATAGCGTTTTCGCCTGATTTTGCCAAACCGCGCATACAAAGGTTGGATTGGGTTGAAAAATACTCGTTTTGGAGTGCCCAATATAGCAGGGTGTTTCTTAGGGAAGCGTCAACGTGCCAACGCGCTCAAAAAGAGCGGTGTACAGCGCTGGCCCTGCTGCCACGAAGCTCCGGTGCGTGGTCACCGGCTTGTTGTAGGTAAGCGGGTCGCCGTTGTGGGTGGTCATTTTACCGCCCGCCTCCCGGACAATCAGGTCCGCAGCGGCCAGATCCCAGTCATTTTTGGCATTGAGCGCCATACAGGCATCCACAAACCCATTGGCCACCAGCACAATCCGGTAGGCGACGGAATTGCGGTCGATGATTTCCATCTCGGGCCAGGGGGTGGGCCATGCACGGTGTTTGAACATGGGCCCGAAGGCGGCCATGCGGCACCCGGCGATCTCGGTTCGCGCGCTGGGAGCGATGGTATCCCCGTTCAGGCGGGCCCCACCGCCCGCAACTGCTTCAAAAAATTCATCAGTTGCGGGATTGAAGACGGCGGCTGAAACGGGCTGCCCTTTGAAAACCAGTGCGACACATATTGTGAAGTGCGGTTTGCCTGCCAAAAAGGCGCGTGTACCGTCAATAGGATCAACCACCCAGACAAGGTCGCGTTGAAGGCGCGCAGGGTCATCATCCGTTTCTTCGGACAGCCATCCGTAGCCGGGGTGCGCTCCTTGCAGCCGCTCTCGCAGAAGGTCGTTCACCGCGTGATCGGCTTCGCTTACAGGGGTGTCATCTCCTTTGCCCCACTGTTTGACGTCGGTACGGAAGTAGGAGAGCGCAAGTGCACCTGCTTCACGAACCGCGCTGCAAACAAGCGCGTGGTCTTCGCGAAGCACGCCATGTTGCGGTGGCTCATGTTCCGGCAACTGTCATCCCTTCGACCCGCACAGTGGGCGCGTTCGTCGCCATCCGAAAAACCAGGTCATTGGCGGGGGTGAGGTTGGCAAACATTTCCCTGAGATTGCCGGCGACGGTCACTTCACTCACCGCATAGGTAAGCTCCCCGTTCTCAATCCAGAAGCCAGAGGCCCCCCGGGAATAGTCCCCGGTGATCCCGTTCACGCCCATGCCGATCATTTCGGTCACATAGAAGCCCGACTTGATGTCGGCAATAAGCTCTTCAGGTGACAGGGGCCCAGCCTCCAGGGTCAGGTTGGTGATGGAAGGCGAGGGTGCCCCGCCGGTGCCCCGCGCCGCCCGGCCATTGCTTGTCAGCCCGAGTTGTTTTGCCGTGGATGTGTCGAGGAGCCAGGTGGTGAGGCGTCCATCCTCAATGAGGGTCAGAGGGGCGGTGGCAACACCTTCGCCGTCAAACGGCTTTGAACCGCGCCCGCGCTTTATCAACGGATTGTCTGTAATGCAAATACCCGGTGCAAAAATATCCGTATCCATCGCGTCTTTCAAAAAACTGGTCCCTCTCGCCACAGCGGCGCCGGAAATGGCTCCAGCGAAATGCCCCACCAGTCCGCCGGAGATGCGCGGATCATAGATGATCGGGACCTGACAGCTTTTTGCTTTTCGGGGGTTCAGCCGACGTATGGCCTTTTCGCCCGCTCGTCTGCCGACAGCACCCGTGTCTTCAAGGTCGCGCAAGTGCCGCGCGCTGGAATAGTCATAATCCCGCTCCATCGCGGTTCCCTCGCCAGCGATAACGGAACATGAAAACGAATGGTTGGAGCCACCGTAATGGCCGGCAAACCCGTCACTGGTCACCAGCGTAATGGCCGCTCTGCCAAAACTGGCCCCCGCCCCGCCGGAATTTGTAATGCCTTTAACGCCAAGTGCTGCTTCCTCCACGGCGCGGGCTTGCTCGATCAGCGCATCAGCGCTTGGCTCGCTGCCATCGTCCAGCTCCAGGTCCGGAATGCTTTTGGCCAGAAGGGCCGGGTCAGCCAGCCCGCAATAAGGGTCCTCTGGGGCCACTTTTGCCATGGCGACCGCGCGTTCCACCAGCGGTTCCAGGGCACGCAAGCTGACATCGGTCGTGGAGACGACGGCCTGACGTTTGCCGACCATGACCCGCAGACCGAGGTCCTGAGTCTCAGAGCGTTCAATGTCTTCGACTTTACCCAGACGAAACGAGGCCCCAAAGGAAGTGCTTTCGACCATCAGCGCATCGGCGTTATCGGCTCCGATTTTTTTCGCGCGGGAGATCAGGTCGTTAAGCAATTCAGATCGGTTGGGCGATTGAGCCATGTGGGTGGGTCCGTGATGTTAAGGTGGAAGAAGCATCTGCCCAGATGCTTGCGAAGAAAAAGCCAGACAGCCCGTCGGCAACCCAACGAGGTCCGTTCTTATAGCAGATAACGGGTGATTGTCTGTCTTAGACGGGGGTGACGCTTACGTATGTGAGAGCGTAGTAGAAGCACCCCAGACCGGCAATTAATTGTCCGAACCAGGTGAGCAATGTACCCCACAGGCGAGGGGGCGTGCTGTTTGTTGAGCGCGACAGGCCAATGGCGTGCAGTATCCTGCCAAGTGTCAAGGCGACCCCCACTGCGTGAATGACCCAGATGGACGCCGACAGGATAAAGAGCCCGATGAGCCCGATCAGCCCGATGGGCGTGTACTCTGCATTAACGATGTGGGCGCGCGACGCTTTGTAAAGCGGGTTGGCCTCATCGCCGGTTCCCGTCATCTTACTGGTGCGGACACGGTCAGATGAAACCCGGTAGGCCAGCACGAGGTTGAGGAGCAGATTGATCGCGATATAGAGCCCGATCATCTGAAGTGGGTTTTCAAGCATAACGGCCTTCCGCCACCCGCACGCGGCTATTGATTCGGTTTGTCAGCTCAATTTAGCACGCACCAGAGCCATATGCCTCATTCGATGCACCCATGAGCGTTAAGCAGATGGAAAGCTCGAAGCCCTAGCCTGTCCCGTACTGAGGCATCCATGCCGATTGCGTGGTGTGTGAAAACTCTTTCCAGGCAGGACGGCAGATGCAATTTTGGGGAAAAAAGGAAGATGCTGACAGCGCACGACGGCGCTGGGGCCACCCCGCTTTTGATGCCGACCCTTATCTGTTGCCTGCAAGCATTGCTGTTTCATTTGAGCCTGTGTGGCGGCGCGCCTGCGGCTTCATTCGTTATGCGACCATCTACAAGGATCAGGTGAGTGTCCAAGACAGCTCGCCACCGTTTGGCATCTGGCATTGGGAAGCGCCGGTGAGCGATTATCAGGGCATTGCTCTTTGTGTTGCCTACAAGGACCGCACCCTTGATGAGCCGGTCATTCTTGTAGAGCTTCGCCATGCCGATCCGAACAAAAATATTGTCGTTCATGCGTCATTTGATGGAGCGGATTCTGGTGCCCGATGGCGCTCGTGGGGCACACAACTGGGGCTGCCCCTGCTGGTGCAGGACCGTCGCGGTGACATTCGCGAAGCGGTGGATCGTATGGGGGCAGTGACAGTCCAGCCAGCCCAGCCCCACCGCGGTGCGAGCATGTTGACGACCCGGCGGCCTATGAGTTTCGGCTATACCGGCAGGCCCCGGCAGTGGAGCGACCGGGTTACCTCCGCATCCCGGCCACACGCATACTAAACCTACATGTTGGAGAAATCAGGAGCCCGGCTTTCCATAAAGGCAGTGACCGCTTCGGTAAATTCGGCTGTCTGCAACTGTGAAGCAAAATGCTGGCCCTCCGCCGCCATTTGCGTTGCGATAACATCCCGGTCGTGGCGTACCAGGCTCTTGGTCAGGCGTACCGCCGTCGGCGCTTTGGTGGCGAGCACTCTGGCCCGGTCGACAACTTCTGAAAGCAGGTCCTCCGCCTCAAACACGCCAGCGATGAGGCCTATTCTCTCGGCTTCCTCAGCCCCTATCTTTGTCCCCAGTAACAGAAGGTCGTTTGCTTTCTGTGTGCCTATGAGGCGCGGCAACAGCAAGCTCGACCCAGCCTCGGGCACCAGCCCCAGATTGACAAAAGGGGTCTGGAACGTTGCATTGGGGGAAGCATAAACAAGGGCGCAATGCAGCAGCATTGTAACGCCGACACCAATGGCCAGTCCGTTCACGGCAGCTATAAGTGGCTTTTCTGCTTTGAGGATGGCGTTCAGGAACCGCTTCACGGGGGGGATTTCGTTGGTATCGGGAGCGTCGGCAACAGTAAAGTCACTCAGGTCGTTGCCCGCTGTGAAGGCGTCCGCAGTGCCGGTCAGAACAATGACGCGGATGTCGGGATCACCTTGTGCCGCGAGGATATTGTCCGCAAGCGCTGCATACATGTCCTGCGTCAGGGCATTTTTCTTTTTTGGCCGGTTCATGGTGAGGGTAAGCACGCCGGTCTTGCGGCTGACGTCTATGTGTTCACTGGTCGAAATCATGGGGTTACTCCTTGAGAATGAGATGGGGAAGATGAAGTGTGTGATTGCGAGGCCGCTCGGGCAGATCGGCTAATAACCGCTCCCAAAAAACGTTCGATCACCGCTATTTCGTCTTTGTCAAAACCGGCCAGCAGATCGGCATTTGCCTCTCTGGTTAGCGGTACAGACAGACGGATGACCTCCCGGCCTTTGTCGCTAAGGTGGATGAGCTGAGCGCGCCCGTCATTCGGGTCTGCGCTGCGTGTGACAAGCCCAGCGGTTTCCAGCCGGACAACGAGCGTTGTCACCGCCGATTTGTTCATGTCGAGGAACTTGGCAATGCTGGTCGGGTGGCAGGGGTCGTTTTGGGCAATCACAAAAAGCGCACCCTGTTGGGCAGTGCTAATGCCAAGCTCCCGGTGCAATACCTGATCCGCCGCACGAAACAATGCCCTGTGAGCAAGCTGCATCAGATGGAACAGCCGTGGTGGAGCGTTCTTGGCGCACGTTTCAGCAGTTTCGTAGGGCAGGGACATATGCAAACCATTTCATCACAAACGATATAGTTCATATATGAACTATATCGCTAACGTCAAGTATCAGACTCATATTTCACATAAACATATGGAAAAAATGGCCGAAACCCTTCAGCTCGTGGCCTCAAACCCTTCGGACACAATGCCAGCCACTCTGCGGCGTGTATTATGGATCAACTTCCCCGGCCGGTCCTGATCGTCTGGTTTGGATACGGCCATCCGCAGCACTTGGGCGTAGCCATGCTTTGTCTCAATCCTGTCGCCATGGCCGTTTCCGATCAGGAATGCACGTGCCTTCGTCAGATTGTAGCAGGGCACCCACATCATCAGATGGTGCTCCACATGATAGTTCACCCAGTAAGGCCCGACAAAAGCGCGCTCCAGCGGTCCCAGCAGTGTGGTGCGTGACGAGCGGAACGTATCATTGGCGTCAGGCACCATTGCGTGTTCGGCAATGTTGCGCACTCGGCTAATGACCTGATGCCAGGTCAGGAACGGCAGCAAGAAGAGTATAAAATACAGATACCAGTGGCCAACTGCCGCCAGCCCTGCAAACAGAATAACGTGCGTGACGGCGGCACGCCCCAGTTTCGACCAGAACGTTGAGAGGCGCTCGGTCAGGGGGGCACCCGCAGGCCCCAACGCATTCAACAACTGAGCCTTGCGCTGCTGGTAGCCGGTCTGCCCGGTGATGTCGCGGATCATCTTGCGCTTGAAGCTTTTTCTGGTGATGGGAAACGGCGCGGATAACACCAGATCCGGGTCTTCAGGTTGTTGCGTATGATTGTGGTGTTGCAGATGGTAGCGGCGGTAGGCCCATGTTTCAGCAAGCAGGGGGTAAGCGCAAAGCCATTGGCTGACAAACGCATTCACCTTTGGCGACTTGCACAAAACGCCGTGGGCGGCATCGTGCATCAGGATGGAAAGGCCGAGCTGCCGCGCACCGATGATTGCAATGGCAAGCACGAATGTGAGCGGATTGGGAAAGGCCACAAACATCGCCATTGCGGCAAAGATCACGCCCCAGGCATGCAGCGCCAGCCAGACACCGCGAACATCAGAACGTTTGCGAACAATGGCAATTTGAGAGGGGTTAAGAAGGTCACGTGCTTTGATGTTCATGTCGGGGCCTCGTGTTGAATAGGCTCGTTACGGGCGGGCAGGGAGACGCCAACCGCCCCAAAACAAAACCGGACAATGTTGTTCACCACGTCCTCAACGTTCAGCCCTTCGTTCTCTGGCGCCAGCGGGCCGACGAGGGCGGTGGGGATAGCACCGGCAATGCACGCCGCCATCAGTTTTGTGTCACAGCGCGCAATTGCTCCCTCGGCAACGGCATCTTCCAGAATGCGCGCGAAAATGGCGGCATGGGTACGCCGGAACCGGGAGCGTTCTTCTGCGAGGGCCACATCCACCGGCTCTGCCAGAAGTGCATAGGCAAGACGCTGGCCTTTCAGGGCCCGCCCGGAGAAAGAGCGTAAGATAATTTCAAAGCGTTCCAGTGCCGGTCGGTCAGAGGCGGCCACCCCGGCCAGCAAATTCATTTCGCGCGAGGAGACCTCGCGAAACACCTGCCGGCACAGATCATCTTTCGAGGGGAAGTAGCGATACAGCGTGCCTGTGGCCAACCCCGCCCGTTTGGCGACGGCGGTGATCTGCGCTTTGGCAAAACCACCCTCTGACACAAGCCCGCGCGCTGCCGCCAGAATGCGTCGACGATTGTCCGCCAGCCGTTGCGCCACTTGCTCTGTCTGCCGATAAGCCATAAAATGAACCTTGTTTCATTAAAATAGTGAAGCTTGGTTCATATAATAAAATGAAAGCGGATTCATCTCAAGCAGAAAAATTTGGAATGGCTGTTCAATGCAATGAATTTTAATTCATTGTATAAAAGAGGCTCGTTCATTACCTTACACCAGCCCGGACCCCAGCGTTCCCGCCACCAGGGAGGCAAACAGGATAACGCCGAAATCGCGGTTTGATTTGAAGACGGCGAGGCACCGCGCTGGGTCGTCAATGCGGGTGCGGCTGATCTGGCGCATCAGATGCCAGCCGGCGACGCCCAGACCCAGATAGAAAACCCAGCCAATGGCGGCGCTGGCCCCGGCAAGGGTAAACAGCACGAACGCAGCGCCGTAAAATACGCAAAGCCAGCCTTTGGTCCGCTCGCCAAACATCAGGGCCGTGGATTTGAGCCCCAGCGGTGCATCATCATCCTTGTCCTGGTGTGCATAGATAGTGTCATAGCCGATGGTCCAGCAGATGCAGCCCAGATAGAGCAGCACCGGCGGCCAGGCAAGGTTTCCCGTCACCGCCGTCCACCCCAGAAGCGCGCCCCAGTTGAAAGTGAGGCCCAGCATTGCCTGCGGCCAGTAAGTGAGACGCTTGGCAAACGGATAAAGCCCCACCAGCAACAGGGATGCGACCCCCAGCGCGATGGTAAACTGGTTGAACTGCACCAGGATCACGAGCCCCGTGAGGCAGAGTGCTATCAGGAAACCCCAGGCCTGTTTCAGACTGACGGCACCCGACGGGAGGGGGCGCGACCGGGTGCGCGCTACCTGCGCGTCGTATTCGCGGTCAATAATATCGTTGATGGTGCAGCCGGCCCCCCGCATCACAAATGCCCCTATGGCGAACAGAACCAGCACGCCCGGTTCTGGCAGATAGAGATGGCGCAGGCCCGGCCAGCCGTCTCCCAGAGGGGCGGCCAGCGTGATCGACCAGAAGCATGGCCAGAGCAACAGCCATGTGCCCACGGGCCGGTCAGCGCGCATCAGTTGGAGGTAGGGACGCGCTTTGGCGGGAGCATACCGATCAACCCAGTTGTCGGCGGCGGCGTCCGCAACGGGCATGTCTTCCCCGGGCAGGTCTGGATCACTCATGACGGCGGCTCTTGCGTGGTGTTCAGGGGAAATTGTAAAGAATAATTATAACGGATCGGAGGCGCCCTGTCCGACGCCTCTCATGGGGAGCCAAAGGCACTCTTCATGTTCTATATATAGGCCATTCCTTGACAATAGGACCAAGGCGACATGCCAGCCGATAACGAAAAATTTCGCCCCCAGTCCACCCTCAAAAGCCCCGATCATTGTGCGACCGGTAAGGTCAGACTCTAATGTGGCGGCGGATATGGAGGCTGGGCTGGGGATCGTCCCGACCCGCGACGGGGAGTGGCTGGGCCATCTGGACCACGTGATGAAACGAAGCTGCCTCATCGCCCTGGATCGCCAGACCTGCCCGCAGGACCCGTTGCCCGCCCTCTGGCGGTCCTTGTCGGCCCGGAGGGGGGCTTTCCTCCCGCTGAAAGGGCCCGCCTGCTGGACCGCGAGGATACGGTGCCCGATTTCGCTGGGGCCGCGCATTATGCGCGCTGACACCGCAGCAATCGCTGCCCTGGCGGCAGTGCAGCTTATTCTCGGCGACTGGTGAGATTTTTTGGCCTAATGGGAGCAAATGTGAAAAATAAGGCCTTGTTCCGGGTAAGGTTGCCCCTTACATCGAACAGACCTTGAGAAATGACGCAGGCGTCAAGCTTGGTACCGGGACGAAAGTCCGGGGTGAAAATACCCGGAATGGGTGGGGAGACGGAAATTATGAGCATTCTGACGGCAGGCGTGGACACGGTCGCAGGCTACGATGATCTGGTCACCTACATCGAAGCCGGGCAAAAGCCCAAGACCGATTGGAAGATCGGCACGGAACACGAGAAGTTTCCGTTCCGCATAAAAGACCGTTCCCCAATTCCTTATGAAGGGCCCGACGGTATCTGCGCCATGCTGGAAGGCATGACACGCTTTGGCTGGCAGCCGGTGCGGGAGGGCGACAAGATTATCGGGCTCACCTGTCCCGACAGCATGGCAAACGTGTCGCTTGAGCCCGGCGGTCAGTTTGAGTTGTCCGGTGCGCCCCTTGATTACCTGCACCAGACCTGCTCGGAAGTGCATGACCACCTGGCGCAGGTAAAGGAGGTGGGTGGTGAACTGGGCATTGGCTTTCTGGGCACCGGCGTCACACCGGACTGGACGCGCGAGATGATCCCCGTGATGCCGAAGGGGCGCTACGGCATCATGACCGAATACATGAAGAAGGTCGGCAGCTACGGTCTCGACATGATGTACCGCTCCTGCACGGTGCAGGTAAATCTGGACTGGTCGGCAGAAAGCGACATGGTGAAAAAATTCCGTGTGGCCCTGGCGCTTCAGCCCATCGCGACGGCGCTGTTTGCGAACTCGCCCTTCACCGAAGGAAAGCCAAACGGCTTCCGCTCCTTCCGCTCCCAGATATGGACGGATACGGACAAGGGCCGCACCGGCATGTTGCCCTTTGTCTTCGAGGATGGTTTTTCCTACGAGCGTTATGTGGATTACGCGCTGGATGTGCCGATGTATTTTGTCTACCGCGACGGCACCTATCATGACGTGGCAGGCAAGAGTTTCCGCGATTTCATGGCCGGCAAGCTGGAAGGCTTTGAGGGCCAGATGCCCACTATTGGCGACTGGTCAGACCACCTCACCACCATTTTTCCCGAAGTGCGCATCAAACAGTTTATGGAAATGCGCGGCGCGGATTCAGGCCCCTGGAATTCCATCTGTGCGCTGCCCGCCCTCTGGGTGGGCCTCTTGTATGATGGCGGGGTGCTGGATGCCGCCTGGGACATGGTGAAAAAGTGGACGCCCGACACACGCGAGGAACTGCGCTGGGAAGTTCCCAAAACCGCCCTTGCCACACGTGTGGGCCGGATCAAGGTTCAGGACATTGCCCGTGAGATGGTCGACATGAGCCGCGCCGGTCTGAAGGCACGCGGTGCCACGGATGGCATGGGCGCAGACGAAACCATCTTCCTCTCCACCCTTGATGACATTCTGGCAAAAGGCAAAACCCGCGCCGACGAACAACTGGACGCCTACCACGGCCGTTGGAACAGCACCATCGAGCCGATCTATGACGAGTTTGCGTTCTAGGCTTTGAAAAGCTCGAACATTCCATCAATGGATTCTGGACCATACCCAACAGACCCGACCGGTATTTTCCCACCGACAGCGTCCAGAACCGGGGCTGTTCCAGCGGGGCCAAATCCACCACAAAGTTCGATCAATTGAACGCCCTCATCCAGAAGCGTTTTGGCAACGGCGGGTGCCTGGGATGGCGTTTCAATGCCGACAGCAATCATCTCGAATGACGGGGAGGTCATCACCAATCGGTGTTTTGCAGGGTCCAGCCCCTTTCCCGTTACGATGAACCCGAACTTGGTTAGCGCCATCATATTTCTCCGCTTTGAACGTGGGCGTGAGCAGGTAGCTGCCACGCTTACTTGAGTTGCCGTGATAGAAGAAAAAAACAGTCGTAAAAAGTGTTAAATATGAATAATAAGAGACTAAAGAGGTCTTATGTTGGATTTGCAGCAGCTCCGCTATTTCGTAACCGTCGCCGAAACGGGAAACGTTGGCCGGGCGGCAAAGCGGCTCGGCATGACCCAATCTCCATTGAGCAGGCAGATACAGGCACTGGAGGCCCGTCTCGGACTTGAGCTGTTTGAGCGGCGCAGAAAACGCCTGTACTTGTCCCGGGCAGGCAGGGATTTTTTGCCGGATGCTCAAAAACTACTGGCTGATGCTGAGAAAGCAGAGGCGCGTGTTCATGCATTGTCGACGGGTGAGATCGGCACCCTTGTTGTTGGGTATGTTGAGGGCGCTGTGCACGCAGGGGTCGTTCCCCACAGTCTACAGGCATTTCGCCGTGAGGTTCCCAAAGCATCATTGGAGCTCAGGTCTCTAAGGTCTGGCGAACAATTCGCGCAACTGAAATCCGGAGAAATCGACATTGGATTTACCTATTGCGCGCCGTCTGTCCATGAAGACTTGAGGAGCTCCCGCCTGTTTGAAGAGGAATTTCTGTTGGCCTTTTCTCTTGAGACGACCACTGCGGCAACGCCAACTGTTGACGATCTAAACCACGCCCCTTTTATAGCTCTGCCCGAAAACCTGTCGCCCGGTGCCCGTCAAGATTTTCTCGATGCATGTGCGAGGGCAGGGTTTCGACCTGAGATAAGATATGAAGTCGCGGAGCCTTCCATTGTCCTGGCACTTGTTGGTGCAGGGCTTGGAGTCGCAATCGTGCAGAAGAGTTTAAGAGAGAACGCCCCGGAGATGATTGGTTTTGCCCCCGTTCCAGGTGCCTTCTCGTTACGTCTTTCGGTTTATATTGTGAGTAGTCAAGCACCGAACAGGCTGACCGAGAAATTCCTGGAAGCCTTGGCGGGTGACGGCAGGTGCCGGGTGAAACAGGAGGCGTAAGGCCAATATTTATGGGATGGTCAGCATAATGATGATGGATAGAGCGGGGACAGATTGAATGAAACGAGCCGGGGTACGAGCAGAAATCGGTAAATACGCTGCGACAAAGCGGGGAGTGTTTCCAATCACCCTCACGGCATTCCTTTTGGCGGGATGCGAGGAAGCTGCTCCCACACCCTCAATTGGAGACCATCTCGTGTCCTTGCATGTGAGTTGTAGCGCACCAGTTGCTGGACAATGTGAGTGGTTGGGAGGAGACGGGGAGAAAGTTCTCCTGGACCCGAGAGCTGTCGTGTCGGACGTCGATTTCAATGAAGACGTCCTCGAGGTTGGAGGTGCTGAACTTGGTCAACCGATTTTAAATATGCAGCTTACGGCTGAAGGAGCGAGGCGCCTGGCTCAATCGACACGGGAAAATTTGGGAACCACTCGAAGGAGGCCGTGGGGAGATTGTGTTGGATATGACCGCGTCAGAGGCGAAAATTCTTGCGAAGCGTCTTCAGGTAAGCCGGAACTCAACCGATTAGTTGCGTAGCCGCGTAGCAACCACTGGCAGCGCGGGACGCCTGGATCATGGATGGATATTATTCTGGCACCTTCCCGCTCCATATGCCGCACTCCCAATTGTCACCCTCAGGCTGGACCCGAGGGGCCATGGACCACGACCAACAGATCAATGTCGGAGAAATAGCCACTGCTGCGGTCTTGGGCATAATCGCCACGCACGCACGGAGCCGAACAGGATAACTTTGAGAATGCGTCCGCGCTTCTTCTGGGTGGACGTTGCGAGTTTCAGCGCATCGTCTTACACGATTGCAATGTTACCGGGAAGTTGCGTTGTGGACACGCAACCATCCGCTCAAGCCGCCGTGCCACCAACCGTCAGTCCACTGAGTTTTAACGTTGGCTGCCCGACGCCGACGGGCACGCTCTGGCCACCTTTGCCGCAGGTGCCGATGCCGGGATCCAGTTTCAGGTCGTTGCCGATCATGGTTACTTTGGTCAGCACATCCGGACCATTGCCGATCAGCGTGGCGCCCTTCACCGGGCGGCCGATCTTGCCGTTCTCGATCATGTAGGCTTCCGTCACTGTGAAGACGAATTTGCCCGAAGTGATGTCCACCTGACCGCCGCCAAACGAGACCGCATAGAGGCCGTTCTTTACGGATTTCAGAATTTCCTGAGGGTCTTTGTCACCGGCCATCATGTAAGTGTTGGTCATGCGCGGCATCGGCTGGTGCGCGAAACTTTCACGCCGCCCGTTGCCCGTCGCCGCCAACCCCATGAGCCGGGCGTTCATACGGTCCTGCATATAGCCTTTGAGAATGCCATCCTCGATGAGCACGGTGTTGGCGGTTGGCGTGCCTTCATCATCCACCGAGAGCGACCCGCGCCGCTTTGCCAGCGTTCCATCATCCACAACAGTGACACCACGAGATGCTACCTGCTCTCCCAGCAGCCCGGCAAAGGCGCTGGTTTTCTTGCGGTTGAAATCACCCTCCAGCCCATGGCCGATGGCTTCGTGCAGCAGAATGCCGGGCCAGCCATTGCCCAGCACCACTTCCATTTCACCGGCAGGGGCTGGCACGCTGTCCAGATTAACCAGCGCTTGCCGCAGCGCCTCATCCACCTGCGCCTGCCACTGGTCTGGGCTGATCCAGGCGCTGTAGCCCTGCCGTCCGCCGACCCCGTGGGAGCCGCTTTCCTGGCGGTCGCCATCCCCCACCACAACGGAGACATTGATACGGACCAGCGGGCGCACATCGCGCACCACATCGCCCCCGGGGCGGATGATCTCAACCGCCTGCCATTCGCCGCCGAGGGAAGCTGTTACCTGCCGCACGCGAGGGTCTTTTGCCCGCGCATAGGCATCCATCTCCTGCAACAGCTTTACTTTTTCTTCAAAGCTCTGGTCGCCGAGCGGGTTTTCATCGCCGTAGAGGCGGGTGTTGGTGCGTGCCGGACCGTCGGCCAGCGTGCCGCCATAGCCGCGCTTGACGGCTTGAACGGCGTCTGACGCCCTTTTGAGAGAAGCCTCCGACAGGTCTGACGAATGGGCATAGCCCGTGGCTTCGCCCGCGACACACCGTAGGCCGAACCCTTGTTGCGTGTCATAGCTTGCGGTTTTCAGGCGCCCGTCATCAAAGGTCAGAGCTTCTGAAAGCCGGTATTCCAGAAACAACTCTCCGTCATCCGCCTCTGCAACAGTGTCGTCGACAAGGTGCTCGACGCGGGCCCGGTCCAGGCCGGCCAGCTCGAAGAAAAGATCATCTGAAGGCGAACTCATGGGAAACTCCAGGTCTAGGGGAGGGGGATAAAAACAGGCGGCGGCTCACGTGGCCAGCCATTCTTCGACCGGCATCAGCCGCCCGGGCATATCCGATAGATCGCAACGTACAATGTGAGGGGCACAACTATAAAGAGGATACTGGGTCACAATCAGTTTAGCCAGGTCCACCAGAAACACCCCGTTGATGCGGCCAAACCAGGTATCCCATTCCGTAAATGCCCACGCCTGCCAGCCCACTGGCGGCACATTGACAATATCATCCACGGCGCTGGGGTGAGCGTTACAGAAGCCCACCACGCACCGGCCGGGCTCTCTGGGGTGAAGGTAAGGGGCTGCCTCGCTGATAAGGGCAGGGGCCGCCCCGCCATTGGTGTGCAGATGCACCCCGGCGGAAATCGTCCGACCATTGAAAAAATGAATAAGTGATTCGTCCCGCATGACGGCCTCCCTGGTGCGTAAGGCCAGTGTAGTTTCAAATACCGACTATGCCAGCCTGTTGGCCATTTTTCTTCACTATTTCCCTGTGCCTTCCTCCATTGCCTCCCCTCGTTGCCTCGACCGACCACCGCCCGGCCCGGCCCGGCCCGTGGCAAAGCGTCGCGTACGCTGGCCTTTTGTTTTGCGGGCGTGGCGCAGGCAGGCGTTACCGGTCTATACTGAGCGCCGACTCATAAGCCGCTATTGGCTGGGCCGGGGCAGGTTTGTCGAACGGGTCGGGTGTATTGAGAGGGGAAGAGACCGCAAGAGCGGCTGTTTTCGTCTTTTTAGCGCTCATTTCTATGTTCGATGACTTGCGGTGCGCCGCCGATTGTGGTTTTTGGCGCAAAAGAATGACCGGCACGATGCGTTCTGTGGTCCTGAATAGGACCGGTGGCGCATTTTGTTGGAGGGGGCTGCCGGTTCAGGCTGGAGCCAAAAGCATTTTGATGTGAGGAGCTAGGCACAGAAATGCGCTTGATGACACGTATTGCGGCGGCTACAGCCGTCTTTGTCGCCAGTCTTTCGGGCGGAATTGTCCCTAAGGCATTAGCCGAGGCGGGCCAACCCGTCGACTGGGCGATTAACTTTCAGGATTCAGTGACGCCCGTAATGGATGATCTCATCGATCTGGATAATGTCGTGTTGATCCTGATTACGGTGATTACGGTTTTTGTTCTGGGTCTCCTGTTGTTCATCATGGTCCGGTTCAATGCGAAGGCCAACCCGGTGCCCTCCAAGACCACCCACCATGTGGGGCTCGAAGTGACGTGGACAGTGGTTCCCATTTTGATCCTTGCGATGCTTATCGTCCCGTCCTTCCGCTTGCTTTACAAGCAGATGGAGGTGCCGGAAGCTGATCTCACCATCAAGGCAATTGGCTATCAGTGGTACTGGGGGTATGAGTACCCGGATCATGGTGACATCGCATTTGACAGCTACATGCTGCAGGATCACGAGTTGGCGCCAGGCCAGCCGCGGTTGCTTGCAACCGATACGGACGTTGTTGTGCCGGTCAATAAAGTGGTGCGGATGATTATCACCGCTGAAGATGTCATTCATGCCTGGGCGATCCCCTCATTCGGCGTAAAAATGGACGCTGTGCCCGGACGCCTGAATGAGACCTGGTTCAAGGCAACAAAAGTCGGCACATATTACGGCCAGTGTTCGGAACTGTGCGGCATCAACCATGCCTTCATGCCGATTACGGTCAAGGTGGTAACCCAGGAAGAGTTTGATGCGTGGCTTGTCTGGGCCGAGGAGGAGTATGCGGAGATACCTTCCACCGGTCAGGCTACTGTTCAGGTTGCAGACGTTGCGCGCTGAGCGCGTTGACGACTGTGGTTGCTTTTTAAGAAACGACGTTAAAAACAAGAGGTAGAGACATGGCCGGTGAAGCTGCAGGCGCGCACGCCGCTCACGATCATCATCCAACGGGGT
>CAZNLO010000009.1:0-43251 GCA_964573935.1 uncultured Parvibaculum sp. | reverse complement strand
AGGCAGACGATTCGATGATGGCTGAAATGTGATTGGGCGCAAACTTGTGCATGAGGTGTGAAATATACCCGCCATGGGAGGTCCCTAGACACACAATATTATCCTGTGCGAAAGCAACCTCTTGAGCAATAAGCTGGTACAGGACCTTCAAATGATCGAGAGCAGCGAGTACGCCAAAATTCTGATAATCGCTCCCTGGCGACACAAGGGTTGCGGCAACCTCGAACGCATGTTCCGAACGTGATTTGAGAAATGAAATCACCGGTCCCTGCTCGGCAGACGTAAGGCCATTCAGTTGATCGCCTTGCAGAACAAGAGAGCCAACGGCCTGGGCAAGAGATTTCGGATCAATCTCAAACCCGACGGCTAACTCGTCCGCTGACTGGTTGGGGCGGCAGAAATGACAATGAGCCCGGACAGACACAGCAACCAGGTTATGCCTGGCGGCAATATGTCTACGCGTCAAAGCCATCAGAGCCTCGTCCTTGTCTCCTCCAAAGCCTGGAATAAGAAAGACAAGTCCGTCCGCAGGTCCGTTGTCGGGAACTTCCGCTTCATATGAAACAGGCACGGTGCGAGGAACACCAAGTTCAAAGTCCTCGTACCCGTCAATTTTTCCTGTGAGATTGGCCATGCTGGTCCATCGTTTCGCTTCACGGTGCAAAACACAGATTGGGCATCTTTAAGGTAAATGCCCCGTTAACGAGGGGCCACAGCCAGGCCTGTCAAACCGGTGGTATATCCCCGGCCGCTTGTGTCGCCTTGAACTGCGCGACAAAAGCAGCAAACGTGCCCCCCTCTATCGCTGCGCGCATTTCTGCCATCAGCGACTGATAGTAGGAGATATTGCTCCACGAGAGCAGCATCATGCCCAGAATTTCCCCATTCTTGAGCAAATGGTGCAGATAGGCACGCGAGTAGTCCCGCGCCGCCGGACAGGTGCTTGTTTCATCGAGCGGTCTTGGGTCGTGGGCATGGCGCGCATTCTTGAGATTAATTTTCCCAAACCGTGTAAATGCCTGCCCGTGACGCCCGGAACGGGTGGGCATAACACAGTCAAACATGTCGATCCCGCGCGCAACGGCTTCCACCAGATCGTCCGGCGTACCAACCCCCATCAGATAACGCGGGCGCGCCCGTGGCAGCAGAGGTGCCGTGAAATCAAGCACCTTGAGCATCTCAGCCTGCCCTTCTCCAACAGCCAGGCCGCCAACCGCGTAACCATCAAACCCAACCTCAATCAGAGCCTCCGTGCTCACCTTACGCAGGTCTTCATAAGTACTGCCCTGAACAATACCAAAAAGCGCCTGCCCATCCTTGGCGTGAGGTTGGGAGGAAAAAGCGTCTTTCGACCGTTTTGCCCAGCGCGTGGAAAGCTGCATGGACAAGGCAGCCTCATCGTGGGTTGCGGGGAAAGGCGTACATTCATCAAGGACCATCTGAATGTCAGCACCAAGAAGGCATTGAATTTCAATACTGCGTTCTGGTGAAAGAGAATAAGAAGCCCCGTCTATGTGACTTTGAAATGTCACCCCCTCCTCGTTCATCTTGCGCAACTTGGAAAGGGACATCACCTGAAAGCCGCCACTGTCAGTCAGAATAGGGCCTTGCCAGTTCATGAACGAATGAAGCCCCCCCAGAGCCGCCATCTCCTCTGCCCCCGGGCGCAACATCAGGTGATAGGTATTGCCCAGAACAATATCAGCTCCGCTTTCGCGCACCTGGTCCGTATAGAGGGCCTTAACCGTGCCCGACGTGCCAACAGGCATGAAGGCCGGTGTTTGAATTTCACCGCGGGGCGTATGAATAAGACCGCGCCGCGCCGCGCCGTCTTCTGCCAGCAGCTCGTAACTGAAAGAACTCACGAAAGGCCTTCCTCAGGAAAAATAAGGCAGGCATCCCCATAGGAATAAAACCGGTACTCGGCTTCGATAGCATGGGCATAAGCCCCTTGCATCTCCTCAAGCGAGCGAAACGCTGACACCAGCATGAAAAGTGTTGATTTTGGCAGATGAAAGTTGGTCATCAAAATATCAATCGCACGAAACTGGTATCCCGGCGTAATGAAAATATCCGTTGCGCCAGACCAGGGTTGAATGACCCCCGCAGAGGTTGCGGCAGACTCCAGCAACCGAAGGCTGGTTGTTCCCACGGCAACAATACGCCCCCCCTGTTGCCGCACACTGTTCAGCATATTGGCCGTCGCCTCAGAGACAATCCCGACTTCCGAATGCATTTTATGGTCGTCAGTATCGTCCACAGTCATGGGCAGAAAAGTTCCCGCCCCCACATGCAGCGTTACTTCCGCAAACCCAATGCCCTTTGCCTTGAGGGCTGCGAGCAACTTTGGTGTGAAATGGAGCCCGGCGGTGGGTGCCGCCACCGCGCCAGGCTCCCGCGCAAAACAGGTCTGATAGTCGGAAGCATCCGCCTCATCCGTCGCCCGCTTGCTTGCAATGTAAGGCGGCAACGGCATCGTCCCCACAGCAGCGATGGCCGCATCAAGCGCCTCACCGTCCAGCGAAAAGCGAAAATGAATTTCACCGGCCTCCCGCGTCACCACCTCCGCCGAAAGTGCATCCGAAAACTGGACCTGATCTCTAGGAGCCAGCCGTTTTGCCGGTTTGGCAAAGGCCAGCCACTCGTTCGTTGAGAGACGCTGATGGAGCGTTATTTCGATCTTCGCAGTTGCCTCCCCGCGCCTGCGGGTTCCCGTCAACCGCGCCGGAATAACCTTCGTATCATTGAAGACCAGAACATCGCCCGGAGCCAGCCAGTCAGGAAGGTCCAGAACACAAGTATCTCCATGTGCCTGCCGTTCTGGGCCAATAACAAGCAGGCGTGCCGCATCACGAGGGCGCGCTGGCCGAAGAGCTATGCGCGCCTCCGGCAAGTCAAAATCAAACGCATCTACGCGCATACTAGACCTTCGTGAAAAATTGGTGCGCGCTTACCCGGCGTCAGCGGCAACCTGCATTTTTATGATTTTGTCAGGGTCCGTTGGAGGTTCGCCACGTTTAAGCCCATCAACATGATCCATGCCATCAACCACCTGACCCCAGAGCGTATACTGGTTGTCCAGAAACCGGGCATCGTCAAAGCAGATAAAAAACTGGCTGTCAGCACTGTTCGGGTCTTGCGCGCGGGCCATCGAGCAGGCGCCACGAACATGAGGTTCGGATGAGAACTCAGCATCAATGTGCTTACCAGACCCGCTTGTACCGGTGCCGGTGGGATCGCCGCCCTGCGCCATGAAACCCTCAATGACACGGTGGAAAACAATCCCGTCGTAAAATCCTTCGCGTGCAAGCTCCTTTATCCGCGCTACATGGCCCGGTGCCAGATCGGGCCGAAGCTCAATCGTTACCCGCCCCTTCGGAAGATCAAGAAAGAGTGCATTTTCTGGGTCTTTAATATCAGCCATAACCGACTTGTTCCTCACTTGGTTTATTCTGTAGCGTCCGCTGCAACCTGCATCCGTACGATTGTGTCAGGGTTCACCGGCGGTTCCCCCAGTTTGATTTTGTCGACAAATTCCATGCCTTCAACAACACGGCCCCAAACGGTGTACTGACCATCCAGAAAATTGGAATCATCAAGCACAATAAAAAACTGGCTGTTGGCGCTGTCCGGATGGCGTGAACGGGCCGCTCCAATAACACCGCGATGGAAAGGCTCGCTGGAAAATTCCTGGCGCACATCAGGATAGTCTGACCCGCCGGTCCCGGTGCCCGTCGGATCTCCGGTCTGCGCCATGAAACCATCTATGACCCGATGAAACACAATCCCGTCATAGAACTTTTCGCGGGTTAGCGTTTTAATCCGCGTAACGTGGCGCGGCGCAATATCAGGCAGCAGTTCGATCACGACGCGACCATCTGTCAAATCCAGATACAGCGTGTTTTCAAGGTCACGAGCGCTGGCAGGCACAAGTGCCAGAACCATGGTGAAGCACAAAGCAAAGGCAGCGGCGATAAATCGATACATCTAAAGCTCCTGAAATACGGGTACCCGGTGAGTTAGGTGTCTTTTACCCGAGCAAGCACCATCTGCGCTACCCGGGGGGGAACGAACTGCGAAATATCACCGCCCATTGTGGCAATTTGACGAACAAGTGTGGAGGAAATAAAGCTGACACCAGGGGTCGCGGGTAGAAAAACAGTCTCTACATCGGGGTTCAGGACGCTGTTCATGCCAACCATCTGGTTTTCGTACTCATAATCAACAGTTCCCCGAAGGCCCCGAATAATGACCCCGGCTCCGGCGGCGTCGGCGGCATCAACCACCAGCCCCGAAAAAGATTGAACCTCAAGGGTGGACCCCGCCTCTTTCGCCAGAGGTGCTGTTTCCGCTTCAATAAGCGTCGCCCTTTCCTCAAATCCAAGAAGCGGTGTTTTTGAGGAGTTGACGCCAATGCCAATGACCAGATGGTCAACAAGGCGAAGCGCACGGCGAATAATATCAGTATGCCCATAGGTAACGGGGTCAAAAGTCCCGGGATAGAGACCGACACGTTTCATCATCTAATCTTGCCCCTCGCCACCGGAAGGTGCCTCCTCCGCATCATCGTCACCGGCACTCTCCCCAAGATGCTCAACAGAGACGACTTTCTCGTCTGCGCCTGTGCGGAAAACGGTAACGCCCTGCGTTGAACGACCGGCAACGCGAATGCCATCAACCGGGCACCGGATCAACTGCCCGCCATCGGTTACGAGCATAATTTCGTCGCCATCTTCAACCGGGAACGAGGCGACCAGCGGTCCATTGCGTGCCGACACCGACATGGCAATGATGCCTTTGCCCCCCCGGCCGGAGGTGCGGTATTCAAACGATGAACTGCGTTTACCGTAACCCTTCTCACTGACAGTCAGAACGAATTGCTCATGTGCACCAAGCTCGCCGTAGCGGTCCGGCGAAAGCGAAGTCACCTCCCCGTCCTCCGCCCCTTCAATGGCTTCATCGGCCTGCTCCATACCCTCTTCCGCCTCTTCCCCCGTTAAGGCGCGACGCACGATCGCAGCCTGTTTGAGATACGCCCGTGCTTCGGGTGGTGTCACATCCAGGTGTCGAAGAATTGTCATTGAAATAGTGCGGTCGCCTTTATCAAGACGCACCCCGCGCACCCCGGTCGAGTTCCGGCTTGAGAAAACCCTGACATCTGTTACGGGGAAACGAATGCAGCGTCCGCCTTCGTTGGTCAACAGAACATCATCGTTCTCAGTACAAATCTGAACGCCAACGATGCCATCGCCTTCATTCAGCTTCATGGCGATTTTGCCGTTCCGGTTGATTTGAGCAAAATCGGAAAGCTTGTTCCGGCGAACACTGCCCGAGCGTGTCGCGAACATAATATCAAGCGCGTCCCAGCTTTTTTCATCCTCAGGCAGAGGCATCACCGTGGTGATCCGCTCATCGGTTTTCAGCGGCAACAGATTAACCATCGCTTTGCCGCGCGATTGCGGTGTCGCCTGCGGCAGGCGCCAGACTTTCATCTTGTAGGCCATGCCCGTAGACGAGAAAAAGACCATCGGCGAATGCGTGCTTGCGACAAAAATCCGGGCAACAAAGTCCTCGTCTTTTGTCGCCATGCCCGAACGCCCCTTCCCGCCGCGCTTCTGCGCACGGTAGGTCGAAAGCGGCACTCGCTTGATATAGCCCTGATGGCTTACAGTCACCACCATGTCTTCGCGCTGGATGAGGTCTTCATCCTCCATATCATCGACAGCTTCGGCAATGGTGGTCTGGCGTGGCGTGGCAAACTCATCCCGAATAGCACCGAGTTCTTCGCGGATGATGCTCAAAATCCGGGCACGCGACCGCAGAATACCGAGATAGTCGGAAATTTTCCCGCCCAGCACTTTCACTTCGTCGCCGATTTCGTCGCGACCCAGCGCCGTCAGCCGTTGCAGACGCAAATCCAGAATGGCCCGCGCCTGCGTTTGTGAAAGACGGTAAGTGCCGTCCTCTCCAATCTTGTGACGTGGGTCGTCAATCAGTTGAACGATCGGCACAATGTCCATCGCTGGCCAATGCCGCTCCATCAACTGGGCGCGTGCGGTCGCGGGGTCAGGAGCGCGTCTGATAAGGGCAATCACTTCGTCGATATTGGCAACGGCAATCGCCAGTCCCACCAAAACGTGGGCGCGGTCCCGGGCCTTTCTCAGCTCAAACTTCGTACGGCGCGCGACAACTTCCTCTCGGAAGTCGATGAATGCATCCAGCATCTGACGCAGGTTCATCTGCTGCGGACGCCCATAGTCCAACGCAACCATATTGGCGCTGAACGGTGTCTGGAGCTGAGAGAACCGGTAGAGCTGGTTCAAAATAACATCCGGCACCGCGTCGCGCTTCAGCTCCACAACGACCCGCATCCCCAACCGGGAGCTTTCGTCGCGAATATCGGAAATGCCTTCAATGCGTTTATCGCGTACAAGTTCCGCAATCTTCTCAATCATCGTTGCCTTGTTCACCTGATAGGGAATTTCGGTGATGATGATTGCCATGCGGTCTTTCCGCACTTCCTCGATCTCGCTAAGCCCCCGCATCATGATGGAGCCGCGCCCCAGATGATACGTTGAGCGAATGCCCTGGCGCCCCAGAATGATCCCCCCGGTCGGAAAGTCCGGCCCGGGAATTATCTCGATCAGCCGGTCAATTCCAATGTCGGAATCGTCCATGATCGCCAGACAGGCATCAATCGTCTCCCCAAGATTATGCGGGGGAATGTTGGTGGCCATACCCACCGCGATACCGCCGGCACCATTGACCAGCAGGTTGGGAAACTCGGCAGGAAGAACCTCAGGTTCACTCTCTGAATTGTCGTAATTATCCTTGAAGTTGACCGTGTCTTTGTCGATGTCATTGAGCAATCCGTGTGCGGATTTGCCCATGCGCACCTCGGTGTAACGCATGGCAGCCGGTGGATCCCCATCCACCGAACCAAAGTTCCCCTGCCCGTCCAGCAGAGGAAGCCTGAGCGAAAAATCCTGCGCCATGCGCACCAGGGCATCGTAAATCGCCTTGTCCCCATGAGGGTGATACTTCCCCATGACATCGCCGACAATACGCGCGGATTTACGGTACGGCTTGTTCCAGTCGTACCCGCTCTCGTGCATCGCATAAAGGATACGGCGATGAACAGGTTTCAGACCATCACGAACGTCCGGTAGCGCCCGGCTTACAATGACGCTCATGGCATAGTCGAGATAGGACCGCTTCATCTCCACTTCGATAGAGACAGGCGTAACATTGTTCTCAGGAGGTATTGCGCCGCGCCCGGCACCACCGCCATCACCGTTCAAATGACCACTCCCGCCTGTTTCGGTGGGTTGTTCAGGCGCATCCGTATCATTCGTGTCGGACAAAATTCAAACCTTCAAAGAAGCTGCCCCAGAACATGGCACCGCTTCGATTGATTGAAAAACAGGGGCTCCGGCAGCTCACCGAATCCCCTATTTCAGGAGCCAAAAGACTACCATTCCGCCCCCCGGTACGCAACCGGGCCGCAGGCGAAGTTGGCACCATAACCTATTGAAAAAAAACAGCTAAATGCGTCAGCCAGTCCGCTTAAAAAGGAATTTCATCGTCAATCGGTGCGCCACCGCCTCCTGAGGGAGAACCAGCACTCTGGTCGTACCCACCCCCGGACGATCCCCCGAAGTCTCCGCCGCCTCCACCGCCACTACCAGCGTTGCGACTATCAAGCATCGTCAGAGTGGAGTTGAAACCATGTAGGACGATTTCAGTAGAGTAGCGGTCCTGACCGCTTTGGTCCTGCCATTTGCGGGTCTGTATCTGACCTTCAATGTAAACCTTGGCACCCTTCTTCAAATATTGCTCGGCAATACGGCATAGGCCCTCATTGAATATGACCACCCTGTGCCATTCGGTCCGCTCGCGGCGCTCTCCACTGCTTTTGTCGCGCCAGCTTTCCGACGTCGCGATACGCAGATTGCAGACCGGGCGACCGTCCTGCATGTTGCGTATCTCCGGATCTGCCCCCAGATTACCGACAAGAATGACTTTGTTGACGCTTCCGGCCATTATTAGACGCCCCTTTGTTCTCTAAGCTGGTTAATCGCGGCAGAACCTAGCCCAACAACCCGGCAAGCTCCACGACTAATACGAGGAAAATCGGAAAACACCAGGGTTCTTCGCCAGGCTACGGACTGGCATAGTAAGCCTTGCCAGAATCGACCGGAACTGTAATTTGTTGCCATTATGTTCCAAGCTTTAAGCAGAGGTCAAGCCATTGACAGGACTACTGACAGAACGCCTTCAGTTGCGTCCCTATAAAAGCGACGAGGCTGGGCTCATCCACTCGATCATCTCCGACCTACGGGTCATGTTCTGGCGCTCTGAGCCTGGCACACTTGAGGAGGCAGAACTTATTTTGAAAGAGAAGCTGCGCTTCTATGAAGAATCTCGTATGGGGTTTTGGGCGGTGTTTTCCCGTGAGACAGGCGACTTCCTGGGTCAGGTTGCCCTGCAACCGTTGCCAGAGACCGGCGAACCGGAGATCGGCTATCATTTTGCCGTTACCTCCCAGGGAAAAGGCTATGCAACGGAAGCAACGATGCGGCTTCTGCAGTACGGTTTTGAGGAGCTGGAGCTAGCGCGCATCGTTGCCGTCATCCTGCCTGACAACGCGCCCTCACACGCGGTTATGAAAAAGCTCGGCCTGCCCCATGTAAGGGATTTGATGAAGAGCGATATGCTGCATAACTATTTCGCGTTGGACAGACCTGAATACCTCGCCCGCCAGAACTGAGTAACCACGGAATTTAAGTAACTAGAACAATGCAAAAAAATATCACTGTCACAGGGGCCCGCGAACACAACCTGAAGAATGTGTCCCTGGAGCTACCGCGCGACCAGCTTATCGTCATCACCGGCCTGTCAGGGTCTGGCAAATCATCCCTCGCCTTCGATACCATCTATGCCGAAGGGCAGCGCCGTTATGTGGAAAGCCTGTCGGCCTATGCGCGCCAGTTTCTGGAGATGATGCAAAAGCCCGATGTCGACCAGATAGACGGTCTCTCGCCCGCCATTTCCATTGAGCAGAAAACCACCTCACGCAACCCGCGCTCCACAGTCGGCACCGTCACCGAGATTTACGACTATATGCGCCTGTTGTGGGCTCGCGTCGGCATTCCCTATTCTCCCACCACAGGCCTGCCGATTGAAAGCCAGACAGTGACGCAGATGGTGGACCGGGTGGCGGCCCTTCCCGAGGGAACACACCTCTACCTGCTGGCACCCATTGTGCGGGGGCGCAAAGGAGAATACCGCAAGGAATTTTCCGACCTTCTGAAGAAGGGTTTTCAGCGCGTCAAAATTGACGGGATATTCTATGAGCTGGATGACCTGCCGACCCTGGACAAGAAATACAAGCATGACGTTGATGTCGTAGTTGACCGCATCGTCGTCCGCGATGATCTGGGCAACCGGTTGGCGGACTCGTTTGAAATAGCCCTGCAACTCACAGACGGCATTGCCGTTGCAGAATACGCAGACATAAAAGACGGCGAAAAAGAAGCCGAGCGTATTGTCTTTTCCTCGCGCTTCGCCTGCCCGGTTTCCGGCTTCACTATCGACGAGATCGAACCGCGCCTCTTTTCCTTCAACAACCCGTTTGGGGCCTGCCCTTCATGCGACGGATTGGGAACACAATATTTTATCGACCCCGACCTTGTCATCCCCGACGCCGGCCTTTCCTTGCGCAAGGGTGCCGTCGCCCCCTGGTCCAAATCCACATCCCCCTACTATACCCAGACGCTGGACAGCCTTGCCAAACATTTCAAATTCTCTGTCACCGTGCCGTGGAGCAAACTGCCAAAAAAGGCACAAAATGTGATCCTCAATGGATCAGGTGATGAGGTCGTGACATTCTCCTATGACGATGGCTTGCGGTCCTACAAAACAAAAAAAGCATTCGAGGGTGTAATTCCCAATCTGGAGCGGCGCTGGCGCGAAACCGACAGCACCTGGGCGCGCGAGGAAATCGAAAAATATCAGGATGTAACGTCCTGCGAAGCCTGTAGCGGCTATCGGCTGAAACCTGAAACGCTGGCGGTCAGGGTTGGTCCCGCGCACATCGGCGAAGTTTCCCAACTTTCCATCAAGGACGCTGATACCTGGTTTGCAACCATCGACAAACAGCTTACGAAAAAGCAAAACGAAATCGCTGGACGCGTTCTGAAGGAAATCCGCGAACGGCTGCATTTCCTGAACAATGTCGGCCTGGATTATCTCAGCCTCTCACGTAACTCCGGCACCCTGTCGGGAGGCGAAAGCCAGCGCATTCGCCTGGCCTCCCAAATTGGTTCCGGCCTCACCGGTGTTCTCTATGTGCTCGACGAGCCTTCCATCGGCCTGCATCAACGTGACAATGAACGCCTGCTGGAAACGCTGCGTCACCTGCGCGACCTTGGCAACACGGTCATCGTGGTTGAGCATGACGAGGATGCCATTCGCACCGCCGATCATGTGGTTGACATGGGGCCTTTCGCGGGCATCCATGGCGGAGAGATCGTGGCCGAAGGATCGCCCGCCGACATTATGAGCAATCCAAACAGCCTGACCGGAAAATATCTAACCGGAATCGAGCAGATCGAAATTCCCGCAGAGCGGCGCGCCATTTCTGACAAAAAGAAAATTCGGATTACCGGGGCCACCGGCAACAACCTCAAAAATGTAACAGCGGAAATTCCACTGGGAACACTCACCTGCGTCACCGGCGTCTCCGGCGGAGGAAAATCAACCCTTCTCGTTGAAACCATATACAAAGCGATTGCCCGGCGTCTCAACAAGGCGCGTATGCACCCCGCCCCCTTTGAGCAGATTGAAGGGCTCGAATTCCTCGATAAAATCATCGACATAGACCAGTCCCCCATCGGGCGTACCCCAAGGTCCAACCCCGCAACTTATACCGGCTCCTTCACCCACATTCGCGACTGGTTCGCGGGCCTGCCAGAAGCAAAAGCACGCGGCTACAAGCCGGGGCGCTTTTCTTTCAACGTCAAGGGCGGGCGCTGCGAGGCGTGCCAGGGTGACGGCGTTATTAAAATCGAAATGCACTTTCTGCCCGACGTCTATGTGGAATGCGACGCCTGCCACGGTAAACGCTATAACCGCGAAACCCTGGAAGTAAAATTCAAGAACAAGTCTATCGCCGACGTGCTGGACATGACGGTCGATGAGGCCCAGATTTTCTTCAAGGCGGTGCCAACCGTTCGCGAGAAGATGGATGTACTCCAGCGGGTCGGTCTTGGTTATATCAAGGTGGGCCAGCAAGCCACAACCCTGTCAGGCGGTGAGGCTCAGCGGGTAAAACTCGCCAAAGAGCTTTCCCGCCGCGCCACCGGTCGCACCATTTACATTCTGGATGAGCCCACCACCGGTCTCCATTTCCACGACGTGCGAAAGCTTCTGGAGGTCCTCCATGAGCTGGTCGATACCGGCAACACGGTGGTGGTGATCGAGCACAATCTGGAAGTCATAAAAACCGCAGACTGGATTATCGACCTCGGCCCGGAAGGCGGAGACGGCGGCGGTGAAATCGTCGCCTTCGGTCGCCCGGAAGATGTGGCGGAAGAACCACGTTCCTACACCGGCCAGTACCTCCGGGCATTGCTAAAACGCACAGGTCGCACGTCCGCAAAAAAGAAGCCTCCAAAAAGAAAGTCTGCCCGCCGTTCCCCTCGTCAGGCTGCGGAGTGATTTAAGTCAGGAAGGTTCGGTACGCCTGTTCCTGAGGCCAAAGTAAGGTAAAGCCGTCCAAGAGCGCTGTGGCCAATCCAAATTTGAAAAACCATTCACAAAGAGCTTACGTGCGTGCACGCCAACCTTTGGTTAGAGTGGTCACCATAGCAAATTTGAAACCGGTATTTCATAAATATCCTTGGGGGAACAATGCTGAACAACACAAATCGTCGGTCATTTTTGAAGGGCTTCACGGCCTTTGCAGGTTGTTTTGCGGTAACTGCAGGGCGTCCCTTCACGTCAGCCTTTGCCGAGACCGACAGCCCCCTCCCCGTCAACACCCGTCGTTTCCCCCAGGGGCTCGCGTCCGGTGACCCCCAACCGGACGCCATTATGCTCTGGACCAGGGCTGTACCTGACATGCCGGCGGGAGGTGTCTCTCTCATCTGTCAGGTTGCGACGGATGAAGCATTTCAGGAAATCGTTGTGGAAAAGAGCGTGCAGGCCACCGCGCACAGCGACTTCACCGTACGGTTTTTCGTCCAGGGCCTGACACCCGACACGCGCTATTACTATCGCTTCATCGCCAATGGAGAGGTGGGTCTGCATACGGGCCGCACGCGAACAGCCCCGGCACCGGACGCAGAGCGCCCCGTAAGGTTTGCCTTCGCCTCATGCCAGAAGTACGAGGCGGGTTTCTACGGCGCCTGGGCACGCCTGACAGCCGATGACATCGCCGCACCGCAAGGTGAGCAGCTCGACTTTGTGCTCCACCTTGGCGACTTCATCTATGAAGTGATCGGCGATGTGCCCGAAGGTGTCAGCCCCACACGAAAGGTCCCCCCCTTCCCTGATGGATCAGAACCCTGGGTTCCAGATGGCACAAGACCCTGGTGGTCGGAAGGCGCAACATGGGCCGTGACGGTTGATGACTATCGCCATCTCTACAAGACCTACCTCACCGACCCGGACCTACAGGCCGCCCGCGCGCGTTTTCCCTTTGTCTGCACCTGGGATGACCACGAATTTACAAATGACGCGTGGCAAAGCCATGACACCTACTTTCGCCCGGGAGTTCCAGCCCAGGCACGAAAACTCGCCGCCAATCAGGCCTGGTTTGAATTCATTCCCGCCGTGCTTACCAATGCGGCACCCGTTGCCGGTGTTCCAGGTCAGGCGCACGACTTCAGCCCCCGCACAGTCACAACTTCTGCCTATGACGACTATGATGAGGCCTACCTGAACACCAACAGTGACAATCGCGAGGCGCTGGCCTCGCTGACCATCTACCGCTCGCTATCATGGGGAAAAATGCTCGACCTGGTGGTGACAGATTTGCGTTCTTACCGCAGCCCGCCCGTCGTGACGCAGGAAGTGCGCACCCTCCTGGGAAGCAGCGCCCGCCTTGTGCCGATCCGTCTTATCAAGGAACTGGATGCGGGAAAAACAGGCAACGGTGGCACGCCCCTCCAGACCCTGACCTATGAAGATAGAAGCATTGAAAACCCTCGTAAGGAAGCCCCCGCAGGCACCTGCATGGGAGCAGACCAGAAAAAATGGTTCAAGGAAACCATGCGGGGATCGAATGCAAACTGGCGGATATGGGCGAACTCCATTCCAGCCGTTTCCATGCGCCTTAACCTGAGTAAAATACCGGCGACCGACCTTGAAGACAGTTACCTCGGCATCGACGCCTGGCAGGGTTTTCCCGGTGAACTAAGCGAGCTTATGGGGTTCTTGAAGGACAATTCGATCTCCAACGTTATTTCCTGTTCGGGCGACTACCACACCCATGCCGCCGGTCGCCTGGCCGTCGACCCGAACGCCAACGACCCAGAGTTCGTCGCCGTTGATTTTGCCACCACCAGTATCTCGTCCAGTTCGCTGTTTAGCGGCGCAGAAGGAAGTATCAAAAAGGATGACCCCTTCCGGCCATTTGTTGCTTTTGAAAGCGGCAACAAACAGATTGAAAATTTCAACAATACAATCATGAACGGTGTTCTAAGCGGGCTGACGGCCAGTTACACAGGCAGCGGCTGGCTCGCCGGGCTGATGGCAAACGATCAGGCAAGCCCCGGCCTCGACTTCGTTGACAGTGCCGCCCATGGGTTTGGTCTGGCAAAAATCGACAAAGACGGAGCGACAATGACCCTTGTTAACGTCGGGTCCGTCCAGAAAAAACCGGGCACGCAGGGACAGGGCGTCCTCCGCCGGGCGACATTTCAGGTGGCGGACTGGCGGGACGGCTCATCACCCTCTCTGGGAGAGCCAGAGTTTGAGGGTGACCCTTCATTCCCTTTCACCTAATTGCACAGGCGACATCGCGGCACAATCATGACTATCATCGTAGCCAGATGCAGTAGAAGCCGGACCAACCCAGTGAGGAACAAGCATGACGGTCAAGGAATATGCAGAACATGACGGGCTGGCACTGGGCGAACTTGTCCGCAAAGGAGAAATAAGCGCTGCGGAACTGGCCGAGGAAGCGATCACCCGGATCGAAAAACACAATCCTTCCCTGAATGCCATAGTGACCAAACTTTACGACATCGGGAGAGAGGCTGCCAAAAATCCGGTGGAAGGTCCCTTCATGGGCGTGCCTTTTTTGTTGAAAGACATTCTGGGCGATCTTGAAGGGGTGGAGACCCGCAACGGCTCCCGCTTCACTTCCGGCGTGCCTGCAATGCAGGATGCGACCCTTGTTAAACGTTTCAAGGCCGCAGGTGTATCCATCCTGGGCAAAACGAATGTGCCCGAGTTCGGCCTCCTGCCAACCACCGAGTCGGCCCTCTACGGTCCTGCGCGAAACCCCTGGAACACAGACCACTCCACCGGCGGTTCCTCCGGCGGCTCCGCAGCAGCCGTTGCGGCAGGCATCGTTCCCCTTGCCCACGCCAATGATGGCGGCGGCTCGATCCGCATCCCGGCTGCCTGTTGCGGTCTGGTCGGCATGAAACCAACTCGCGCAAGAAACCCCCTCGGCCCGGTGTTAGGCGATATGGGTGGTGGGATTATCCATGAGCATGTCGTCAGCCGCACCGTGCGCGACAGTGCTGCAATGCTTGACTGCACCGCAGGACCGGAAGCCGGTGATCCCTATTGGGCACCCCCTCAGGAAAGACCCTACCTGGATGAGGTAAGCCGCGACCCGGGAAAACTGCGGGTGGCGTTCAGCACCTCTAACCTTGAGGGAAAGAAACTAGACCCGGAGTGCCTCACCGCCATTGAGAACGCCGCAAAACTTCTAACCGACCTAGGACACACAGTTGAAGAAGCCGCCCCCACCATTCCCATGGAATTACTTTCAGAAGCCTTCATGGCCGTTTGGGCCGCAAGTCTTGCTGCTGGCATTGACGCATTCGCTGCGGCGACTGGGCGAACGCCTGGTGACAACGAGCTGGAAGGCCTCACCTGGGGCCTCTACCAGGCAGGCAAGTCCGTCACAGCCTCGCAATATCAGCACGCGCTCGGCGGGTTTCAAATGTTGGGTCGTGAGATGGCTCGTTTCCACGCCACCTATGATGTCTGGATGACGACAACCCTGGGCGCGCCGCCACTGGTGCTCGGAACTGTTGATACCAGCAACCGCGATCCGGTTAAGGCATTTGAACCCATTCTGGACTATGTGCCTTTCACCGCTATCGAGAACGCCACCGGCCAGCCTGCAATTTCGCTGCCGCTCCACTGGAGCAAATCGGGTCTGCCCGTTGGCGTCATGTTCGCAGCAGGTTTTGGCGAAGAAGCAATGCTCTACCGGTTGGCAGGCCAGCTTGAAAAGGCACAGCCCTGGGCAGAGAGGCGACCAGCCGTCTGGAGCTAGAAAAGAGAAGACAAAAAACGTCCTGGGGAGGAACAGATGAGCTTTTCGGAATATGCTAATTATGACGGCCTTGGACTGGCCAAACTCGTCAAAGACGGGGAAGTAACACCATCGGAGTTGACGCAAGCAGCGATTGAACGCATCGAGCAACACAATGAAACACTCAACGCCGTCGTTCACAAGGCTTACGACCATGCGCGGACCACAGCGAAGAGCGACCTCCCCGACGGTCCGTTCAAGGGTGTACCGTTTCTCATCAAGGACCTCGGAATAAAAGTCGCCGGCTGGCCCCGTACCAATGGCAGCCGTTTCACTGCCGAGGGTGTGGACAGCATCGACAGCGAACTGACCCGAAGGTTCCGTGCCAGCGGCGTGGTGATGCTCGGCAAAACCAACACACCGGAATATGGCATTACCGGAACAACAGAGTCCGCCCTGCTCGGTCCCTGCCGTAACCCCTGGAACCCCGCTCATATTTCAGGCGGCTCGTCCGGCGGCGCAGCATCATCCGTTGCAGCCGGCATTGTCCCTCTCGCCCATGCGAGTGATGGGCTGGGCTCCATTCGCATACCAGCCGCCTGCTGCGGTCTCGTCGGCATGAAAATAACCCGTGATCGAAACCCCAACGGGCCCGATGACTTTGATCGCGCCATAGGCTTCAGCGTCGACCATGTTGTCTCCCGCACTGTGCGTGACAGTGCCGCCATGCTGGATGCAACAGGCTACGCGGAAAAAGCCTCCCCCTATGCCACGCCGCACAAGGAGGGTCCCTACCTCGAAGAAGTTTCCAAAAGCCCCGGAAAACTAAAAATTGCCTACTCAAGCAAAACACCAAACACCCATCCCGTTGACCCGGAAGTACAAAAGGGTTTTGAAGAAACCGTAGCCTTGCTGGAGGCTCTGGGGCACGAGATGATCCCGCATGATCTGGATATCGACTATCGGGCGCTCTACCGGGCACAGGGGCTTGTAAGTGCTGGTAACTTTGCAGCCGGCATGCGTCGCCGTGTTGAAGCTGCGGGCCGCGAACCCCGTGAAGACGAGCTGGAACCGTTGACATGGGCCGCTTATCGCGCCGGTGGAAAAATCACAGGCGAACAATCCATGTATGGCTGGCAGACCCTGCGCCAGCTCAATCGTCAGGTGCTTGGACTGTTTGAGGATTTTGATGTTTTTCTCCAGCCGACCCTGGGAACACCTCCACCGGAGGTAGGCGTCATTGATCCGGTCAGGCTCGACCCCAGAGAAGTAAACAAACGTCAGGGAAAAGCCTTTCCCTTCACCCCTCCTTTCAATTTCACAGGCCAGCCTTCCCTGTCACTCCCCCTTTGCTGGAGCGAAAAAGGCCTCCCCTTCGGAATGATGTTCACCGGGCGCTATGCCGACGAAGCAACATTGTTCCGCCTCGCAGGGCAACTGGAAAAGGAACAGCCCTGGATCGCCAGACGACCGAAAATCTGGGCCTGACGGCAATCCAGTTGCCGTAGGGCAGTAAGCCTGATACCCCTGCCGCCATGACAAAAACAACACATAGCGCAGCTCAAGAACCAATCCATGTCATCGGTGGCGGGATGGCCGGGTCCGAGGCCGCGTGGCAGATTGCGCGTGCAGGACATCGCGTAATTTTGCACGAGATGCGCCCGCATCAGACAACCGATGTTCACCAGACCGACGGGCTGGCCGAACTTGTCTGCTCAAACTCCTTTCGCTCCGATGACTGGGAGAACAACGCCGTCGGCCTTCTTCACGAAGAAATGCGCCGCTGCGGCTCCCTCATCATGCAGATCGCGGAGACCACCAAAGTGCCAGCCGGTAGTGCGCTTGCCGTTGACCGTGAAATGTTTTCCGAAGGTGTGACAAAAGCCCTTACCGCCGCCCCCCTCATCACTATTGAACGCGGCGAGGTTACAGGCCTGCCTCCCGAAAGTTGGGGCCCAACAATCATTGCCACAGGGCCGCTGACTTCGCAGGCACTGGGTACCGCCATTGGCGAAATCACGGGCAAGGACGAGCTGGCCTTCTTTGATGCCATCGCCCCCATCATCTACACGGAGACGATTGACTTCGATGTATGCTGGTATCAATCACGCTACGATAAGGTCGGACCGGGTGGCACGGGCAAGGACTACATAAACTGCCCCATGAACGAAGCTGAGTACAACACCTTCATTGACGCTTTGCTGGAAGGGGATAAGACCGAGTTTAAGGAATGGGAAGCCACCACGCCTTACTTTGAAGGCTGCCTCCCCATCGAGATTATGGCCGGGCGTGGACGTGAAACACTTCGCTATGGTCCCATGAAACCGGTAGGCCTCACCAACCCGCACGACCCGAATGTGAAGTCATACGCAATTGTGCAGTTGCGCCAGGACAACAAGCTTGCCACGCTTTACAATATGGTCGGATTCCAGACGAAGCTGCGCCATGGGGAACAGAAGAGAATTTTCAAATCAATTCCCGGCCTCGCCAACGCGAAATTTGCGCGCCTCGGCGGGCTGCATCGCAACACATTTCTCAACTCCCCAAAATTGCTGGATAAAACCCTGCGCCTGAAAGCCCGCCCCGACATCCGCTTTGCCGGGCAGATCACCGGCGTGGAAGGCTATGTTGAAAGCGCCGCCATGGGCCTGCTTGCCGGCCGGTTTATGGCAGCCGAAGCGATGGGAAACACAGCCATGCCTCCCCCCGAAACAACGGCTTTTGGTGCCCTTCTCGCCCACATTTCAGGCGGGGCAGACGCCGCAACCTTTCAGCCCATGAACGTAAACTATGGCCTCTTTCCTGCGGTTGAAATACCAAAACCGGAAACCGGCAAAAGGCTTCGCGGCAAAGAGAAAGGGCGTGCACGCAAGCAGGCCCATAGCCACCGAGCACTTCGCGACCTGGAGATCTGGAATGCGGCTCAGGACCCGGCGCTCTAAAATCGCTTCTGCCACTGGACGCGTAAATATCGCATCTGACGGCGAAAGGCCGGAATTTCACTGGAATGCTGAAACAGGCTGAAGCCGGACTGTCCCAGCTTTCTGAGGTAGAGAGGCGTCAGGCTTGTGGGAAGAAGCAACGCAAGCGGTTCAACGTCTCCCGGGAAAAATTCCGCACGGCTGCCCTCGTACAACGCTCCTGCATGGTTCAGAATTCCTCCAACAGCCGCTGAAAAACCGGGGCGGACAACACCACCAAAAACGTCATGCGGATCAATATCATGGGTCAACATCAAATCCAGCGGTATCCCCAGCCGCTGGTGCGATGCATCGATAGACAAACGCCGAACGTGAGAAATCAGTGCGTAAGCCGTAACCATCTTTCCAATTGCGTCTTTTGACGCCTGATACACCCTCTCTTTTCCGACCAGTGAAAACGCGAGCGCAACACACAATTCCGCCGTCTCCCCCACCTGGCCGACCAGCTCATCAAGTGTAAGGAAGGGCTCGTCGCCAAGCCGCCTTGCATGAGCATCAAGCAACGGAATTAGATCGGTAACCGAATTTCCGCACGCAGCAAATGTCTCGCAGAGGGCACCCGCAATTTCATGGGAAGAGCCAGCACCCGGTACCCTTTCCTGAAGCGTTTCACGCCACCACTGGTAGCGGATTTCTCCGAGCATTGGTTCGCTGACATTTTGAGGAATGCGCGCCATCTCCACATCAAAAGCGTAGAGAGCGCACAGACGTACCCGCACAGACGCGGGCATCAACAGTACAGAAAGATACCTGTCATGGTCGAACCGCCGTAACTGGTCCATGCAATGTTGAAGTTGATCGGTCGTCAAATTTATCAGCCCAAAAAAACGGGGCCGCTTCGTGTTGAAAGCGGCCCCGTAGAACTAAACGATCCTCGTTTACATCGCGCGCTGTCAGAATGCCAGATTTTGCGCAGATACCATTGCAAACAGCATCGGGATGGAAAGGAGAGTGTTCATCCGGGAGAATGCCTTGGCCGTCGCTCCCGCTTTTGCTTTTGCCTCAGCGTCTGCCTCAACAATACCCAGAGCAACTTTCTGGTTGGGCCAGATAACAAACCAGACGTTGAACCACATAATCACACCCAGCCACATGCCGATACCGATCATGATATTTTTCTCAACGGCAAATCCGTCCAGCACCCCAAGAGTAAATGCCTCAATCAGGTACCCGTTCATCGCGGCAAGGAGAATCCCCGTCACAATGGTCGCCATCGCGCCCCATCTAAACCACCACAGCGCTGCCGGTGCGATGACTTTGGATATTGCGGGTTTCTGTTCGTCCGGAATGTTGCCCATGTTGGGTATCTGAACGAAATTGAAATACCACAACAGGCCAATCCACATGACCCCACTGAGAACGTGGAACCAGCGCAATAGAAACGCTGTAAAGTTATGGTCAAATGTGCCGCCCCAATTAAGGAACATGAAAAAAAGTAGAGCTGCGAGAACAAAACCAGCAATGATGGTGTTTCGCAGGGAATCTAGAATTACAGACATAGGCCTTTACCCCCTTTGTGAGCCAGCAAACGGCTTTCAGAACCTTCTGCTATACGTCGCCACCACCAGTGTTGGCGTCGTTTGTTTTCGACCCGAAGCTACATGTGAATCGAAAAATCAGGTTGCCACGAGGGTAAGGTTTTCTATAGCAAAAGCCAAGGTCCCAGGGGTATCCCCGGGTGCCTCAATGGTTCAGAAAATCATGTAACGGCCAGCAGGGCTGCGGCAACGCGGCGGTTTTCGCCAAGCAACACATTATACGTCCTGCACGCAGCGCCCGTGTCCATAACCTCAAAATGAAAAGGGATACTGGCGAGATAGTCGCGTGTTTCGCGTGGTGGCAGAACAAGCCCCTCGCCCGAGCCGATAAGAATCAAGTCAAATGTGCCCTGCACATCGACAAAATCCTGAAAGACGGCAGGGGTCATTTCCTCGACCGAGGCAACCGGCCAGGGAAACATTCCCCGGTCAGGCAACAGGATCATAGATCCCTCAACACGCTTCTTGTCCAGCCGGAAGCCGCCATCACCATAAGCTTCAACGGGCGGCGTGCGACCGAAGTCAGTATTTGAGAGTTCCATCTGTTACCGGCTGTTCAGGGTGTGGTCGATGGGGTTTCGCCTGCCGCAATACTCCAGTCTCTCTTTACACCCAGAATGAGAAGGAGCGGAGAGGCAATAAAGATTGATGAGTAGGTACCGACCACAACGCCCCACATCATCGCAAACGTAAAGCCGCGAATAACTTCACCACCGAAAGTATAGAGCGCTCCCAGAGCAAGCAATGTCGTGACCGATGTCATGACTGTGCGCGACAATGTTTCATTGATCGATTTATCCAGAAGACCCTCCAGATCGAGTTTTTTGTATTTGCGCAGGTTTTCCCGCACCCGGTCAAAGACAACAACCGTGTCATTCATGGAGTACCCGACAATGGTCAGGATCGCCGCAATGATCGACAGGTTAAACTCAAGCTGAAGAATGGAAAAAATACCAATGGTGAGCGCAACGTCGTGCACCAGCGCCAGCACAGCCCCGACGGAGAACTGCCACTCAAACCGAAACCATATATAGACAAGCATCAAAAACACGGAGATAAGCACCGCCAGCGTACCTGCCTCCACCAGCTCTGCGCTGACCTTTGGCCCAACAACCTCGACACGCCGGTATTCGACACCATCCCCAAGCTCAGCGCGGATACGCTCAACAACATTTTGATCCGCTGCTGCGCCCTCACTTTGCTGTTCCACCCGGATCAACACTTCCGTTGGCGTACCAAATTCCTGCACCTGCACGTCACCGAAATTGAGCCTGGAAAGGCGTGAGCGAATGTCGCCAATATCAGCCGGTGTCGGCGTGCTGATCTCGATCATTGTGCCGCCGCGAAAGTCGATCCCGTAGTTCAGCCCGTTTGTGGAAAATAGAACCACAGATCCCAGAACCAAAAGTCCCGAAATCACATAGGCAATGAGACGAAATTTAAGAAACTTAAATGTCGTATTAGCTGGAACCAGTTTTAGTCGGAACATCATCTTACCCTTTATAGAACCAGTTCAGTGGGGCGCTTGAAGCGGAACCACAGTGCCACCATCAGCCGCGTTACAACGAAGGCGGTAAAGACCGAAGTGATGATCCCGACCCCGAGCGTCACGGCAAACCCCCGCACCGGCCCCGACCCCAATTGGAACAGTATTGCAGCGGCAATAAAGGTCGTGATGTTGGCATCTAGAATGGTCGTCAATGCCTTGCTGTATCCAAGCTCAATCGCATTAATCGGCACCTTGCCGTTTCGTATCTCTTCGCGAATACGCTCGAAAATCAACACGTTTGCATCAACCGCCATACCAATGGTGAGAACAATCCCGGCAATCCCCGGCAAAGTAAGCGTGGCCTGCAAAACAGAAAGAACAGCCGCGATCATGGCGACATTGATAATCAGGGCAATGTTCGCAAAGACACCAAAAAGCCCATAGGAAATTGTGATGTAGAAAATCACCGCGGAAAAGCCAATGATCGCGGCAATCTTACCTGCCGCCACACTGTCCGCACCCAGCCCTGGCCCGACAGATCGTTCTTCCAGAATAGTAAGGGGTGCTGGCAGCGCACCGGCGCGCAGCAGAACAGCAAGGTCGTTGGCCTCCTCCACCGAGAAACCACCAGAAATTTGTCCTGATCCCCCCAGAATGGGTTCCCGGATGTTAGGCGCGGTGATGACCTCATTGTCGAGCACAACCGCAAACGGCCTTCCGACATTCTCCGAGGTTACTTTGCCAAATCGGCGCGCACCTGCCGTATCAAACCTGAAGTTCACAACAGGAGCGTTGGTTTGCTGGTCAAACCCCGGCTGCGCATCTGTCAGGTTTTCGCCCCCGACCATAATCCGCTTGCGAACCAGAATAGGTTGCGGCGGCTCAAACTCTGGCATGTAGAGTATTTCCGAACCTTGAGGAATGCGCGTTGTCAGCGCCTGTTGTGCGGTCATCGACTGATCGACCAGACGGAACGTAAGCTTTGCCGTTTTTCCCAAAAGTTCCTTTAGTCGCTCTGGATCGTCCAGCCCCGGCACTTCGACAACAATCCGGCTCTCGCCCTGACGCTGGATGCTCGGTTCCGTTGTGCCAAGCTCGTCAATCCGACGACGGACAATTTCAATGGACTGCGCCACAGCCGATTGTGCCCGCTCGCGTTTGGCTGATTCAGTGAGAGTAAGCATAATTCGCCCGCCCTCACCCGCCTCAACCAGCATATCATCTTCCGGTAGACCAGAGAAAAGATTGCCGCTCACCGTCCCGATAAGCCCCTCAAGAACCTCAAGTGCCCGTTCAGCATCCGCCAGGTCACGAACCCGAACACTGACAGTCCCTTGCGAGATGCCAAGGCCGGTATAACCAATACGCGCCTCGCGAAGCGCTGCGCGTGTATCATCGACAACGCTGTCAAGCCGCTCTTTCCAAACCGCTTCGACTTCGACTTCCAGAAGCAGGTACGAACCACCCTGCAGATCAAGACCCAGTACGATCTGCCGCTGAGGTATCCAGCCCGATAGCCCTTCCAACTGCTCTTTCTCGAACAGATTGGGTGCCGTGTAGACAAAACTGGCGAAAGACACCAGAGCGATCAGAAAAATTTTCCAGGGATCAAAACGAAGCATAAGCGCGCCTTTGAACGATAAGTTGAAGCGAAACGGAGCTGTTTGCGTTTCAGCCGTCTTTGTTGGTGTTCGCGGCGTTTGGCGCCGGTTGAGATTTTGAGCGAACGTTGGTGAGCGTGCCCTTCATAACTTTAACGCGCACGCCATCCGCAATTTCCACCTGAATGTCATCGGCCTCACCAACCCGGGTGACCTTGCCAACAATGCCGCCAGCGGTCACCACTTCGTCACCCCTGCGAACACTGCTCACCATCTCCTGATGGTCTTTTGCCCGTCTTTGCTGGGGCCGAATAATCAGGAAATAGATGATCGCAAACACAATGACGAAAGGAAACATCGTCACCAATATATCACCACCACCCCCGGTGGCGGTTTCGGCATAAGCAGGCGTGATAAACATCTATTTCTCCTAGGGTGAGCCAACCCGCCAGCGGGCGCTCAAGGTACGTTTCGCGCGGACTATACCGGCCCAAGAGCCCTTTGCAAACCGGGACTTAGAGGGAAGTTACAAGAACCTCCCCGGCGGGCAAATGAGGCCCGCATCCGCCTTCATCTTGCCCCAGCTATATTGACGCTGCGCCCGGGAATGATACGGTCCCGGCCATGACCGGGAGTAACATTTCCATAAATTCTGATTTTGCAGCAACCTTGGTACGCATCGCTGTCGCCTTGGAGCGTATGGCCCCGGCTGTAACCCCTCCCCCTGACCTCAACGCTGCCGACGCCTTCCTCTGGCAGTCGACCCCGGCAGCCCTCATGCCCATTCCGACGGTCAAGGGCGTGAATATTGACCTGCTCCTGGGAATTGACAGGCTGAAGACAACCCTGCTTGAGAACACTCAGCGTTTTGCCAACCGGTTGCCCGCCAACAACGCCCTCCTGTGGGGAGCCCGGGGCATGGGCAAAAGCTCCCTGATTAAAGCCGTTCATGGGGCCGTAAACGCAAAAACACCAGGCGCATTGGCCCTAATTGAAATTCACCGTGAAGACGTGGACACCCTGCCTGCCCTGATGTGTCTCTTGCGCGCCAGTGACCGCCGCGTTGTCATCTTCTGTGATGACCTGTCTTTCGACCGGGACGAAACCAGCTATAAATCACTGAAAGCCGTGCTGGAGGGAGGCATTGAAGGGCGCCCGGACAATATGGTTTTCTACGCCACCTCCAACCGCCGCCACCTCATGCCACGCGAGATGATCGAGAACGAACGCTCCACCGCCATCAATCCTTCGGAATCCGTTGAAGAACGCGTGTCACTGTCAGATCGGTTCGGGCTCTGGCTCGGGTTCCACAAATGCGGTCAGGGTGACTATCTCGACATGGTTGCGACCTACGCGCAGTATTACACGCTGAAAATTTCGCCAGGGGAATTGCGCGCCGGAGCCATCGAATGGTCTGTAACGCGAGGTGCGCGCTCAGGTCGCGTTGCATGGCAATACATTCACGATGTCGCAGGGCGTCTTGGCCAGCCCCTCAAAAAACCTTAAGTCATCCAGCCCGACAGTCAGCCCGCCATGACTTTCAGCGGATCAATCGCTTCCGAACCGCGTCTGATTTCAAAGTGAATTTGGGGGGTCTGAACGCTTCCCGTGCGCCCCGCTGTCGCAATGGTTTGTCCCTTGCTCACCATGTCCCCGCGTGACACCAGCAATTCCCCGTTGTGGGCGTAGGCCGTCATCCAGCCGTTGGAATGCCTGACCAGCAAAAGGTTGCCGTAACCACGCAACTCGTTCCCCGCATAGGCAACAACCCCGCTCTGGGCGGCCATAACAGACGTGCCTTCGGGCACAGCAATATTGATCCCGTCATTGTGAAGCCCCCCCTCCTTGGGTCCATACCGCGAAATAATGCGGCCCTCTGCCGGCCAGATAAATTGGCCGGTTGCAGGCGGTGGCAGCCCGATCTGGGGTTTTACCCGGGGGGTCGGTGCAGCAGCACCTTGTGCGCCACGGGGTTCAGCACGCACTACCTGCGTGCCCGTATCGCGTCCAGGAATGCTCAGGCATTGCCCGACGCTAAGTGCATTGCCCGAACCAATAGCGTTTGCAGACCGAAGTGCGGATTGCTCCACCCGGTGCTGAGTTGAAATGCTGTAAACCGTCTCGCCCCGTTTAACGCTGTGAGTACATCCCCCTCGTGACGCCGTTTGTTGGGGACGCGCAGTCGGTCTCGACGTCTGCTGGGCCGGTCTCGACGTTTGCCGGAAAGTAGTGTTTTGAACACGCGCTTGAGGTCGAACCCTGGGGCGTTGAACAGAAGTAGCCGCCGCACTGCGCGACGACACACCGCCATCGCTGCGGTAGTCATACTGACTGTCCCACCACGGATCAGAAGACCCGGCGCAGGCAGACAGACCAATTGAGAAAAAGACCACGGCGGCACCTTTGCACCAGCTCGCTTGTTTTCCCCCAGCTCCACGCAGACCCGGTTTCATGTCCTGCCCTCTCAGCTTTCGCGCGCAACCCCTTCAACAAGAGGAACGAAGCGCACAGGAAGAAGATCTTCCCTGTTTATACCGTCTTGCGTGCGCGTCAGCCGAACCAGTTGCTGGCCGTCGCGCCCGCCATTCACATCCACCGGCACCACCATAATCCCCCCGACTTTGAGCTGATTGGCCAGCTCAAGAGGAATTTCAGGCGCCGCTGCTGTGACGATGATCCGGTCAAAAGGAGCCTGTTCCGGCCAGCCTTTCGCACCATCACCCACCATGGCGGTAACATTATGGTAACCAAGAATTACGAAACGCTTAACGGCATCGTCAAGAAGGGTCCGATACCGCTCAATCGTATAGACCCTGCGGCAAAGTTGGGCCAGAACAGCCGCTTGATAGCCAGATCCCGTGCCGATTTCGAGCACTTTCATCCGGTCTGACACTTCCAGCTTTTCTGTCATGAAGGCTACAATGTATGGCTGGGAAATGGTCTGACCACACTCTATGGGAAGTGCGTGGTCGTCATAGGCCTGATCTTGAAACGCCCCGGCAATGAAATTTTGCCGCGCAACCCGCTCAATCGCCCCCAGCACGTTTGCATCCCGAATGCCCTGCCGGCGCAGCGCCATAACAAGCCGTATCTTCCCGGCTTCCAGTTCATCAATGTCCCCATTATCGATATTCATCGCCCGGTTTCCCTCACCCCGAAAACATCTGGGCCAGCTTCTTGCGGGCCGGTCCATGGGAAAGGTCGAGATGCAACGGCGTAATACTGATGCGTCCATCATAAATGGACCGTAAATCAGTCCCGACAGCCGGATTAGAGCGAATACGTTGAAAACCGGTCCAGTAATATGGATTACCCTGCCCGTCCACCCGCTCTTCGATCTTAACCAACGACTGGTCGCGCTTGCCTTGCCGGGTAATGTCCAGGCCGGCAACATTCTGCGGCGTGACATCCGGGAAATTGACATTCATCAAAATGCCCTTCTGCCACCCGGCAACAACCAGCTTCTCAACAATCGCAGGCGCATGTGCCTCCGCCGTCGCCCAGTGCACATTCCGATTCCCGTCAAAACCGTAGGCCTGGCTGAGCGCAATCGACGGAATGCCCAGGGCGGTTCCTTCCATCGCAGCCGCAATCGTGCCGGAATACGTCACGTCGTCAGCAACATTCTGGCCTCGGTTGACGCCAGACAATACAAGATCAGGCAACGCGTCTGACATCACATGCCGAATAGCCATCAGTACACAGTCCGTGGGCGTGCCCTGCACGGCAAATTTTCGGGCCGCGGTTTTTCGCAATCGCATCGGGTCTTTTAGGGTCAGCGAATGCGATGCACCACTCTGCTCCGTCTCCGGTGCAACAACCCAGATGTCTTGCGTCAACGTCCGGGCAATTTTCTCCAGAACCTTCAGGCCTGGCGCGTGGATGCCATCATCATTGGTCAGGAGAATGCGCATCCCCTCCAGCGGCAACTTGCCCCGACCGCCCGAGCGCACTTTAGGGTTTGCCTTAACCATGGGCTGTAATCACTTCAAGGCCACCAAGATAGGGTTGCAGAACCGACGGCACGGTCACACTGCCATCGGCTTGCTGATAGTTTTCCAGAATGGCAACAATCGTACGCCCGACGGCAAGGCCTGACCCGTTCAGCGTATGAACAAACTGTGTTTTCTTTTCACCTGCCGGACGGTAGCGCGCGTTCATACGGCGCGCCTGAAAGTCACCACAAACCGAACAGCTTGAAATTTCCCGGTACATTTTCTGGCCCGGTAGCCAGACCTCGATGTCATAGGTCTTTTGTGCCCCAAACCCCATATCTCCCGTAGACAGAACCATGGTGCGGAACGGCAGCTCAAGACGTTTCAGAACTTCTTCCGCACATCCCAACATGCGTTCGTGCTCCGCCGCAGACTGGTCGGGTGTTGTCACACTCACCAATTCAACTTTGGAGAACTGGTGCTGGCGGATCATGCCGCGCGTGTCGCGCCCGGCTGACCCAACCTCCGAGCGAAAACAGGTCGTGAACGCTGTCATCCGCAACGGCAATTCTTCTTCTGTCAGAATGCTTTCACGAACCATGTTCGTCAGCGACACTTCAGCCGTTGGTATCAGCCAGAAACCATTCTCCGTCCGAAACGCATCGTCCGAAAATTTTGGCAGATTACCGGTGCCAAACATTGCCTCGTCACGCACCAGCAAAGGTGGCGCAATTTCCTGATAGTCAAATTCTGTGGTGTGCAGGTCGAGCATAAAATTACCCACCGCCCGTTCCAGCCGCGCAAGCTGGCGGCGCAGCACGACAAAACGCGCGCCCGACATTTTCGCCGCCGCTTCAAAATCCATCAGCCCCAAGGCTTCGCCTATATCGAAATGTTCTTTCGCCTCAAAATCGAAATTCTGGGGCTCGCCAACCCTGTGATGCTCGACATTAGCCTCTTCATCCGCACCGACAGGAACATCATCGCGTGGCAGATTGGGCAGGGTGGAGAGAATATCGCGAAGGGCGGCATCCACTTCGCGCCCTTCTTCCTCACCCACCTGAATTTTTGACTTCAGGTCGCCGACCTCCGCCATCAGCGCACCAACCGTCTCGTTATCACCTTTGCCTTTGGCCACGCCGATCTGTTTTGAGGCCAGATTGCGCTTTGACTGGGCCTCCTGCATCGCGGCAACAATTTCACGGCGCTTTGCATCCAGTTCCAGAATACGGGTGGACTGAGGCGAAACACCTCGTTTGGCAAGGCCGCCATCGAAGCTCTGGGGATTGTCGCGAATAAGTTTAATATCGAACATTGAAGACCCTTAGTCGGCAACATTAGGTTTGGTCGGCAACAAAGTCAGGCCACTGCATACCGCGAATCAGCATACTCGACCGTCAAAGGAAAGTAGGGTCTGTATACGCGGATGGCCCAAACCCGTCTAGCGGGAGCACCCGCCCACGACCGTTTTCATTCGCCCGCTTCCGCCGCCTCTTTCTCACGTCGGCGCTTTTCAATCAGCGCCACAGACAAGATCGAAATCTCGTAGAGAAGCAGCGTTGGAATGCCGAGCCCTACCTGGCTGATAATATCAGGTGGTGTGAGAATAGCGGCAACACCAAAGACGACGACCACCGCATATTTTCGACCCTTGCGAAGTTGGCTCGCCGTAACCAATCCCGCCCGCCCAAGCAAAGTCATCAGAACCGGAAGCTGAAAGCACAGCCCAAACGCAAAAATCAGCGTCATGATAAGCCCCAGGTACTCACTCACCCGTGGCACCAGTTCAATCGCCGCCCGCCCTTCGCCCCCCGGTTGCTCCATGCCGATAAAAAATTCCAGAGCAAGCGGCATGATGAGGAAATAGACCAGCGACGCACCCAGCAGGAAAAGCACCGGCGTTGCCAGAAGGAACGGCAGAAAAGCGCCCCGTTCATTTTTGTAAAGGCCAGGGGCAACGAACATGTAGATCTGGCTCGCCAGAACCGGAAACGCAAAGAACAGCGCGCCAAACAAAGCCAGCTTAAGCTGCGTGAAAAAGAATTCCTGCGGCGCGGTAAATATCAACTTGAGATCAGTTTTGTCCCCGGCCGCCTGTTCAAAAGGCACCAGCAGGACCCTGAAAATATCATCCGCAAAATAAAAACAGACGACAAAGGTGACGGCAATGGCTGCAAAGGAATAGAGCAGCCTCTGACGAAGCTCGACCAGATGTTCCAGCAACGGCGCGCGGGAGGCATCAATTTCCTCGCTGGTCATTGCGCGGCTTCCTTCGTCCCGGCGGGAGTATTCTCGCCTTCCTGCGCAGGCAAGGGTTCCCCAGGGTGTTCGGAGGGGGCGGGCTCAGCTTCTATTGCCGCCGCTTCCGCCGCATCAGCCACCATTTCGTCCGGCAACCCGGTCAGTGTTTTTTCGGGCTCTTTCAGCGCCTTGCCAACAGCATCCAGAGGATGGGAGATGGCATCTTTGACAGCGCTAATAGGGTTATTCGTCTTCATGTCGGAAATTTGTTTGCGCAGTTCGTCTAATTCGCTCTCACGGGCTATCTCGTCAAAACTGCGCTGAAACTCTCTGGCGGCCGCCCGTATTTTGGCTGTGTATTGCCCAATTGTCCGCATCATGCGCGGCAAATCCTTCGGCCCCACCACGATAAGGGCGAGGGCTCCAAGCAACGCAAGTTCGGTCCAGCCAATGTCGAACATAAGCCCTCAAATCCTCAAACCTCAGCCAGTCAGTTCGCAGCCGTTTTGTCTTTAGCAGCATCACCGGCCGGATCAGGCGACTGGGCGTTGATGGTTTTTGGATCAGACGAGGCAGGGGTTGATTGCTCGTCATCGCTCATTCCAGATCGAAAACTCTTAATGCCTTTAGCTACATCCCCCATCAATTCCGAGATTTTGCCACGTCCAAACAGCAAAACAACCAGAACCAACACAATGATGATCTGCCACGGACCAATCTGTCCCATTCTATTTCTCCAAAACCGTGAGCTATATGCTCACTGTGTGCAAACCCAAGCATCTCAGATTTACTACGGTGTATCAATGATTTACGCCGATTTCTTGAACAAATGGGCCTTTCCGCCGGAAAGCGCAAGAGGCACCGACCCTGGCGGGATCAAGCCTGCGTGTTTTCCTCGCCTGCCTCTTCAGTTTCCCCGCTTACCTCTTCAGTTGCCATGCCTGCTTCTTCAAGGTGAGCGTCAAGTGCCTGCCCGTATTCCTCGGAAACCTCCTCGTCACTGAAGTCGCCATCCCCGTCTCCCCCCTCAGCCGAAGGAACCGGCACGACAAAATCAACGGGGAGGTTGGCCTCCAGAAGACCGGCCGCGCGCAACTCATCATGCCCGGGCAGGTCGCCGACATTTTCGAGCCCGAAATGCACCAGAAACTCTTCCGTGGTGCCGTAAGTGACCGGACGTCCCGGCGTGCGCCTGCGTCCACGTAAGCGCACCCAGCTCGTCTCCATCAAAACGTCAATCGTCCCCTTGGATACGCTCACGCCTCGAATTTCTTCAATTTCCGCGCGCGTGACAGGTTGATGGTAGGAAATGATGGCAAGCGTCTCCATGGCGGCCCGCGAAAGGCGACGCTGCTGGACGGCCTCACGCTCCATCAGAAAAGTAAGGTCCTCCGCCGTGCGGAACATCCACTTGTCAGCCAGCCGGACCAGAACGACCCCTCGCATCACATACAGCTTCTGAAGGTCTTCAATCAGCGCCCCAACGTCCGCACCATCGGGCAGGCGGGCGGCAATGCTGTCTATGTCGAGCGGTTCTGCCGCTGCAAAAAGCAATGCCTCCAGCATACGCAGCTGGGCCGAGTGGTCTTCGTTGGTGGGGAACGGTGTCACATTGTCACCCGCCGTTTCGCCAGATGCATCTCCCGCACCAGCCGCGCCATCTTCTTCCGGCTCTTCTGCAATCTCACTTACCTGCTCGTCCATCATGATCTCACTGTTCTCCTGAACCGGTAGCTTCTATTTTCAAATCTGTATCCAAGGGGGCATCGTCTGTGTCATCGTCGCGCGGCGTAAGACGCTTGCGTAAAAACAGGGCCGTAAACGGGTCCGCCTGCTGAACTTCCAGATGCCCGTCACGCACCAGCTCCAACGCCGCACTGAACGTGCTGGCCACCGCCGAACGACGTTGCTTGCCACCCGTATAGCCGTCGGGCAGAAACGCATCGATCACACCCCAGTCGAGCATCATGCCCAACATTTTTTCCAGCCGTTTACGCGCCACATCAATCGCAAACACCGGGGGTCGCTTGAACGTCATTGTGGTTGGAGCCAGGGCGCGAATACGCTCCTGAGAATAGGCCTTCAGAAGGTCATAGAGAGAACCCTTGTAAATACTTGTTCGCATTACCCGAATACCCTCCGGTGCGCCGCGCTGAAACACCTGAACCCCCATGCGTGACCGCTTCATCAGCTCCGCAGCGGACTGACGCATCGCTTCAAGACGCTGGAGCTGAAAAGCCAGGCGTGCGGCCATCTCCTCCCCGCTGGGCCCTTCTTCCACTTCAGGCGGCGGCAAAAGAAGTTTCGACTTGAGAAAGGCAAGCCAGGCCGCCATCACCAGATAATCTGCTGCAAGGTCAAGCTCTAGCCGTTTGGCCTGATTGATAAATTTCAGATACTGCTCGGCAAGGGGCAGGATGGAAATTTTGGCCAGATCGACTTTTTGTGACCGCGCAAGCGCCAGCAAAACATCCAGCGGCCCTTCAAAACCATCAACGTCAATAACCAGGGCGTCGTCGGACTGTGGCGCCGAACGCACGCCCCCCTCCTCAAACGTATCCGCATCAACCACGGCCCCGTCTCCAACGGGATTTACCGGGTCCACGGCCTCAGCGGGTTGTGTTGTCTCGCTCATCAAAGTCTGTATTTCCTGTCTCAATCAAAGGACCCAACGCGCGACAAAGGCTGGATGAATGGCCTCAATTATACCGCCGAAGAGAGCCCGAGAATACGCCGATTCTCAGGTCATCAGCCGCTTAAGGTGCGACCAGCTCGGAAAAGCGCTGGATAACTCCCTGCAAATCCAGCGCATCGGGTTGTTTGCGCGCCAGAATGGCTCTTTGTGCCCGATCAAGGGCCTTTCCGCCCAACGGAGGAACCTCCAGCGCAATGGACTCCATTTCGGCCCCATCTCCGTTGCAGTGCAAAACCAGATCACATCCGGCAGCAAAGGATCGCTGCGCGCGCTCCCCCAGCCCCCCTTGCAGGGCCTGCATGGACAGGTCGTCTGACATGAGACACCCCGAAAACCCGATTTCACCGCGAATAACATCTTCGATAATGCAAGCACTTGTGGTCGCCGGCTGATCGGCATCAATGGCGCTGTAAATGACATGCGCCGTCATGGCCAGTGGTGCCTCTGAGAATGCCTTGAAAGGGGCAAAGTCCGTGCGCGACAACTCCTCTCGCGCCGTATCAACCAGGGGCAGGCTCTTGTGGCTATCGACCCCGGCTCTGCCATGTCCCGGAATATGTTTGATGACCGGCAGCACTCCCCCCGAAGTCAGCCCCCTGGACACCGCCCGCGCAAGCGCTGAAACTACATCAACGTCCTCACCGTAAGCCCGGTCACCGATTACATCATGGGCACCGGACACGGGCACATCGAGCACAGGCAGACAGTCTACATCAATGCCAAGCGCAAAAAGGTCATGGGCGATAAGGCGCCCGCCAAGCTCTGCTGCTTCCAGCCCGAGGGCCGGATCGTGAGCGTAAATTTCACCATATCGCCGACCCGGCGGATAGGAGCGCCAGTGCGGCGGCCGCAGGCGCGCCACCCGACCACCCTCCTGATCTATCAGAACAGGGGCCTGCCAGCCGACAGTCTCGCGCAGCGCAGCGCTCAACGCGCGAACCTGCTCCGGCGTATCAATATTGCGGGCAAACAAAACAAAGCCCCACGGACGCACATCCCGGAAGAACCGCTGTTCGCGATCACAAAGCGTCAGGCCTGCGCAGCCATAAATTGCAGCAGATGTCATGTCCAACTGATCCTATCGCGCCCGAACAATACAGTCCTGGCCCCTACCTTTAAGAAGCCTGCACAGAACCCCTGCTGCATCACTGGTCTCAAACGGTCCCACCCGCAGGCGGTAGTATATGCCCCTGTCTCCCAGGTCCGCGCGCGCAATATCGCTGCGCAATCCGCCCAGAAGGTCCGGATTGGCCACCTGTAACTTGTTGAACTCCTCCCGGGCGCGCTGTGCATTTCTGAAGGCTGCTATCTGCACCACAAAATTTCCGTTCCCCGACGTTGCACCTGCACCTGGCTCAGGTGTTTCCCCGCTTTCAGGTGTTTCAACCGGAATGACGGGGGCGGGTGCAGCACCGGGAAGAACATTCGGTGCCCCTCGCAACGAGGGTGCAACAGGTACCGGAACAACGCTCTGCGAAGGCGTTTCAGGCACGCGGGTTGCGGGGTCAGGAACAATATCCAGCGGCGGAGGTGAAACCTCAACCCGGTCCCGCTGCGTGCCCTCAGGAGCCACGCCCGGCACCCGGGACCGTTCAATCGGTTCTTCCGCCCGTGGCAGCAGACGCTCGACGCCTGGCTCTGCCGGATTGTTCCCGTTCATCCGGTCATAGATGAGCTTGTCCGTATTGGGAATATCCATCCCGCCGGGGTCAGCGGGGATGATTTTCGCCGGCCCCTCATCTGCCTCAATAAGAGGGGGGGCATTGCGAATGCCCTCCCGCATACCTTGCTGATAAACAAGATACAGAATGCCGCCGAACCCCAGAAGAACAATCAGAAAAACAAGAAACAGGAGCATGGGGCGTCCACCACCCGAACCCTCGGTGGCGTCATAGGTATGGAATTCGTCTGAGGTATCCAGCTCATAGTGCTGATCCCCCTCTCGGCCCCGATTCGCCATTCAGCGCATTTCCTCGATAGGCTCCACGCCCAGCACTCCAAGGCCCGAAGCAATAACGTAGCCTGTCGCTCGAATCAGAGCGAGCCGTGCAATCGTAACATCTCTTTGCTCCGGCAGGATAAAACGCAAATTGGGCTCATCCTTGCCCTTGTTCCACAGTGAATGAAACGACGAGGCAAGGTCGAACAGATAAAACGCAACCCGGTGCGGTTCGTGGGCTTCAGCCGCAGCTTCAATAACCCGGGGAAACTGAAGCATCTGCTTGATAAGACCAAGTTCCGCCTCATCCCCAAGACAGCTAAAATCAGCCCGTGCCAGCGCGCCATCCCCCAGGTCAAGCCCCTCAAGACCAGCATCCTTGCCCGCATTTCGCAGAACCGAATGGATACGGGCATGGGCATACTGGACGTAGAAGACCGCATTGTCCTTTGACTGCTCCGTCACCTTTGTGAAATCAAAGTCCAGCGGCGCATCATTTTTCCGATAGAGCATCATGAAACGCACCGCGTCGCGCCCCACTTCCTCCACAACCTCGCGCAACGTGACGAAATTGCCTGAACGTTTCGACATTTTGATCGGTTCGCCATCGCGCATCAGCCGCACGAGCTGGCAGATTTTGACATCAAGGGCGGCACCACCATTGGTAATTGCCTGCACAGCAGAATGCATACGCTTGACATAGCCACCATGGTCTGCTCCCCACACATCAATCAGGTGCGTGTAGCCACGCTGATACTTGTCGAGATGATAAGCAATGTCCGGGGCAAAATAGGTCCAGGTACCATCCGACTTTTTGAGCGCCCGGTCAAAATCATCCCCAAAATTCGTGGACCGAAAAAGCGTCTGTGGCCTGGCCTCCCAATCATCGAGCTTCTTGCCCTTTGGGGGGTCCAGCACGCCTTCATAAATCAGCCCCATGCCTTCGAGGCGCTGAAGGGTTGTTTCGATTTTTCCTGACCGGTGTAGCTCGCGCTCGGAGAAAAACACTTCCTGCTTGATACCCAGCAGGGCCAGGTCGTCGCGAATAAGGTCCATCATTGCATCAACTGCGGCGGCGCGAACAATCTCCTCGCGTGCGGATGTCTCCATGCCCAGCAACTTCTTGCCATGCTCGCTCGCCAGCGCCTCACCAACCGGTTTCAGATAATCGCCCGGATACAGACCCTCCGGTATCTCGCCAATGTCTTCCCCCAGCGCTTCGCGGTAACGCAGGAACGTACTCTCCGCCAGCACGCCGATCTGGCCGCCAGCATCATTGATGTAGTATTCCCGGCCAACACCAAACCCCACCTTCTCCAGCAGGTTGGCAAGCGCATCCCCAAAAACCGCACCGCGCGTGTGGCCCACATGCATAGGCCCGGTCGGGTTTGCCGAGACATACTCGACATTCACCTTTTCTCCCTTGCCCATTTCGCTGTCGCCATAGCCGGTGCCCGCGCTCAGAATACCCCCCACCCGCGTCTGCCAGAACTCAGGCCGCAAGGTCATGTTGATAAACCCCGGACCGGCAATACCGACAGAGCTGAACGAACCGGTCGCCTCAAGCGCTGCGGTAATTTTTTCAGCAAGATCGCGAGGTTTTGTACGCGCGGGCTTCGCCAGCACCATTGCGGCGTTCGTCGAAATGTCCCCATGGGATGGATCGCGCGGAGGTTCCACGCCAACGCGTGAAAAATCAGTCTCGGCACCAAGTACGCCGTCCGCTTGCAGGGTGGAGAGGGCACCTCTCACAATGTCTTCAAAATGGTGGAAAATATTCATCTGGTTCAGGTCAGGTCTTTCAACGCTCAGGTGGCAAGTGCAGCGCACTTTAGTGGGTAAGTGCAGCGCACTTTAACTGCGCAGCGCATTCCTTTCCAGTCTCATTTGGAAGAGGCAACTCAGGCCTCCCCCCCAAGCTCAGGCCTCCCCATTGAGATCAAACAGGCGTCGGTGTTCCAGTATCGCAAACCGGTCGGTCATACCGGCAATGAAATCGCAAACCTGCCGGGCGGTCTCACCGCCCTGCCCACCATCGCATCCCGCCTGCCATTCGGGGGGCAGAAGTTCCGGCTCCTCGTGCAGAATTTGAAAAAGGTTCTCCACCGTTCGCCGCGCCTTGCTGGTCATCCGGTTGACCCGGTAATGCCGGTACATGCGCTCAAACAAAAATGCCTTGAGAGCAGCATCGTTCTCGCGCATCTCTGGTGAAAACGCGACCAGAGGTCTCCCCAGAGCCCGTACATCTTCGACACTTGAGACGGCGGATTCTTCTATCCGCGCCCGGGTTTCGGCGATCAGGTCGTTGACCATCCGCCCTATCAGGGTTCGGATTGCCTCATGGATAATACGCCCTTCCTCCGCCATCGGCGCTGCATCGAAAGCTTCCCGAAAAACCTCTCCAACCATCGGAACAGCCAGAAGATCATCAATGGTGAAAAGCCCTGCCCGGAGCCCGTCATCAATATCGTGATTATTGTAGGCGATGTCATCGGCGAGAGCCGCAACCTGCGCCTCCGCTGAAGCGTAAGTGTGTAACTCCAGGTCCTGAGCTACCGCATACTCCGCAATCGCGCGCGGCAGATGCTCCTTTCCCTCCCCTTCCCGCAAGACAGGACCATTATGTTTGGCGATCCCCTCAAGCACTTCCCACGACAGGTTGAGGCCATCAAACGACACATATCGCTCTTCAAGTTTGGTGATGATCCGCAATGTCTGCGCGTTGTGATCGAAGCCGCCATAGTCCGTCATGCACCGGTCAAGAGCACCTTCTCCCGCATGTCCGAACGGCGTGTGCCCCAGATCATGGGCCAGCGCCAAAGCTTCCGCCAGGTCCTCATCCAGACCCAGGACCCGCGCAATGGAGCGTGCAATCTGGGCCACCTCAAGGGAGTGGGTCAGCCGCGTCCGAAAATAATCACCCTCATGGTAGACAAAGACCTGGGTTTTGTACTTCAGACGCCGGAAAGCGCTTGAATGAATGATCCGATCCCGGTCCCGCTGGAAAGGGGTTCGGGTCGCACTTTCGGGTTCGCGGTGCAGTCTGCCACGGGTCATCGCAGCCTTGGAGGCAAAGGGCGCTGTTACCGCCGGATTGGAAATCGCCACCTGGGCCTCTCTTTTCATTGGATCACGCCCCTACTTACACGAAGCTGACGAAAGAGTTATAATGTTATCAGACAATACCCTATTCCCAGAAGGGCTTTAGCATGAGTGAATCACTGACATTGGATCTGCCGGGCACGGGCCAACCTATCACCCTCTCAGATAATGCGGCCAGACGGATAGCCGAAATCATCGAGGGTGAAACGGAAGGAACGGTCCTGCGTGTTGCCGTCAATGGCGGCGGTTGCTCCGGCTTTCAGTATTCTTTCACCCTGGACGATGCCCGCCAGGACGATGATCTGGCCCTTGAAAAACTGGGCGCGACCGTGCTGATTGACGCCACAAGCCAGATCTACATGTGCGGGTCGGAGATCGACTTCGCCGATGACCTGATCGGCCAGGCGTTCAAGATCAATAATCCCAACGCGGTCGCCAACTGTGGCTGTGGCACTTCATTTTCGATCTGATTTTCATGCGGATTATCTCATCCCCATGCTAAAGAGTATCCCCAAAAGAACGGGGTAAACTCATGAAGATCGCCACATTCAACGTCAACTCAGTCAAGGCACGGTTGAACAATCTCGTCCGCTGGCTCGAAGAGGCCAAACCCGACATTGTCTGCCTTCAGGAACTGAAATGCGTTGAAGATGCCTTCCCTCACGACGCCATCGAGGCGCTCGGATACAATGTCGCGGTGCACGGCCAGAAAACCTATAACGGCGTCGCCATCCTCTCCAGGTTTCCCCTCGAAGACATCACAAAAGGCCTGCCCGGCGATGAGAGCGATGAGCAGGCGCGCTATATCGAGGCGGTTGTTTCCACCGATGGGTCCGTGCTCCGTGTCGCCTCCATCTACCTGCCCAATGGGAACCCCGTCGATATGGAAAAATATCCTTACAAGCTGCGCTGGATGGACCGGTTGACCACCCATGTCAAAGATCTTCTCCGGGCAGAAGAAGTTCTGGTTCTCGCGGGCGACTACAACGTTATTCCCACGCCCGATGATTGCTATGACCCCAAAGCATGGGCCGATGATGCACTTTTCAAAATCGAAACCCGGGAGAAGTTCTATGAACTGATGAACCTCGGGTTGACCGATGCGTTCCGCGCCTGCCACACCGAGCCCAACCGTTACACTTTCTGGGACTATCAGCGCGGGTCCTGGCAGAAGGACAATGGCATCCGCATCGACCATCTTCTGCTCTCGCCACAAGCGGCAGACCGTTTGAACGCCTGCGATATTGACAAGACCCCTCGTGGTCGTGAAAAGCCCTCCGATCACACTCCAATCTGGATTGAGCTGGACGTCTGACTTCTCTCAGGACACCTCGATCTCTCCCGGCATCAGACGCACGTCTGGCCGCAAACGCCTGTACGCCAGATCGCGATGATCTGTCGGGTTGGGCCCAGGGCTTGCAATCACCAGAACCTCCGAGGCCATCTGCCCAAAATCAGCACGGAAATGAACGGAGCTTTTCACAGCCACAATATCTTGTGCAGCCGGATCGCATCCCAGATGTTCAAACATCGCACGGTCCGCGCATTGAACCTTCTTCGACCCAACCACGATTTGAACACCCCTGTGCATAAGCAAGGCGGTCGGGCCAAGAGAAAGCCTCGCGCCATCGTAATAAGGCCCCAACGCAGTAAACGCGCCATCTGAAAGCGCCACAACGTCAAACGCGCCTGCGAGAGGCGTTTCCCCCGATGCACCTCCGGTCTTTGCCCCCAGCTCCAGATCAACCACCTGCCCCTGCCCCGCCACATGAGCCCTGGCAGCACTTTCCGGGTCATAGAGAACGCCGAACGCAACGCGTCCCGCTCCCCCATCCACAAGCGCCTTCAAGAGCCCAACCGTATCGCCATTTCCTCCGGCACCCGGATTGTCCTGCGTATCGGCCATGACAACAGGGCCGGAGCGCCCAGCACCCCGAAGAGCGTGAAAAATTGCTTCCTCAGGCGTCCAGTTTTTTGCGTAAAAATCTTTCTCCCGATCACCTATCTTTACCGCGAGAGCATCAGCAACGCGGTCCGCCACCATTTGGCTCTCCCCATATACGATAACCGAGGGCCCGCATTCATATATATCCGCCGGGGCAAAGCCTGTCGCAAAGGAAGCGCCAAACACCTGAGCGCCGCTATCCCCATCATCCAATGCCGCAATGTCCGCGTAGAGTGAGGCCCCCGGTTCCACCAAAGTGCAACTGCCCGTGAGAGGGATCAGGAAATCAAGTTTCCGAAAGGCCTTGGCCGGACGCATCCCCCGTCTGATAAGCCCCTCCAGCACAATGGCGGCGCGCTTTCCGGTCTCTGCCATATCAACATGCGGATAGGTTCGATAGGCCGTCAGAAAATCCGCCGCCTCCACCATTGCGCATGTGACATTGGCATGTAGATCGAGGCTGGCGACAACCCATATCTCCGGCCCAACAATCTCACGAACCTGTTGGAGCAGCGTTCCTTCGCCGTCCTCCAGGTGTTCGGCAACCATGGCACCATGCAAATCTAGATAGACGGCATCAATGTTGTGAGCCACCTCTCGCAACTGAGAAAGCAGCATTTCGCTAAAGCGTTCATAGGCGCTTTTCGTCACCGGACCCGATGGCGTTGCAGAGCACCACGAGAGGGGTTCAAAGGTTGCACCCCGAGCCCGGGCCTCGGCCACAAACCCGGCAACGGGAATATTTGTCCCCGCGCACGCAGACAATACAGGTACCCCGATCTGCATGGCTGGCCAGGAATCCGCCTGAGCAAACGCCTCCCAGTCCGCCTGCATCGGAGCGAACGTGTTGGTCTCGTGCTGAAATCCACCCACCGCAATCTTCATGGCAATCTCACAAAAGGCGAGGAAGAGGTAGTCATCGAGCAGCTATCTAGCGCGCCGCATTTGCCTGTGCCCACAGCTCAGCCTGTCGGCGCCCCTCCACCCATGCCTCATCTGAAATGTACACTTTCAGCTTGTCTTGAACCTGCGAAACGGTTTCCGCCTCGGAGGGAGAAATGTAACGTCGTGCCAGATCAAGGTACATCGCCGCCTTGATCGGTTCTTCCACGACACCTTCTCCCTTGGCAAAAATTTCCGCAAGGTCGAGAAAAGAAGGCACGTAAACCTTGTTGGAAGAAAGCATCAGCCAGCGCAAACCTTCCGCTCGGTTGCGGGGAGAGCCCTGCCCCAACCTGTGCATCACCCCCAGATAATACTGGGCCTCACCGCTGAACTGCAGGGCTGCCTTGTCGAACCAGAAGCCCGCCAAGCGATAGTCCTGGTCAATATCTGCATCATCATTACCGGAATAATAGTAGAGCGCGGCCTGCACCTGGGCAGCCGGGTGCCCCGCCTCACCAGCCTGCACAAAGTAAGGCAGCGCCAACCTGTCGGATTTAACAACGCCGTTCCCGGACTTGTACATGTGCCCAAGCAGGAAGGCGGCAACAACATTGCCCTCCTCCGCATCGAGCTTCCACTCATCCGCAGCACCTGTGACATCACCGCGCTGGTACAGGGCCAGTCCGCGCTCGAAATCCGCATATACAATGTTTGAAGACAGAATGATGACGCCTATAACCGCACCGGCGACAGCCTTGAGAAAACGTGACATTAATGACTCTCTAATTGGTTCCACAGAGCACTCTAACGGATTTAAAGCAGCGCCGCTCGCCTTTCATTCTGGTGGTTAATCTCACCATTGACCCAGCCCGCAAGGCGGGCCACCATCGATCCAATTACAATTGTCACTGATAACAGATCCGGGAGAAATCAGATGAAAGCGGCAGTATTGCGCGAGGTTGGAAAACCCCTCCAGATCGAGGATGTCCAGATCAACAAACCAGGACCACGGGAGGTGCTCATCCGCACCAAGGCGGCCGGCGTCTGCCACTCCGATCTTCACTTTATAAATGGAACCTATCCGTACCCGCTTCCTGCCGTGCTCGGCCATGAATCAGCCGGAGTGGTAGAGCAGATCGGTTCGGAAGTACGTACAGTCTCCGTTGGCGATCACGTCATTACCTGCCTGTCCGCTTTCTGCGGTCACTGCGAGCACTGCCTGACAGGCCACATGTCCCTCTGCCCGGGAACCGAAACACAACGGGGGCCAGAAGACGAGCCGCGCCTGTCCAACGGCACAGACCCCATGTTCCAGTTCCTCAACCTTTCCTCTTTTGCCGAACAAATGCTCATCCATGAACATGCCTGCACAAAAATTCGCAAGGACATGCCCATGGATGTTGCCGCTCTGATCGGCTGTTCTGTCACGACCGGCGTTGGGGCCATCATCAACACGACCAAAGTATCTCCAGGCGAAACCGTTGCCGTAATCGGGTGCGGCGGCGTTGGCCTTGCTGCTATTAACGGCGCCGCCATCGCTGGAGCCGGGCGCATTATCGCGGTTGATACCCAAGGCTCAAAACTCAATCTTGCAAAAGAATTTGGCGCCACAGACGTTGTGAATGCGAAAGACGGTGACCCGGTTGCCCAGGTTATGGAATTAACCGGTGGCGGCGTCCATCACGCACTGGAAGCCATTGGCCTGAAGGCAACAACGGAACAGGCGTTCAAAATGCTCGCACGCGGAGGTACAGCCACCGTTATCGGCATGATCCCGCTCGGTGTAAACATTGAGCTTCACGGTGCGGACTTCCTGGCCGAAAAGAAAATCCAGGGATCCCTGATGGGGTCAAACCGGTTCCCCGTTGACATGCCGCGCTATGTTGATTTTTACATGAACGGAAAGCTCAAGCTCGACAACATGATTTCCCAGCGGATAAAGCTGACAGATGTAAATGAAGCCTTTAAGGAACTGGAACGGGGCGAACTCGCAAGATCAGTCATCATGTTTGACTGATCGAGATATTTCCTAACCAAACAACGCTCCTGTAGCTGTGCCCTAGGAGCGTTGTTTATGCACCAAATTATCTCAAACCCAGGTCTTTCAATCTCGTCACCGCGCCGCCGAGTTTGGCGTGCTCCGCCTGTGCGCTGGCCTTGCGCCCGCGTTGTTCCTCAATGACGGCCTGCGGTGCTTTATCCATGAATTTCGCGTTGCCCAGTTTGCCGTCGATCTTCTTGATCTCCCCCACAAGCTTGGCCATCGTTTTTTCAAGGCGCTGCATCTCGGCCTGAAGGTCAATAACATCTGCAATCGGCAGCACGGCGGTTGCTTCACCGACAACAAACTGGATCGCACCGCGCGGCGTCTCCTCGCCCGTCACAGCCTCAGACAGACGCGCCATCCGGCAGATAAGCCCGTTATGTCGCACAAGGCGCGCGGACGTTTCCGCATTTGCCTCTTTCAGCATAAGGGGAATTTTCGCACCCGCCGGAACATTCATCTCCGCACGCACCGAGCGCACCTCAGAGATCAACCCGATCACCCACTCCATCTCCGCAGCCGCGGTCTCATCGACAAGCCCGGTCGGGCACGGCCACTCAGACAGCATGAGAAGACCATCGCGCGCCGGACCGGTCTCTCCCGTCCGCTGCCAGAGTTCCTCGGTGAGGAACGGCATGAACGGATGCAGCAAATGCGTTGCCTGATCGAGCACCCAGGCCGCCATGGCTCTGGTCTCCGCCTTCGCCGCTTCGTCTTCGCCTTGCAGAAGCGGTTTGGCCAGCTCCACATACCGGTCACAGAATATATTCCACACAAACCGGTAAATGGCGCCCGCCGCCTCGTTAAAACGATAGGCCTCCAGCTCCCCGGTAATTTTTTCCGACGTCTTTTGAACTTCACCGGCAATCCACCGGTTGAGGGTCTGCGTGGCGGAGGCCGGGTCAAACCCCTCCACACGCGTGCACTCATTCAACTCGCAGAACCGGGCAGCGTTCCAGAGTTTTGTTCCAAAGTTCCGATAACCTTCAACCCGTGACGTTGCAAGCTTCACATCACGCCCCTGAGCGGCCATTGCCGCGAGCGTGAAGCGCAGTGCATCCGCGCCATACTCATCAACCAACTCAAGGGGATCAATAGAATTCCCCTTGGACTTTGACATTTTCGCCCCCTTCTCGTCGCGAACGAGAGCGTGAATGTAAACCGTGTGGAAGGGTACTTCCTTCATGAAATGAAGACCCATCATCATCATCCGGGCGACCCAGAAAAAGATGATGTCAAAACCGGTAACCAGAACATCTGTCTTGTAATAGCGTGCCAGCTCCGGCGTTTCTTCAGGCCAGCCAAGCGTTGAGAACGGCCACAGACCAGAAGAAAACCAAGTGTCGAGCACATC
>CAZNLO010000008.1:0-45263 GCA_964573935.1 uncultured Parvibaculum sp. | reverse complement strand
AAAATGGATTCCAAGAGCCCCAATAAACGCCTCGAAACTCCACAAGGTTGCAAGAAGTGAAGCTGCACCGGTCCAGACTGAATAGACGTTTGGTGGGCGCAAGCACGATATGGCCATAACCATGAGTAACGCAGGCAGGTATCTGAAGCCTAAGATGGATGGGGCGAAGTTTATGTTGCTGTGTCCTAGCCCCCAGATAGCAAACAGCATCGCAACTAAAATAACACCCAGCATCAAGGCTGAGAGACGGAGCGGTGAGAGGCGATACAGACAAATTAGCCATACCGAAATGAAGGCAATATTGTGAAATTGAACCACAAGGTTGGCGGTACCCAGCGTATCGGGTCCAAGGGCCAAGCCAACAAATGTCATTACGACAGGGCCAGGGCCGTATTGAGAAAAAGTATCGACAAGCAAAACCCCGCCATGCCGTAATTGTAGGGCTGGAGAGACATTGGTTAGGTAGTGCAGTGGTTCTGCGGGGAGCGAGTAGTCGAAAAAGAGGACGGCAACGCCGATAATGGCGACAAACAACGCCAGAGGGCCGATCCATCGCAGTCTGGCCCGACGGTTGAGAACCATACGCGCTTCAGCAACTGCAACCCAGGCAATGATGAGAACAATCAGGACGGCTATCGCCAACGTGACGTAGAGGCCAGCCCCATTGTTGAATGGGGGAGAGGTGAAAAGACCTGTAAGTGGGTTTGGGGTAGCCCCATCAGAAGTAATCCAAAACATAACCGATAAGGTGGTTGCTAACGATCCAACAAAGAATGGAACCCGCAAAGGGCTGTTCCACAGTCGGTGCAGAAATCCAGTACGCAGGCGCCCCGACAACTGTTTCTGCCCCATGCTAATGGTGATTAAGGCAACGGCATTTATGACGATGGTGATGAGGGTAATAGTTGCCGCCCCACTACTCCAAGCCAGCCCGTACGGATCATTGGCGGGGCGGAATAGGGTCCATACAGTAAGAACGTTCAGAACGGCGGATGTAAGCCAGACTTGAAATATTTCTATGTCTGTAGCGTGAAGGTTTGTGTTGGATTTGGCGTACACAAATTTTGAAACAATGGCAAAGATTGGAGCAAATCCTAAAGATGCTGCAAAGAACATCGCAACGTCGCGGCTTTTTCCATCGAAGCCCAGATACGAGATAAAAAGAGAGGTATAAAGGAATGCCAGCAACCCTAGCGACGCCGCAAAGGTGACCCTCCCCAAATGTACATCCAACCTGGAACCTCGTTCACTGTTGGTTACCGCGTTTAAGGATCGCACCATCATTTATTCTCAACAGGAGTAAGTCTGCGGCGGGAACCGCAAATTTGGTTTCGTTCGTTTCTGCAATGCCGGAAATATTTAACTAATGAGAGCACAAGGCAGCTCTATTGTGGTGTGTCACATATTCGAAACTAAAGAACGTCAACCTCTAAGACACCCATTTGTCTCAGACACAGCGAGAATCTCAAATAATACCGGATTCCTAATCTGTGTCACGTTGTTCTTCAGCAAAGCAACCCGCACTTATGGTAAATGGGTCAGCGAGAAAATTGGGTGTGTGCAAATTAAGATTCCCGCTTGACTTTGTGTATGGTGCGTAGCACCACACAACAGAGCTAAGCTAGGAGCTAAGGGTGCGCAGATGATTGATCATGACGTTAAGCCGGGAAAATTGGAACACTGCCAAGTGTGTGGTTCCCACGACCTCGAACTAGTATTGGACGTTGGTCACCAACCTCTTTGCGATAGCCTGCTAACACCTGATCGGTTGAGTGAGCCGGAAATCACTTATCCACTCAGGTTGTTTCGGTGTCTCTCTTGTACTTTGACACAGCTCGATTATGTAGTCGACGGCTCCGTTGTTTATGCGCCAGATTACCCCTATCGCAGTGGGATTACAAAAGAGCTCGCAAGTTACCAACAGAAATTCGCGGATGGTATCGTCGCTAAAATTGGCCTGGCTGAAGGGTCTCTGTGTATTGATATCGGATCCAACGACGGCACATTGCTGACGGGTTTCAAGAAACTCAATATGCGCGCATTGGGCGTTGAGCCGACGAATATTGCTTCGATTGCCCGCGAGGAAAATCAAATCGAGACAATTCAAAGTTTCTTCACAGAAGCAGTCGCTAAGGATATTCGGCGGGATTACGGTGCGGCAAAAGTTTTGACAACGACGAACGTTTTTGCACACATGGGTCCTCTTGGAGAGGTGATGCGCGGCATAACAACGCTTCTCGACGATGACGGTATTTTCGTTACAGAAAGCCACTATCTGTTGGATGTTATTCGTACCGCGCAATATGATACTATTTATCATGAGCACATTCGCACTTATAGTTTGAAATCTCTCGTTACACTCTTCGACTTCTACGATCTGGATGTTTTTGATGTCCAACGTGCAGATCGATATGGGGGAAATATTCGCGCCTATGTTTGCAAGCGGGGAAAGCGGCCTATTTCTGGTGAAGTGGGAGCCCTCTTGAAAATTGAAGAGGAATTTGGACTTGGGCGTGCCAAAGTGTATGAAGAATTCCGCAGCCGTGCTTATCAAACTCGTGATGATCTCATGGAAATGGCATACAGGGCGCGCCGCGATGGGCTGCGTTTCGTCGGAAACTCATGCCCGGGTAGATGTTCGACATTGTTGAATTTCTGCGGTATGACGCCCGAACTGATGCCTTATTTAGCGGAGCAGCCTGCTTCCCTGAAGCTGGGAATGCTCCTGCCTGGTCGCCACATACCCGTTGTGGAAAATTCTATTCTCATCGAGGAACAACCCGACTTCGTTGTGCTTTTGGCGTGGCATTATGCCAAACCAATTATAGAACAACTCCGTGCGCGCGGCTTGAAATCCAAATTTATTATGCCTTTACCCGAATTCAAAATATTAGAGGGATGAGCTATGGCGGCGGCAGACCAACATTCTCTTCCACTAATATCCATTCTAATTCCGGTGTACAACGAAGAGCGAAATATCCTACCCGCCTATGATGCTGTGGTCGCCCAGTTTGAGGCCATGAAGGATCGTTACCGATATGAAATTCTGTTTACTGACAATCACAGTGAAGATGGCACTGAAACCGAACTTCAAAAACTGGCTGAGCGTGACACAAATGTAAAAGTCATCAGGCTCGCCCGAAATTTTGGATTTCAGCGGTCGGTACTTACAGCCTTTCGCCATTCTTCAGGCAGTGCTGCCATCCAGTTGGACTGTGACCTCCAGGATCCACCGGATCTTATCCCGGATTTTCTGCACGAGTGGGAAAGAGGTCACGATGTCGTCGTGGGAATCCGGCGTCGTAGGCAAGAGAGCTGGGTATTGCAACTAGCGCGTCGGCTGTTTTACAAAATTGTGAGCGCTATCTCTGACGATAACATTGTAGAGAACGCAGGCGATTTCCGCCTTGTCGACCGTTCCGTTATTGATAAATTGGCGGAGATTAACGACGCTTGGCCATATACGCGCGGGCTTATTTCTTCTCTAGCCGCGCGGCAAGTCGGGATAGAGTATGATCGACTCGCACGCCAGTTTGAGAGAAGCAAATTCCCTCTGCGACGGTTGACCGGCTTTGCTACCGACGGCATTGTAAATCACTCCCTCGTACCACTAAGACTAGCTAGTTTTGCCGGGGTGCTGATTTCAATTGTGGCGTTTGTAATTTCTCTCTACTACGTGCTGGCTTATTTTGTCGCTGGCCAGTCTTGGCCGGCCGGCTTTGCTACCCTTACTATTTTGCTACTGGTATCAGTGGGGTTGAATGCAATTTTCATTGGTATCGTTGGAGAATATGTCGGGCGTATCTACGACCAGGTGCGGGTGCGCCCACTCACAATTATAGAGCGAACCATCAACTTGAAAGCGGATCAGAATAAAAAATGAAAGCGGTCATTCTCGCCGGTGGACGCGGAACACGCATCGCCGAAGAAAGCCATCTCCGCCCGAAACCAATGGTAACCATCGGGGATATGCCAATCATTTGGCATATTATGAAGACTTATGATGCTCACGGTGTACGGGAGTTTGTCATCTGCCTTGGATATCGCGGCTATGTTATCAAAGAATATTTCGCAAACTACGCACTGCACGCCGCCGGGGCAGTGACCTTTGATCTGTCAAATGCAGGTATGGACTTTCAGTATGATGGGGCGGAGCCTTGGCGCATCACCCTCGTTGAAACTGGGTTGGATACGCAGACTGGTGGTAGGCTCAAGCGTGTTGCACCCTGGCTGAAAGATGAAGAAGCGTTTTGCCTCACGTATGGGGATGGTCTCGCTGACGTTGATATAGCCAAAACAATAGAATTTCATAATGGCCATGATGGCCTTGCTACAGTCACAACGGTTTCTCCAGCCGGGCGATTTGGCGTTATCGCAACGGAAGGTGACCAGGTTACCGAGTTTTCGGAAAAACCAGATGCCGAGGGCACGCTGATAAATGGTGGTTTTTTCGTCTTATCTCCAAAAGTTATAGATTACATTGATGGGGATGCAACAATTTGGGAACGTGACCCACTCGAACGTATCGCCCGAGATGGAGAGCTGCGTTCTTTTCGTCACAGAGGTTTTTGGCAGCCAATGGACACTATGCGCGAACGAGAGGTTTTAGAAAAACTATGGGCAGATGGTGTTGCTCCATGGAAGGTCTGGTAAACAGGCTTGAATGACAGCCATTTGGCAGCAATGGTTTGATGGGATTTCTTATGTCCGATATATTTGATGAGCATGCGGAAAAATACTCCGAGAACATAGATGGTGTTCTTGGGAAATACGGTGCAAACCATGATTTTTTCACTAACCACAAAGCTCGGCTTATCAAACGGCTCTTGCAATCGTCAAGACGCGAACCTCGGGCGATGCGGTTGCTGGATGTGGGGTGTGGCGTTGGAAAAATTCACGCCCTGCTGGAAAATGACTTCAAGTCGATAAACGGAGTAGATGTATCTAGTACCTCAATCGAGGTGGCACGGGCTGCACATCCGAAAATTTTATACGATACCTATGATGGTGATCAGTTGCCATTTGAAGCCGAAAAATTTGATGTTGCTATCGCAATTTGCGTTTTTCATCATGTCCCACCTCCACAATGGATTGCCCTAGCCAGGGAGATGCTACGAGTGCTCAGGCCGGGGGGAATTAGCTTGGTAATTGAGCACAATCCGTACAACCCTGTAACGAGGAGAGTGGTAAACACATGTGCACTTGATGCGGATGCAGTATTACTCAGTGCAAGGAAGTTAAAGGAAGTTTTTCGAGAGGCAGGTAGTGACGAAATTGTTTCGCGAACGATCTTGTCTGTACCGCCAAAAACGACGTTTCTCGAAAAAATAGATGATGCACTGGGTGGGCTCCCTTTTGGGGCCCAATATTATATGGTTGCTACAAAACATGGCTTCCCCCCAAGTGGCAGAGAACCAACCAGCACATTATGATGTTTTCTTTGAAGAAAATTCGTCTTGGGAAGGCGCTTCCCGAACTTCTTTTTCGATTCGTCGGCGTGGGTGCACTTTCGAGTCTAGTATACGTCCTGTCAGTCATGTTGTACGTAGATTTTTTGTCTATTGGAGCGGTGTGGTCAAGTGCACTTGCCTATGCAACGGCAACACCATTGAGCTTTGTTGGACATCGCAGAGTTACTTTTCGCTCCAAAGGGAACCTGAAAATTGAGCTGGGTCGTTTCATTGTTCTGCATGTGACAAATATCATTATTTCGGTAGGGGGCATGGTATGGGCTGTTTCCTGGGCTGGATACAGCTACTGGCTGGGTAGTTTTTTGGCGGTTATACTGGTGCCGTTGTCAACTTTTGTAATCATGAAAAGCTGGGTATTCTCAGGGCGAAATCCTCGATAGAGGGAAACATGGCTTCTTGTTTCAAGGGAGCATGTGAGCAGCACGATTGTCGGCTATCAGTGTCGATATGATGGCCCCGCATTGCTCATCACGCGGTGTCCATGCACCACCAAAAACACCGCCATATCACTCCAAGCCGGAAAACGGCACTTTTCACGGGCTTGGGGAAAATCCCCCTGAATACAAAAATTTGGCTGATTTTCTCTATAAACTTGCACGACACGGCGCTTCGAGTTATGTGCTTGTCGGCAAGGCGTGCAAGCGCTTCTGCTGGGGCGTGGCCAAGTGGTAAGGCACCGGTTTTTGGTATCGGCATGCGCAGGTTCGAATCCTGCCGCCCCAGCCATTTTTGTAGATTGATCTCAACTTCTTCGGCCATTGGTCTGCACCATGGATGCCACCCGTAATATGCCGATAAAACCCTGTTTTGGCGGGTGTTCTCCATGCTATGAGGGGCCATGAACGATAGACGGCGATGATTGGGTGAGGGGTCTCGGGCAGCATGGGTAAGTCGGCACTGATTACCGGCATTTCGGGGCAGGATGGTGCCTATCTCGCCAAATTGCTTCTTGAAAAGGGCTATGATGTTGTCGGGACCAGCCGTTCCGGCACCCTCGCCAGTACCGCCCGCCTGGAGGCCCTTGGCATTCACAAGGATGTTGAGATCGTTCTGATGGACCTGGCGGAGTATGCCGGCACCAGGCTCGCCATTGAGCGGGCTGCCCCGGACGAAATCTACAATCTGGCGGCACAAAGCTTCGTTGGCACCTCTTTTGAACACCCCCTTGAGACCGCAGACATAGGCGGTATGGGCCCTGCCCGCATACTTGAGGCCCTCAGAGAGCTAGGGGCTCCCGCCAGGTTTTTCCAGGCGTCCACGTCGGAAATGTTTGGGAAAGCCCATGAGGTGCCCGGCAATGAAAGCACGCCTTTTCGCCCATGCAGTCCCTACGCGGCCGCTAAACTTTTCGCCCACTGGCTTGTCGTGAATTATCGCGAGAGCTATGGTCAGTTTGCGGCATCGGGCATTCTCTTCAATCACGAATCGCCCCTGCGGGGAGAGGCGTTTGTGACCCGAAAAGTGACCCTGGCCCTCGCCCGGATAGCACTTGGCGAACAAGAGCGCCTAAGCGTCGGAAATGTCGAGGCCGAACGTGACTGGGGCTTTGCTGGTGACTATGTGGATGGCATGTGGAGAATGCTTCAGCAATCAACAGCCGGTGACTTTGTTTTGGCAACAGGGCGTACCGTCACGGTTCGGGAGTTTATAACGGCTGCCGCATCGGCGCTGGACATTCATCTGGAATGGCAGGGCGACGGGCGACAGACCAAAGCAGTGGACGTTAAGTCAGGCAAGGTAATTGTTGACGTTGACCCGAGGTTTTTCCGGCCCATTGAGGCAGGCACTCTGTTGGGAGATGCGTCAAAGGCTGGAACCAGACTTGGCTGGACCGCTTCTGTCGGGGTGGAAGAACTAACCATGATGATGGCCCGGGCGGATTATGACCGCGTTAAATCAGGTAGGGTGACGTTCTAGCAATCGTAGAAGCTGTGGGAGGTTTGGTATTCCGGTTTGGAAGCGCATATTTGATCTGGTGGCAGCGAGCAGCCTGTTGCTTCTACTGGCTCTTCCCATGGGCTTGATTGCATGCGCGGTCAGATATGCCATGGGCTCCCCGGTTCTGTTTCGTCAAATTCGCTCAGGCAGGGACACCCGGCCTTTTGAACTGGTCAAGTTTCGCACCATGCGCGATGCCCACGACAGGCAAGGCCGTCCATTGTTGGATGAAGAGCGGCTGACGGCGCTCGGGCGGTTTCTGCGCGCATCAAGTCTTGATGAACTTCCTGAGCTTTGGAATATTATACGCGGCGACATGAGCCTGGTCGGACCAAGGCCGCTATTGCCAGATTATTTGCCGTTCTATCTGGATTGCCAGGCGCGCCGGCACGAGGTGCGCCCGGGGCTGACCGGGCTGGCCCAGGTCAATGGACGTAATGCGCAAAGCTGGGAGGAACGCTTTAAGCTTGATGTACATTATGTTGATAGTCAGTCCTTCTGGGGGGATATGCAGATATTGTTCTTGACCGTATGGCGCGTGGTATCACGTGATGGCATCAGCGCCGAGGGCTATGAAACAATGCCAAGATTTGATGACCACGTGAAGGCGGGATTGTCGAAGGGGCGGATACCGGCGGCGAAGCGGTCAGGAGATGCGGACGTATGACAAGCGGCATTTGGATTTTGGGCGGTGGCGGGCACGCCAAAGTCGTAATCGCAACCCTGACGACCATGGGAAAAAATATTGCGGGCATCTATGACGATGACACGACAAAGGTCGGCCAAAACCTTCTGGGGTCGGAAATTCTGGGTCTGACCCCCGATGCAGGCTGGTGGGAAGATGAACCGCGCCAGGCATTTATTGCGATCGGAAATAATGCGTTGCGCGAAGGGCTGTCGGCCCTTCCGGCGCACTGGGTGGTTGCCCGGCACGCCCATGCCATCGTTCATTCCTCTGTAACGGTAAACGAGGGGAGCCTTGTTTGCGCAGGGACGGTCATCCAGCCGGATGCGACCATCGGGCGTCATGTGATTGTCAATACATCGTGCTCAATCGACCATGACTGCGTGGTGGAAGACTTTGCTCACATCGGCCCTGGGGTGACCCTCGCGGGCGGGGTCACTGTGGGCCGACGAACTTTTGTAGGAGCGGGCGCGACCATTGTTCCCGGCGTCACCCTGGGGGCGGATGTGATCGTGGGGGCGGGCTCAGTGGTTCTGCACGATGTTGCAGCGGGGCAGACTGTCATGGGTGTTCCCGCAGGGGAGAGGGGAACATGAGTAAACAGAAACGAATTTTCCTATCCCCTCCTCACATGTCGGGCCGCGAGCGCGAGCTGGTTGGAGAGGTGTTTGACAGCAATTTCATTGCCCCTGCGGGTCCGATGATTGACCGTTTTGAAAAGGCATTTTGCGACCTGACCGGCCACCGTGCAGCGGCTGCTCTGTCGAGTGGCACCGGCGCTCTGGACATTGCTTTGCGGTTGCTGGGCGTGGGGCAGGGGGATGAGGTCTGGGTTGCAGACCTCACCTTTATCGGAGGAGCGTCGCCAATTGCCTATCGCGGCGCGACCCCGGTATTTATCGACGTGTCTCCCGATACATGGACCCTTGATACAGGCTTGCTGGCAGCAGCACTGGACAAGGCGGACAAAGAGGGCCGTTTGCCCAAAGCCGTCATCCCGGTGGACCTTTATGGTCAGCCGTGTGATCTCGATGAGATAGTCAGGCTTTGTGATCTCTACGAAGTTCCCGTGGTCGTGGACGCGGCGGAAGCGATGGGCACCCGTTACAAAGACCGCCACGCTGGCAAGGGCGCCAAAATGGCGATCTACTCCTTTAACGGAAACAAGATTATCACCACGTCCGGCGGTGGTATGTTGGCAAGCGACGATGAGGAGCTGATCGCCCGTGCGCGCTATCTCTCTCAGCAGGCCCGGCAGCCGGTCATTCACTACGAGCATACGGAGACGGGGTATAATTACCGTATGCCCAGCCTCTGTGCTGCCGTTGGCGTTGGGCAGTTGGACGTGTTGTCACAGCGAGTTGTCCGCAAACGTAAAATTTTTAACATTTACGCTAATGCGTTTGGGGCTGTGCAAGGCGTTACAATGATGCCCGAGGCGGAGTATGGAACATCCAATCGCTGGCTGACGGTCCTGACCCTGGATCCGTCTCTGATTTCGACGCAGCCGGGAGAAATTTGCAGGCTTGCGGAGCTGGAAAACATTGAATGCAGACCCGTCTGGATGCCCATGAGCCGCCAGCCGGTTTTCCGTGAGGCCCGCGCCATACGGTCTGGAACCGCCGATGGCCTGTTCACAAGCGGCCTCTGTCTGCCGTCAGGCACCGCAATGGCGGACGACGATATTGCGCGGGTTGTTGAGCTGCTTAGCGGCGTGTTCCAGAGGCAATAGCGCTCACACCCTCCATCCTCATAAGTCAGACAGGGATACGTCTTACCACTGGCACACCGTCCTCAGCACCTGCGATCATAACGAAATCCGGCGGGTCAGAGCGCAGAACATGGGCCATGTCTTCTGCAGGATAGGCGGGAAACTTCGGGTCCAGAAACTTAGCTGCGGCCTCTGCACGCCTTGTTCGCGCGACTGCGACCGCCTCACTCACCCCGCCTGGCAGGCCAAGGAGATGGAGAAGATGGTCGCCACAGGCAACATCCTCATCACCCGTAGGGTGAGTGGCAATCAGGAGCAGGCTGCGGGCCCCATTTCCATGGAGAGAACGAATGTACGCCGCCGTCGCCCGCACATTGCTGAGGCCCGTAACGAGAACGTTTGCGTCATGTTCAAGAGCTGCAATCGCCATCCGCGTGCCGTTGGTCGTCCGGTGGATGACCGTTCTCCCCCGTACCCCGCCGCCGCGTTCTTTCCGGGCGATCTGATCGGGAGAATTACCGACATCGAAACCCGCAATGGGAAGCGCGTCAACCTCACCGGCCACAATAGCGCCGGAATGGGCATCAGCCAGCAAGCGGGCTTGCTCAACTGTTTCCGCCAGCAGAATTTTCTCAAGCCCGCCATCAAATGCCGTCTTGGCAAACGTGAACGCCCGAATAACGTCAATCACAACAGCAATATCGTGGCGACCCACAAGGGCTCCATGGCCCTTATGTCGACTGATCGTCAAAGGAGGGCGCATGGTTCTCAGAAAAATGCCTGAATGCCCGTTTGCGCCCGGCCGAGAATAAGCGCGTGCACATCGTGCGTGCCTTCGTACGTGTTCACGGTCTCCAGGTTCATCACGTGGCGGATCACATGATACTCATCTGAAATGCCATTACCGCCGTGCATGTCGCGGGCGACCCGGGCAATGTCGAGGGCTTTGCCGCAATTGTTCCGCTTCATCAGAGAGATCGCTTCAGGTGCTGCATGGTTGGCATCAAACATCCGGCCAAGCTGCAAGCACGCGTGAAGGCCAAGCGTAATCTCCGTCTGCATGTCGGCGAGTTTTTTCTGAATAAGCTGGTTGGCAGCGAGCGGACGGCCAAACTGTTTGCGCTCTAGCGTGTAAGTGCGCGCCGCGTGCCAGCAGAACTCCGCAGCACCCAGCACACCCCAGGAAATGCCGTAGCGCGCCCGGTTGAGACAGCCAAACGGCCCGGCAAGGCCGCGTACGTTCGGCAGCAGGTTTTCGTCCGGCACAAAAACCTCATCCAGCGAAATCGAGCCGGTTACGGAGGCGCGCAGGGACATCTTGCCTTCGATCTTCGGGGTCTCGAACCCTTTGAAGTCGCGCTCCACGATGAAACCGCGAATGGCATCGTCGTCGGTCTTCGCCCACACAATGGCGAGGTCTGCGATGGGCGCGTTGGTGATCCACATTTTGGCACCTGAGAGCGAGTAGCCCCCATCAACTTTTTTTGCCCGCGTAATCATTGAGCCCGGGTCAGAGCCGTGGTCCGGTTCTGTGAGACCAAAACAACCAACCCATTCGCCGGTTGCGAGTTTGGGCAGATATTTCATCCGCTGTTCTTCGCTGCCATAGGCATAGATCGGATGCATTACCAGGCTGGACTGCACACTCATGGCAGAGCGATATCCGCTGTCCACCCGTTCGACCTCGCGCGCGACCAGTCCGTAGCTCACATAGTTGAGACCGGCACACCCGTATTTTTCCGGGAGGGTGCTGCCCAGCATCCCCTGCTCTCCCAACTCATTCATAATCGTCCGGTCGAAGGTCTCGTGGCGGTTCGCCTCAATGATGCGGGGCATCAGCCTGTCCTGGGAGTAGGCGCGGGACGCATCGCGCACCAGCCGCTCCTCCTCGCTCAACATATCGTCTAGCCCCAGCGGATCCTCCCAGTTAAACGGGGGTAGCTTGGGGTTGGTCTGGACGTCTGTAGAGGCAGCCTGGGACATGGAGTGTTCTCCGCTTGAGCGTGGCGCGTAAGAGAGGGTAAAGCAAGATGACAGCGCGGGAATGATTTGTCAGGCTATGATATAGCACATTGGCGCGCTGAGGCGAGGTGGACCGCAGGCGACCGATTGTCACCGGTGTTACACCCAGATAGTCCCAGAACCAAATGCGATACAAATGAGGACGGATTGCCGTGTCAGGTCATGAAACCGGGCGGCTCAATCTGCATTCTGGGTCATCAAAACGGGAGCGTTATCGGCGCAGGTAGTATCGACAATAGTCGGCGTATTGGAGATGCTGGCTGGCTCCTGCCTATCGTCAACGTAAACCATGCCTGGCTGGCTTAATTTTTTGCTCTGCTGTTTCGCGCGGTACATGTTTTCGTCAGAGGCTTTCAGTAATTCCTCGACGGAGCAGAATATGTTTGGGCCGGTAGCTGCGATGCCAACGCTGGCCCCGACAGGGACGGCCGCCTCTTCATGCATTAATCTGGCGAAACGCTCGGCAAGGTTTGCGGCATCACGGTAGCCGGTATTGGGCAGCAAAACACAAAACTCATCTCCCCCAATGCGGCATACGATGTCGCCATCGCGAACGGTTTTCTGGAGTTGCCGGGCGACATTGTAAAGCAAATCGTCGCCAGCCTGATGGCCGAGTGTGTCGTTGAGCAGCTTGAAATCATTTATGTCTATGAAGAGAAGCGCCAGTTCATGTTTGACACGGTTAGCTGTCGACATCTCCCGGTTGGCGTGATCGTTGAAAGCGCGTTTGTTGCTCACACCGGTTAGTTCATCGGTTAACGAAAGTTCCTTGAGTTGGTTGGTTCGCTTGGCAACTTGTTCTTCAAGCCCTCTGGCATATTCGTCCGCCTCTTCCTTGGCAACAGTGACTTCTGCACTGAGCGCATTGATATATGTGTCGAATACCAGTTGGGAATCGAAGAAGAGAATTTTCTGAATAGCTTCTCTTCGAGCGTGAAACTCAATGGGTTTTTCAGTCGCTTCCCCGATAGCTGTACACAGCACAACATCCAGTCTGCGCAAAGCAGAGAGAAAGAATTTCGGTGTAACCCCCGATGCACCAATGGACCTTACCCACCCGCAACCGGGAATTCACATAATCATTGTCATAAACGCCACTGAACAGTTCTACAATATAGCTGCGCATGGCGCCTTTCAGACGCGACAGTGTTTCTGAATCCCCGATGATAAGGGCAATTTCCGGATCATCAATTTGGCGGGCGTAGAAATCTTCGATCAATTGTTCCAGACGGTCCACCACAATGGGGTGGCAGGAACGCAGAGCTTCGACATCAGAATCCGTGAGATCAAACAGGGCTTTTCGTTTCTCGATCTCTCGATCAGAGAATTTCATCTGCTCCCGCAAAGATTGTTCAACAATCCGCATCTTGTTCCTCACGACCCGGCAAGAATAGCTAAAATATGTATTTTAGAGAGATTCTATTAGTAAAGCCGCAATGCGAGTAGGGCCTTCAGAGAGAAGCCGGAAACCGAGAAGTCCTCATGAGGGTTTGCCAGTTAGTCCGGTGTTTCAACCGGCTTTCGTGTTGAACTGGGCCCTGGCTTCGTCAAATTCGGCCTTCATACGGTCCACAAGCTCGGCGACAGGCGGTGCATCCTTGATAAGGCCAATGCCTTGACCACAGCCCCAGATGTCCTTCCAGGCTTTTTGCTTCGTGTTTCCTCCGGAACCGAAATTCATCTTGCTCTTGTCGGCTTGCGGCAGGTTTTTTGGGTCAAGTCCAGATTCTGCAATGGAGGGAGCAAGATAGTTGCCATGAATACCGGTGAAAAGATTGGAGTAAATAATGTCGTCAGCCGCATACTTTGCCAGGGCCTCTTTGTAGGTGGCGTCTGCGTTGGCCTCCGCAGTCGCGATAAAGCGCGAACCGATATAGGCAAGGTCGGCGCCCAGTGCCAGGGCTGAGGCAACACTGAAACCATCCGAGATGGATCCCGACAGCAATATCGTTCCCTCGAACCATTCCTTGACCTCGCGAACCAGAGCGAAAGGCGAGAGCGTGCCCGCATGGCCCCCAGCGCCTGCACAAACAAGGATCAGGCCGTCCACGCCCTGCTCAGCGGCTTTCCTTGCGTGCCGGACGTTGATGACATCATGGAACACGACACCGCCATACGAATGTGCGGCCTCCACGATTTCTGCCGGTGGACGCAAAGAGGTGATGATGATCGGCACTTCATGCTTCACACACATCTCCATGTCACGCATCAGCCGGTCGTTAGACGCATGGCAGATTTGGTTAACCGCAAACGGTGCGACTTTTTTGTCAGGGTTAGCCGCTTGGTACGCTGCAAGCTCTGTTTTAATCCGAACGATCCATTCTTCAAGGACCGGCTCCGGGCGGGCATTGAGTGCAGGAAAAGATCCCACAATACCTGCCTTGCACTGGGCAATGACCAGCTCAGGCCCGGAGACAAGAAACAAGGGTGCTCCCACGACAGGAATTTCGAGAGAATTTTGTAAAGCGGAAGGAAGCGCCATCTTTGTCTCCGGCTGTTGTTCAAACGGGTGGCAGGAATATAGAACGCCGGTTTGCAAAGCGACGGTACATTTTTGTCCGACTGTATGTTCGCGGTTGATCCGACTGTATGTTCGCGGTTGAATAGTCGGATGGTTTCCCCTACGTGACCTTGCCCAGCAGATAGTCTCTATCTCGTTTACCCCGGTCTGCAATGAAGTCGAACACGGTGGAGACGGGTTCTGTCTGGCGAAGATCGGGATGAGCAAGCAGCCAAATGTCTGTAGCGCTGAAAAGCTTCTCTGGGGAAATTCTAACAAGGTCAGGGTAGCTATCACCGATCAGACAGGTGAAAACAGAGATGCCGATGCCGTCTTGCACCGCGCGAAGTTGGTCTGCCATCGAAGAGCAGCGCAGCCATGTCGGGGCTGCTCGGGTCACATGGCTCGACCACCGGTTAAGCTCGGTTTCGGCGGCGGCACCCGAAAACCCGATCACCGTGTGGGAGGCCCATTCCTCGCGCGAACCGGGAATACCACTTTTCCCGACATATTTTTTTGATGCGTAGAATGCAACGCCTGCACGAGCAATTTTTTTACCAACAAGATTTTCCTGTCCCGGCCCATATAATCGGATGACGATATCGGCTTCGCGTCGTCGCACGCTGGCAGGCCACGCATCGGTAACAAATTCAACCTCAATGTCCGGGTAAGCTTTGTGGAAGGTGGCCATGTGTGGCATCAACCAGTATCCCGCCAGGGTGGCGGCCGTGGACACGCGCACCGTGCCCTTGGGGCTTTCTCCCTCAGTCACGGCAACGCGCTCCGCCCGAAGTGCCGCCGAGGCCATAAGATCAGCCTCTTGTTTCAGATGTTCGCCTGCGGGCGTCAGGGAATAACCGTCCGTATCCCGCACGAATAGCTTTTGGCTCAGATACCGTTCAAGTTCAGCGATATGCCGCCCGACCGTTGCGTGGCTGAGTTTTAACCGGCGACCGGCCGCCGAATGCGACCCGGCATCCGCCACTGCAAGGAAGGTGCGGAACAGGTTCCAGTCTGTTCTGGTGTTCATTAAGGTTCTCTCCTTGTTCAGGAATGAACGGTAATGTGAGGTGCCCAGGCCAAAATTTCAAGAGTGATGTTTATTCGGAAGTTGAGGCAAGTATCGCTAGCCGACTGAATAGTATGGCAGGGTAGTAAAGGTCTGTCTGATTGTGCAGAAGATTTGGAGGATACGATGAGCGGGATGTACGAAACCATAGACGTGACGCCGCATGAGGCAGGTTTTGGGGCGGCTGTCACAGGTCTGGATCTGTCTCACGCGCTTTCCGAACAAACGCTTGAAGAGGTAAAGCGTGCCTGGGCGGAGCATGGTGTTGTCTATTTTCCCGATCAGCCTCTCACGCTGGACGAGCTTGAGGCCTACACGCTTCAGTTTGGCAGCTATGGCGAGGACCCATTCATTGAGCCAATGGACGATCGACCCCACGTTCTGGAACTGCGGCGGGAGCCTGATGAGACTGCTACCAATTTCGGGGCAGGCTGGCACTCAGACTGGAGTTTTCAGGAGGCACCGCCCGCCGCGACCATTTTGCATTCTGAGGTTACGCCGCCGGTGGGAGGCGATACGCTTTATGCGGATGGGGCCCGTGCACATGATGACCTCTCCGATGAAGTGAAACAGCGGCTTGAAGGGCTGATGGCTATTCACAGCGCTATTCTTCCCTACGGATCAAACGGGCTGTTTGCGCAGGAAACAGAAAAGCGAACGATGAAAATAATTTCATCGACGAAAGCCGAGACCACCCAAGCCCATCCGTTGGTGCGCATTCATCCTGTGACGGGTCTCAAGGCGCTCTTTGTGAGCCCGACCTACACAATCGGTATTGAGGATATGGACGAGACAGAGGCGCAAGCGTTGCTTGGCGAGTTGTACGCGCACATGGTGAAAGACAAGTACGTCTATCGGCACAAGTGGCGTCAGGACATGCTCATCATGTGGGACAATCGCTGTTGTCTTCATATCGCAGAAGGTGGCTATGACGGACACTTGCGCGTGATGCATAGAACCACGGTCGCGGGCGACGTGCCGGTGTGAACGCTTAAGTCCCCAGAACCAGCACCACGAGGCCCGCGATTATCAGGAGCGCCCCGGTGATCTCGCGCCCGTTGGCCCGCTCACGAAACCATATCCATGACACCGCGAAGGTGAAAACAAGTTCAATCTGTCCCAGCGCGCGCACATAGGCCGCATTCTCAAGCGTCATGGCGGTGAACCAGCCAATCGACCCAAGCGCGCCTGCGATGCCAATGGCGAGCGACGCTGGCCAGTTGCGCAGCGTGGCAAGAAGGGAAGGGCGGTCCCGCCAGATCAGCCATACCGTCATGAGCACCGTCTGGATGGAAAGCACAACCGCCAGCGTGATCGCTGCCGGGAACAGCGCTCCGTCCATTTCCAGCGAGAGAGAGCCCGCGCGATAACAAACGGCGGCGATCCCGTAAGCCGCCCCGGAGCCCATTCCCATCAATGCCGTGCGGCTGGTGAAAGAGGTCAGAAGCGTAACGGGTGTCACCTGTGTGCGGGCAACCGAAATTGCAACAACTCCGGCTAGGCTCACGAGAATACCAAGACCGGCCACGGGGCTGACGATCTCCCCCAGCACGAAAATGCCGAATATGGCCGTCAGAACGGTTTCTGTTTTGGAGTAGGTCGTCCCCACCACGAAATTGCGGAACGTGAAAAGGGTGACCAGCAGGACGGTGCCGACAATCTGCGCGACACCGCCGATGGTCGTATAGATATAGAACGCAGGCGTGGGGCGTGGGAACTCAGCGTCGAGCGATACGTAAAGCAAAGCAAGGTAGATCAGTGCGATGGGCAGGCCGAACAAAAAACGCACATAGGTTGCGCTGGTGGCGGTGAGGTCACGCGCCAGCTGGCGCTGAAGTGCCGAGCGCAGGTTCTGCAGGAACGCCGCCGCAATTGTGATCGGGATCCATAGGGGCATCACTCAAGGATAGCGCCGTAAACCAGTTGCTGCATTTGCGGGCGCAACGGGTAAGCGCGAGACGGCATGAGCTGGGTCATGAGAATACCGATAAGGTCCTCCTCCGGGTCGATCCAGAAATAGGTGGACGCCGCCCCTCCCCAGGAGTGATTTCCCTCAGACGTGATGGCCTGCGCATCCGCGGGGTCAATGATGACCGAAAAGCCGAGGCCAAAACCCGTACCCTCCGAGCCCGTTTCAGAAAAGGCAGACCGATCCATCTCCGGCATCGTCTTGCCAGCGGGCAGATGGTTAAGCGTCATGTACTGGACCGTCTTGCGCGACAGCAAGCGCACACCGTCCAGCTCCCCACCGTTGAGAAACATCTGACAGAAGCGCCAGTAATCCATCATTGTGGAGGTGAGCCCGCCGCCGCCCGACAGAAAAGGTTTGGGGCTTGCGTAGGTGCTGTTTTCATCGCCGGTATCAAACAGTCGCACTTCTTTTGTGCGTGGGTGTTTTTCATAGTTGGCCGCAAAACGGGGGAGCCGTTCCTTCGGGACCGTAAAACCGGTATCCATCATGCCAAGTGGATCAAAAATGCGGGACTGGAAAAACGCGTCCAGCGGTAGGCCGGAAAGAATTTCCACCAGACGCCCGCACACATCCGTGGCAACTGAGTAGCTCCATTGCGTACCGGGCGAGAACAGCAGCGGGATTTCCGACAGCGCGTCGCAAAAATTTTCCAGTGTCAGACCATTGGCCGTCGCAGCACCGTCAATACCAGCCATCCGGTACATCTCGTCAACCGGGTGGACATGCATAAAGCCATAGGTAAGCCCGGACGTGTGGGTAAGAAGGTCCCGAATGGTCATTCCGCGCTCACATGGTTTGGTGCGGTACTCCTCCGCACTGCCCCCGTCCCAGACCTTCAGGTTGGCGAAGGAGGGGATGTAGCGGGAGACTTTGTGGGAGAGCTGGAAGCGTCCTTCTTCATACAGCATCATCAGCGCAACGCTGGTGATCGGCTTGGTCATGGAGTAGAGGCGAAAGATCGTATCTTTCTCCATCGGTAGATTGTTTTCCCGATCTCTCAGGCCGATGGTCTCAAAGTGTACGATCTTGCCATCGCGGGCCACCAGAGTAGAGACGCCAGCAAGTTTGCCGCGCTCCACATAAGAGCCAAAGTAGTTTGTAATGTTGGCCAGCTTGCGCGCGCAAAGTCCGACATTTTCCGGCTTGGTAAAGGGTGTTTCCGCCTTCATCAGCTTCAAGTCTCCGGGCGGAAACACGCCACCACGCCAGCCATCCAATCTTTGAGGTTTTGGGAAAGGTCTGCAGGCGTCTTGCCGTGACGGACCAGTACCAGATCAAGGTCCGGCACCACGATGGTAAACTGTCCTTCATGGCCATTAGCTGAAAAACTACCCAGCCCCCCAAGGCCAAGCCACCACTGGGCGCCGTATCGCCCAAGCTCCTCGATCATTGATGCGGTTTGTGGCGTTGGTGTGCGTGCATAATCAACCCAGCCTTCCGGCAGTAGGCGTTTGCCTTCCCAGATGCCATCGCGCAGGTAGAGCGTGCCAAATTTTGCGAAGTCACGTGCAGTGGTATAGCAGAAAGATGATCCGATGAAGGTGCCTGCCCCGTCGAATTCGGGCATCGCACTCTTCATGCCCAGGGGGTCCAGAAGCTCCCGCCTCATGAAGGCTTCAAAATCGGTCCCCGAGACCCCCAGCGCCTTGGCTGCACAGCGTGAGATAATGTTGGTGGTGCCGCTTGAGTAAGAGCAGAAACTGCCCGGCCTGTGATCCAGAGAAAAAGAAGCGGCAAAGGCGCCCATATCTTCCTTCCCCTGACCAAAGAGCATCTCGATCACATCGGAAGGCTCACCGATTATATAATCCTCCCGAAACGAGAGCCCGCTCGACATGCGCAACAATTGGTCCAGAGTAATGTTGTGGCGGGGGTCGCTGACATCGGACCATTCCGGAACGTCCGCGCGCGCGTGAATATCCAACTTCCCATCGCGAACCAGAATACCAACAAGGGCGTGGGTAATGCTTTTTGCTTTTGACCAGGAAGGGTAAGTGTCGGTGGCACTATAGCCTTTGCCGTAATGCTCCGCGACAATCTTGCCATGTTGCACGACGACCAGTGCACGGCTTTCTCCCAGTGCAGGGTCTGGCGTCGCGCCAAAAGCAGCCTGCGTCAGGGCGTCAAGTCCCGCCCGGTCCACTTGTGGCCCCGGTTGACCTTCCGGCCAGTCTTGCGTCGGCCACGGCACGTTGTCTGGATGTGGTGGCAGGTGAAGGAGAGGCGTGTGCGGCATTAGATTGGTTCCCGGTCATGTTCTGTTGATGCAAGCATGGGCGAGAGCGTCAAAAAAGACAAGGTGGTGCACAAGCGAGGAGAAGGGTTTGCGAAGGGGTCGTGTTTGCTGTTCTATGACGCCTCGAAAAAGAAATGTTTGGGAGAAGCACATGGCGCTCGCGCGTATGGGACTGAAAGGTTCGTGGTTTACAGATGCCGAAGGCCGGAAGGTCATTTTACGTGGCGTCAATCTGGGCGGGGATTGCAAGGTGCCTTACCCGAACGGAGGCACCAACCACCCAACGGACTTTGCTGACCACCGTGCAGTTTCATTCATTGGCCGTCCTTTTCCGCTTGAAGAAGCGGATGAACATTTCTCAAGGCTTGCCGCGTGGGGGTTCAACTGTCTGCGCCTGCTGACAACCTGGGAGGCAGTGGAGCACGCTGGCCCCGGCCAGTATGACACTGCCTATCTCGACTATTATGCAGAGCTTTGTCGCAGGGCAGGAGAATACGGGCTCTACGTCTTTGTTGATTTTCATCAGGATGTCTGGAGCCGCATGACGGGGGGAGACGGGGCTCCGGCATGGGTATTTGAGAAAATAGGCCTCGACTTCACCACCTTCCATGCCTCAGGTGCCGCCCATGTGATGCAGTGCAAATATGATTATGCGCGCGGAGGCCGTCAGGAAGACACCTACCCCACCATGACATGGGCACAGAACTACCGCCTGCCTGCCAACGGCATCATGTGGACATTGTTTTTTGCAGGCAAGGATTTTGCACCAGACATGATGATTGAAGGCCAGAACGTGCAGAGCTATTTGCAGGGACACTATTGCGGTTGTCTCGTCGAAATTGCCAAACGCATACAGGGCCTGCCCAACGTAATCGGCTTCGACACGCTGAACGAACCCGGCATGGGCTTTATCGGACAGGCCCTTTCCTATCAACACGTGGCACCAGGCGACGAAAACCCCCGCATGGCAATTCCCGGGCCCGCCTGGTCGCCGCTGGATGGGTTGGCGGTTGCGCGCGGGGTTGCGCGCTCCATTCCGCAACTGGAATTTTCGGTTGAGGAAATGAAGTCGGTGGTCACGCAGGCCTGCCTGGTAAATGAGGCAGGCGTTGAATGCTGGCTGCCCGGAAGGGTTGATCCGTTTGAGGTGGCGGGAGCCTATCGTCGCACGGATGAGGGCGTGGAGGCGCTGCGCGAAGATTTTTTCCAGACGGTGGATGGTCGCTCCGTGAACTTGGAGGAAGACTATTTGGCACCCTTTTTCACAGAAGTAGCGGCTGCGGTACGCGCCGTGCGGGAGGACTGGTTGATCTTTGCGGAGCTTGATCCTTTTACCGGGTTGCTCGGAGGTACTTTCCCCGAGGCGACACCGGAACGGACCGTCAATGCCTCCCACTGGTACGACATCGCAACCCTGACGACCAAAACCTTCATGTACCCGTCTGCGATAAACCCGTTCTCCGGAAAAGTGCTGGAGGGGCGTGCGGAAATAGAAGCGCATTACAAACGTCAGTTATCGCGCATTCGCGATGCTGGCAGAACGCTGAATGGTGGCAAGGGCGCCCCCACCCTGATCGGCGAATGCGGCATTCCCTTTGATCTGGATGGAGGCAAGGCCTATGACGCCTGGGCAAAGGGCGAGCGGGGGGAGGAACCATGGGCGTCGCACATTCTGGCGCTTGAGTTTTTGTATAACGCCCTTGATGCATTGCACCTGAGTTCAACCCACTGGAACTACACCGCGTCCAACGCAAATGATCCAACCATCGGCGATGGCTGGAACCAGGAAGACCTCTCCATCTTTAGCCGCGATCAATGCGATGATCCAACAGACATTAACTCTGGCGGTCGAGGTCTCAAGGGGTTTGTCCGCCCTTACCTCCAGTCCTGCGAGGGCACCCCGCTGGAGACACTGTTTACCCTGGAGACGGGTCTGTTTCTGGCGCGTTATCAACCGGAGGGCATCGGGCAGGCAACTTTCTTTGTCCCCGTATTGCAATATCCCGAGGGTTACAATCTTTCCGTTGAGGGGGGCACGGCGACCTATGGCGCAGAGATGCAGAAGGTGGAGGTCATAGCCGAAGGTGTGAGCGAGGTAACGGTTACGATCACGCCATTTGTTGAGGAGTGAGCCAGAAGCTCTAAACCTCAGCAGCAATGAGCGCAGCGGTTTTCTGAAGCTCGGGTACGAAACGGGCGGCTTTTTCCGGTGTCATGGCGGTGCGAATGAACCGCATGGAAATCGCCGCCTGAGCCTCGCCATTTTTCAGGATGGGAACAGCGAGGCCAAAAGCGCGGTCATCATGAAGCGGTGCGCCTGAGATAGCGTAGCCTTCCCGCCGGACCGTGGCGACCATCTGCTCCACGTAAGCTGTATCATGGGCAACCCTGTCCATCTCCCGCCCGGTGTTTTGCAGGGCGGTAATAAGAACAGCCCGCATAGCCTCCGACGAAAAGGCGAAATAGGCACGGCCAAGGGCCGACACAAGAAGTGCGATGCGACGCCCGATATAGATGCGGTCGAGTGAGAACGGACTGTGGGACAGAGTGCTATAGCGTGCCTGCATGGCCTCCTCATTGAGGGTCGCGATGACGACGGGCCACTTGTGGTCCCGGGTGAGGGCCCGCAGATGAGGGCGGCTGGCCTCGACAAGGTGATCGGTGCCTTGAAAACCTGCGGCAAGCAACGTCACCCTGTCTGTCAGGCAATAGCCCAGAAGGCGGGAAATGCGGGCCACATAGCCCGTCGCAATGAGCGTATCGAGCAGCCGAACCAGGGTGGATTTCGGCAGGCCGGTTTCCCCATGCAGTTCGCTGAGCGTCGTGTAGGCGCGGCGATTGAGCGCTTCAATAACAAGAAGCCCCCGGGCCAGAGAGGTGATGGTCCGTTCTGTCATTTTCTCACAGTTCCACTATGCGGAATAAATAAATCATTTTTAGGTACGCAATGTCAACGCACGCCAGACTTGTTGCAAACAGAGGTCAGGGGAAGGAGACATCGCGATGAATGTGCCAGCACGGGTGAAAGATGCGGAGGCTTTGGGCGTGAGCGTTGAGCGGCTCAGCCCGGCTATTGGATCCATTGTGCACGGAATTGATTTGAGTAAGCCCGTCAGCGATGAACTGGTGGCGTTTGTTCGCCAGACGCTTGTGGAGCGCAAGGTGGTTTTCTTCCGCGATCAGGACATTACGACGGAACAACATTTGAGCTTCGCGGGCAGGTTTGGCGAGCTTGAGGTTCATCCCTTCGCGCCGGAGAAACCGGGATACCCGGAGGTGCTTGCCATCACCCACAACCGGGAAAGCAAAGGTCGGGAAAATGTCTGGCACTCAGATGTCACGTGGCGGCTCAAACCTTCCCTCGGGTCGGTGCTGCGTGCCCTGGAGGTCCCCCAATGTGGCGGTGATACGCTCTTTGCCAATATGGAGGCAGCCTACGACGGCCTCGACGATGGATTAAAGGAAAAGCTCGACGGCGCAATTGCCGTCCACGATTTCGGGCACTTCCGTGACGCTATGAAGAAGCGCGGTGCGAGTGACGATGAAATCAAGGCGTTCGGCGAGAAATATCCAATGCCGGAACACCCCGTCGTGCGCACCCACCCCGAAAGCGGCCGAAAATCCATTTATGTAAATGCGGCATTTACGCAGTACATAAAGGGAATGGACAAGGACGCCTCAGACGCACTTCTCCAGTTTCTGTACTCCCGGGCGGCGATACCTGAATATCAATGCCGTTTTCAGTGGCAGGTGAACTCGGTCGCCTTCTGGGACAACCGCTCAGCCCAGCACTACGCTGCATCCGACTACTGGCCAGCCGTACGCCGTGTCGAGCGTGTGACCATCGTTGGGGATGCGCCGGTGTAATACCTCACACCTTGTCGTGAATGGCGAGCGCGAAGGCGTAGGTGAGGGCGGTCTCTTTCAACCGTTCAAAGCGCCCGGCAGCGCCACCATGCCCGGCTTCCATATTCGTCTTCAGAAGGATGGCCCCGTTACTGGTGGCAAGAGCGCGCAGCTTCGCTACCCATTTCGCTGGTTCCCAGTATGTCACGCGCGGGTCTGTGAGCCCCGCCAGTGCCAGAATATGTGGATAGGGCTGGGCACCCACATTGTCGTACGGTGAGTAGGCTGCGATTGCCTCGTAGGCGGATTTGTCCTCAATCGGATTGCCCCATTCAAACCATTCCGGTGGGGTGAGAGGTAACGTGTCATCCAGCATCGTGTTGAGCACATCCACAAAGGCGACTTCGGCGATAATGCCCTTGAACAAGGCGGGGGCCATGTTTGCTACCGCCCCCATCAACATGCCGCCTGCGCTGCCGCCGTGGGCTGTGATGTTGCCCTGCCCTGTATAGTTTTTTGCCGCCAGATGTTCGCCTGCCGCAATGAAGTCTGAAAAACTGTTTGGTTTTTTCTCAAGTTTGCCATCCTTGTACCAGCCATAGCCCCGCTCTTTGCCGCCGCGAATATGAGCGATGGCATAGACAAAACCCCGGTCAACAAGGCTCAAACGGCTGACGGAAAACGACGCGGGCATGGAAATGCCGTAAGCGCCGTAGCCGTAGAGAAGGCAGGGCGCTGTGCCATCCCGTTTCAGGCCCTTGGCGTAGAGGAGTGAGACCGGCACCCGCTCCCCGTCACTTGCGGTAGCAAATATACGCTCCGTTACATAGTCATGCAGATTGTGACCGCTCGGCACTTCCTGCTCCTTCAGCAGTGCCCGGGTGCGGGTGGCCATATCGTAATCATAGACCTGCTCCGGTGTCGTCATGGATGAATAGGCGAAACGAAGGGTTGATGTGTCATACTCAAGACCGTTCATGGACGACAGGTCATAGGCATTTTCGTCAAAGCTAATACTGTGTTCGCTGCCATCGGCGAGGGACCGGATGACCAGCCGGTTGAGGCCATCTTCACGTTCAAGCCGCACATGATGGTTCTGGTAGGCGATTTGGCCGAGCAACAGAATGCCTGGCCGGTGCGCAACGACATCACACCAGTTCGCGCGGCCAGGTGTTACCGTAGGTGTTTCCACCAGCTTGAAATCCTCCGCCCCGTCTGCATTGGTGACAATCAGGAACCTGTCCCCGGAAACATCATGCTCAAGGTCGTATTCAACACCTGTCTCGCGAGGCGCGACAAGGACGGGATCGCCATGGGGTGTGCTGGTATTAATCAGATAGCTTTCGCTGGTCTGGTGGTCATGGGCGCTGATGACGATATAATGCCCGCTCTGGGTGTCACCGACGCTTACAAAAAAGCCGGGGTCGTGCTCCTCATAAATGCAGATATCGTCCGCAGTATCCGTGCCAAGGCGGTGGCGGAACACGCGCGATGCGCGGTGATTTTCGTCAACACGCACGTAAAAGAATGTCTTGTTGTCGAGCGCCCAGACGGCCCCGCCGCTGCAATCGGGGATGGTGTCGGGAAGGTCCTGCCCCTGGCCCATGTCACGAATTTTGAGGGTAAAATACTCCGAACCCTTCAGATCGGCACTCCAGGCAAACAAGCTGTCGTCAGGACTGCGTGTAGCGCCGCCGATTTTGAAATACGCCTGGCCTTCTGCCTGAATGTTGCCGTCCAGAATGATGGTCTCTGAGGCTTCGCCGTCGCGCGGCCTGCGGCAGAAAATCGGGTGCTGGGAGCCGGTTAGATACTTCGTGTAGTAGAGCCAGTCTCCGTGGGGTGCCGGAACCGAACTGTCATCTTCCTTGATCCGGCCTTTGATCTCTGCAAACAGCTCCTCGCGCAGGTCCGCCAGAGGTTCAAAGGTCTCATCGGCATAGGCGTTTTCCGCTTCCAGATAGGATCGGATGTCGGTTTGCAGAATTGACGGGTCTTTCATCAGCGCTTGCCACTGCGGGTCTCGCAGCCAGTCATAAGTATCCACGCGGGTAATACCGTGGCGGGTGTCGCGAACGGGTTTCTGGGCAGCCGCAGGGGCTGCAGCGGGCAGGGTGAGCGACATGGCAATCTTTCAAAACAAAAACACCTCCGGCAGGAACTCCGCCGGAGGTGCAACAGATAGGGGCGTGACGCCTATTCAAAAAGTAAAGTGATCGTCTCTGCAACCAGGGCAGGACGCTCCTGACCCTCAATTTCAATCGACACTTCGTTGATGAACTGCGTGCCACCGGACTTCGGGTTGGTGCTTTTCAGTGTCATGCGACCACGAACTTTGGAACCAACGGGCACCATGTTGGTGAAGCGCACCGCGTTGGAGCCATAATTAATACCCCGGGTTACGCTTTTCACACCACTGATCTGACCCATCAGCATAGGCAGGAGGGAAAGTGTCAGATACCCATGCGCAATGGTTGGCATGCCCAGTTCTTTCTGGGTCCGCTCCGGATCGATATGAATCCATTGGTGGTCGCCGGTGGCTTCCGCAAACATATTAATTCGGTCCTGGTCGATCACTGTCCAGTCGCTGACACCGATTTCTTTACCGGCCTCCGCTGCATAATCGGCGAGTGTATCAAACATGCGCATAGCACTATCTCCTTGCAGATATTTTATTGGATTGGGGGGGTCCCCGAGTTCTAGCTTAAAAATCCTGTTGGTCTTTTACCTGAAGATACCGGCATCGCTCAAGGGTCTCCAAAGTATATTTGCGATAGCCAGGCGCTGGAATTTGGGCAAGCCGCTCCCCCGCCTTGGGGCGCGGTACTTGCAAACAGGGCGGGCTGCCAACATGGTTATAGCGACAGGCGGATGCGGACCCGGCGGTCTTCTCCAGCCTCCCAGGTGAGGTTCTCAAGCCAGCCCCAGGTTTCACCCTCCGGCTCAATGGCGATGTCGCCGCGCGGCCAGCCCAGCCGACGAAGCTCGCCGGCAACGGCATCGGAACGATTGCGCGCGAGAGTGGCATTGGCAGCCGGGGTGCCGGTCTTGCTCGCTTTGCCAAAGAGGCATATCTGAACCGCGTGCTGTCCCTCCGCGCGTACATAGACCTGCCGGATGATGGCTTTGTCCTCCCTGTCCAATGCGGAGGACCCTGCCTCAAAATAGATGAAGAACTCCCGGTCAAACTTACCGCCGGCCCCCTGGCGGTTATTGCACTGCTTGCCTGATGAGTGTGTTTCGACGGCTAAGGCTGCGGGTGTGGGCAGCCCCCCCACAAGAACCAGCCCTCCCCCAAGAATAAGGGTGCCGATGAAGAAGAATGAACGAAAAAGGGACATGATCCTGCCTGTGTTTCTTTACGTGTTGCGTACCCGCCTGTCGGGGAGTCTAGCGTGAACAGGTCTCAGGTCAATCTCTGTCGCCGGTGCGCAGGCGCACTGCGCGTTCCAGCGCATGCAAGGGCCCCTCACGCAGTCCAAATTCGTTCAAGTGCGCAATGGTCCGATACAGATAGTCGCGGTTGGTACCAATATCTCCCTGCGCTCTGGATATCCGTCGGACGGCCTTGGCAAGGGGCACGCGCCCGGCAAACCGGTTGCTCGCCCGGTTAGCGACAAAGGTCAGGGCGGTAACGCGGCTGCCGCCAAGATCAAGAGAGACCTGCCGGGGAACATAACCAGAGCCGATCATCTCCCGGAGCCAGAGTATTTCCGTTTCGCTCTCCACATGTTCGGGTGCTATCCGGTGCGCCAGTCAGACACATGAGCCACCAGCATCAAGGCCCAGCATTAAACCGGGGTTCTTCGGGCCGCCACGGCCGATCACAAGGTGGAGACAGAACGCGCGGTGGTAGCCAAATAGGCGCGCGCGCGACGTTTCGGCGACATGAATGGCCGGGTTCCACATAAGAGATCCGTACCCGAAGACCCATAATGCTTTTTTCGCCGGGAAAGCATCCAGAAAGGACCGACGAGACCGTTCCCGCTCCTTCTGGGTAATGAGCGAATAGTTGGGCAGCGATGCCACGTGACGTTCAAGCCGGTCAATAAAGGCCGGCGTAAAGTGCTCGCGCTGCAAAATCCCGTCATCCGAAAATTCAGGAAGGCGGTCGGTCTTGCGAAGTTTCTTCGCCGCGTCAGACGATTTTCGAATCACGATTGCCCCAGTAGCGATCACGAACCAGACGTTTGTAGAGTTTGCCGGTCGGGTGGCGTGGCAGTTCCTCGTCGAAATCAACAGAGCGCGGACATTTCATCTGGGCAAGTTGCGAGCGGCAGAACGCTAGCAATTCGGCTTCCAGCTCCGGGCCCGCCTCACTCCAGTCCATAGGCTGTACGACTGCTTTAACCTCCTCACCAAAGTCCTCGTTCGGCACGCCGATCACGGCCACGTCGGCAACGCGAGGATGGGTAATGAGAATGTTTTCAGCTTCCTGAGGGTAAATGTTCACACCGCCGGAGATAATCATGAAGGCTTTGCGGTCTGTGAGATACAGATACCCGTCTTCGTCAACACGTCCGACATCGCCCAATGTTGACCAGCCCGGCTGGGTGGGGTGGCGGCTGTCCTTCGTCTTGTCCGGGGCATTATGGTATTCAAACAAATCGTCCGGGTCAGCATCATCGGCAGGGGCAAAATAGATCGACCCTGCTTCCCCAGCCGGCACCTCTTTGCCGTCCTCATCACAGATATGCACGGACCCCAGAAGCGGCTTGCCGACAGAGCCTTTGTGCGCCAGCCATTCCTCAGAATTGAGCTGGCAGAAGCCATTGCCTTCCGAACCAGCGTAATACTCATAAATCACCGGGCCCCACCAGTCGATCATCTGCTCCTTCACAGGTACGGGGCAGGGGGCCGCAGCGTGAATGGCAACCTTATGGCTTGAGAGGTCATACTTGGAGAGCTCTTCGCGCGGCGTTTTCAGCATCCGCACAAACATCGTCGGCACCCACTGGGAATGGGTGATTTTGTGTTTCTCGATTAACTCCAGAGCACCGGCGGCATCGAAATGATCCATCACAATGCAGGTGCCGCCAATGCGCTGAACCGACATATTGTAGCGCAGGGGCGCGGCGTGGTAGAGCGGCGCCGGCGAAAGGTACATTGTCTCCTCGCTCATGCCATAGAGCAGTGTAACGAGATTAAGCAGGCCCTCGCCTTCATCAATTGGCCCCCCTGTCAGTTTCCGGCGGATGCCTTTCGGGCGACCCGTTGTCCCGGATGAATAGAGCATATCGGTGCCGGCAGTTTCGTCGGCAATGCGCGTTTCCGGCATGGTGTCGCGCGCCTTCTCGTAACTCTCATAGCCGCTTGCCGTGCCATTAATCATGTAGCGTTTCTGCACGCCCTTCAAAAATCCCTGGTCGATAAGTTCTTCAGCAACAGGCGCCAGTTCCTTTGAGGTAAAGAAGAGCTTCGCGCCACAATCAGAAGCGATGTAGTCAACTTCCGGAGCGGTTAGCCGGGAGGACACCGCGGTAAAGTAAAGTCCGGCGCGCTGTGCCGCCCAGCAAAGTTCCAGAAAACGTGCGTTGTTTTCCATGAAAATTGCAATCACATCACCCGGCACAAGCCCTTCCGAACGAAAAAGATGTGCTGCCTGGTTCGACCGGTTTTCAAGGTCTCCATAGGTCACAACTTCGCCTGTTGATGCCATGATATAGGCAGGCTTGTCGGGGTTTTTAGCGGCGTGGTGGCAAGGATGGAACATTGTCTCTCCCGTTGATCGTCTGCACAGGGGTGCGCAAAGGGGGCGCGCAGGGCCTGCGGCGGCGTGCTCGGCTTTTCTTGAGTGAGCCGTTCGAGCAAGCCTGTTATATCAGGAAGCAGCATATATGCACCGTAGAATTCGCGAGAACCTGTGAGCCCACAGCACTGAAACTTTGACGTAGGGGAAACAGAACACTTCGCGCCACGTAAAGGAGACACACATGAATTACGACACAATAAAATATGAAGTTGAGGAGAAAATTCTGACCCTCACATTGAACCGGCCCGAGAAAATGAACGCCTTCACCGGCAAAATGATGCTGGAAATGATAGATGCATTCGACCAGGCCGATGCGGACGATAATGTGCGTGCGATCATAGTAACGGGCGAGGGAAAAGCATTTTGCGCCGGGGCAGATCTCTCCGCAGGGGCCAAGACATTTGACTATGAAAAGCGCGATGACCGCCCGGACAAGGCCGGGTCTGCGGCGACGCAGAGCGGTGAGATCGACTGGAGCCACCCATCCGTTCGCGACGGCGGTGGGCGTTTGGCCCTGCGTATCTATGAGTGTATGAAGCCGGTCATCGGGGCGATCAACGGAGCCGCAGTTGGTGTCGGCGTGACCATGCAATTGCCAATGGACATTCGTCTTGCTTCGGACAAAGCACGTTTTGGCCTTGTGTTCGCGCGGCGCGGTATTGTGCCTGAAGCCTGCTCAAGCTGGTTCCTCCCCCGGGTCGTAGGTGTAAGCCAGGCACTGGAGTGGATCTATTCCGGTCGAGTGTTTGACGCGGCCGAAGCCCTTCGTGGGGGCCTGGTGCGCGATGTTCTGGCACCCGACGAACTCCTGCCGGCGGCCCGTGCGATTGCGCGCGAAATTGTGGAGAACACTGCTCCCGTTTCCATCGCTCTTTCCCGTCAGCTCATCTGGCGCATGGCAGGGGCAGACCATCCGATGGAAGCCCATAAAGTGGATAGCCGGTCGATCTTCTCCCGGGGTGCATCGGCGGATGCAAAGGAAGGTGTCATGTCTTTCCTCGAAAAACGCCCGGCTGTTTTTCCGTGCAAAGTGTCACAGGACATGCCGGTCTTCTACCCCTGGTGGGATGAGCGCGACTACGAGTAACAAAACACAGTCGTGAAAACACTCTATCGGTCAGGCAGGTTTTCTGCCTGACCGGCAGGGGCTTTGCATAAAATCAGTCAGATCCTGGCTCGTGTGTCAGGGACCGGATACTCCAGATAGGCGTCAGAAGACAGGCAAGCGCCAGCATTCCCAGTATGGCGATGGACGGAGCCAGAACGGCATTTTGCGGTCCCCACCATTCAATGTAGTAGCCCGACATAAAGGCACCGATAGGGGCTCCCCCCAGAACGCCCATTTGAAAGACAGACAGAATGCGCCCCCGGTGGCTCGCTGGTGCGGATTCCTGAATGATGGTACGGTTCATCGTCATGGCAACTCCGCCACCGCACCCCCAAAGAAATGCAACCGCCATGAACGCGGAAAAATTGGGGACAATCGCAAACGAGGCCATCACAAAGGCACCGAACCCCAGTGCTAGAATAAGGGCACGGCCCTGCTGCACAATGCCGCCAAGCCGACCGATGAGCACGACCGTTGCGACAACCCCGCTCATCATCGCGACATTGCTCATGGCCAGTTCGCTTGAGCCGCCAAGGAAGACGTCACGCACCAGTATAGGCATCACGACCTGGGAGGTGCCAAAAAACAAAATGCCCACTCCGAACACGATCGCTGTGGGTGCCAGAAGGCGGGATGACCGCACGACCTCGCGTATCCCGTCTGCCATACCGGCAAGTGAGGGCGCTTTACTTCCTTCCGGCCTGTGAGAAGGAAGTTTGAATGCCAACGCAGCCCCCATCCACAGTAAGGCGGTTTGGGAAAGAAAAATAAGGCCAACCCCGATGGCCCCTTCCAGGCTGGCAAGTCCAAAGCCGATAATCTGCGACCCGAATTGAACCGCAGTAGCAGCCATCACTGCCTTTTGAATTTTACCACCGGCAATGTGGTTGAGAAGGGCATCTCTCGCCGGGATAATAAAGGCGCCAACAATCCCCATAGCCACTGCGTAGACCAGCAACACCGGATAGGTGAGAGCTCCCATAATAATGGCAATGAACAGGGCAAGGGGGGGAATGCCTGCAAGAAAATGCACGAGCATCAGAATGCGGCGACTGTCCAGGTGGTCTGCCGTAGCGCCGCCCACCAGGATCAGCAGGAATGTAGGCAGGAACAGCGCCATCATCGCCAGCCCCAGCTCGCTGGGCCCCTCTCCCAGTTGCATGGTAATGAGAAAAGGAAACAAAACCGTCTGAATGCCGATGGCACCAAACCAGCTTGTCAGGCCACCAAGATAAAAAGTCATGGGGCGCATGATGTTGATCCTTACGTCGGGAGTTCGGGGAGAGGAGAGTTCAGGTGGGAGGAGGGGCAAGCAGTGACCAAAGGCGTGACTTTACCATAAGCCATGCAAGAACAAGTGTCATGCCAAGAGCAGGAAACCACATCGCGGTGTGGGGTCCCACATAACCGGCCAGAACGCCCATCAGGAGTGCCCCAAGGGGAGCCCCCCCTGCAAATCCCAGTTGAAAAATCGCCAGCGCGCGGGCGCGAAACGCTGCGTCGGCTTCCTCCTGCACCAGCGTGCGGCTGAGCGTCATGACGCAGCCTGCCCCCAGCCCCCAGATAAGACAGAGCACGCAGAATAGCCAATACGGGATTGCAACCGTGAAGGCGACGACGACAAGGACACCGCTGAAAAGAGAGAGGATCACAGCCCGCCCGCGCCGGGTCACATGGCCAAAACGCAAAAGAAAAACCGTCGAGATAATGGTCCCTCCCCAAAAGGCGATGTTTGCAACTCCAAGCTCGACAATGCCTCCTTGATAGTGGTCCCGCACGAGCAGTGGCAGGATCACCAGAAAGGGTCCGATGAAGAAAACGCCCACCGCAAACATCGCGATGACAATTGGCAGCAAAATATCTGAGCGGCGAACGTAGGCAATACCGTCCCGGATCGCTTGCGCGCGGGAGGGGTGAATAGCGTTTGGATCGGGGTGTCTGCGGGGTAAGCGCCGGGCAGCGAGCCCTCCCGCCAGCATCACCAGGGATTGGCCTGCAAAGAGAAGCGGTGCGCCGATTGCCGCGGCCAAAAGGGCAAAACCCATACCCAGAAGTTGGGAGGTTTGCTGCACCGCCATCGCCAGCGTGACGGTCTGCTGAATGTTTCCCCCGGCGACCTGGTTTAATGTTGCATCGCGTGCGGGCATGGCGAAGGCTGTGGCGGTTCCCATCAACAATCCATAGAAAATAAGAATTTCAAAGCTGAGAAAATCAGCATTGAGAGCTGTTGCCAGAATAAGCGGTGGGATCGCCGCAAAGAGATGGGCACGAAAAAGAATGGTACGGGGATCCCCCCTGTCAGCCGTTGCCCCCCCAAGCAGCATAAAAAGCAGGGCAGGTGCCGAAAGGCTCATCAGTGCAATACCGATCCGCGCGGGCGTTTCGTCCAGAACATTGGCCACCAGATAGGGAAACAGCACGAACTGAAGCCCAATGCTGGAAAACCAGGCAGCCTGGCCGCTCATGTACCAGGCGAGGGGTGCGGAGTTGCGTGGTGATACAGAACCGTTCTGATTTTTCTGGTCTGTCGCCATTGCCCCATCCCGGTGTTTTGTCTCAGGTCACATTCCCCGCTGAACCTGACAGCTTGACTTCAATAGACCATGCAGGGTGCAGAGAATACTCTTGAGTTACCCGGAGGGCTTGCCGGGGAGACATCTAACGGGCCGCGTCCACAATCTCGCCATAGCGATGCGTGGCGCCGGGTCCAACGCCGGAAAGCGCAACCAGCATGGCTTTGGCAACGTCCTTCGCCGCAATGCCCCGGTATTTCCGCAAGGGCCCCTGCAAGCCCAGGTTGAGGAACGGCGTTGCTGCGATGGCCAGTTGCTCGGCCGGTCGTGTGTAGCGCCGCTCACCCAGCAAAACGCCGGGCTGGAAAATATGCAACGCCGGAAAACCTATATCGCGGACCGTTTCTTCGGTTTCCCCTTTGATGCGTGAGTAGAAAATGGAAGAGGTAGGGTTGGCTCCAATTGAGGAGACGAGGGCGAACCGTTTGGCTCCCGCTGTAAGGGCCGCGCGGGCAAACGCGGTCTCATAATCAAAATCAACTTTGCGGAAGGCGGCCCGGCTCCCGGCTTTTTTGATCGTTGTGCCAAGCGCGCAGTAGGCTTCGTCCACCTGAAGGTCTGCATCGCCCAAACTGTCTTCAAGAGTGTCAAAATCAACCACAAGATGAGTAAGTTTGTCGTGCGTGCGCGCAAGGGGCCGCCGGGCCACGGTCACAATGCGAGAGTGGCGCGGGGACGCCAGCAAACACTCAAGCAGACATCCGCCGACAAGGCCGGTCGCACCGGCAAGAAGAGCAACTGTGGAAGTCATGGGGGGGTGGGTCCTGTGTAACGTGCACGGGGACGGATCAGGCCCGGGCGCATCTGTTGTTCGATGGCGTGCGCAATCAGCCCGGCTGTACGGCCCAGGGCAAAGAGCGACAGGGCTGCCCCGCGCGGCAGGTCGAAAGTCTCGCCCAATGCAGCCAGCGCCAGGTCCACATTGGGTTTGATGCCGGCGGCACTCTTCATGGTCTCAATCACCATGGAGGTCCGGGCGAAGGCGTCGCTCTCGCCGTGGTGGTCGGCCATGAAACGCAGCAGGGCCTTGGCGCGCGGGTCTCCATCCGGGTAGAGCCAGTGGGAAAACCCGGGCATTGGTTCCTGGTCGCGCAACCGTTGCCGCACGCTGTGAGCGGGGTCACTGGTTACAGACATATCCCGCAACAGGTTTTCCGTACGTCTTGAAATGCCGCCATGACGTGACCCCTGAAGGGCCGCAAGACCTGCCATTACCGCCCCGTAGAGTGTTGCTCCCGCAGCCGCTGTACACCGTGCGGTAAAGGCGGATGGGTTAAGTTCGTGATCGGCGCAGAGCACAAGGGCGGTGCGAATGGCTTCGCCTGTCACCTCATTTTTTCCCCAGCCCTCCTGCAATACCTGGTGCACGGGCTTTGTCGAGGGCGCACAATCAGCAATCGTCGCAGCCACCAGTCGTAGAATGCGCACGCCGGTTGCGGCAAGGCCCTCTGAAGTTGTGTTGAACAGCGTGGTGTCGGCAACCGCTGCAATGGGCAGTGCTGCCAGACAACGGTCCACGGGAGGCAGGCTTGCAGGCGGTGCGCAGAAGGGTGGCGGCAGTACGTCTTCTTGAAACGGATCGTGGGGACAATCCCAGAGCAGACAGGCGATGCTTTCAAGGGTGCCATGCCGGGCCAGTTGCGTGGCATCGGAGCCCCGGTAGTAGAGCTTGCCGTCCGCAATAAGAGTGATGGCACTGTCCAGCAGGGGTGGCCCGAAATTAAGCGCATAGCCGGCATCATCCGATGGCGCTTTGGTCTCTCCGTGTTTTGTTGCGCGCCGGTCTTTCAGCGCCCGCACATCCTCCGCCCGGTAGCGCCTGGCCCGCGACCGGGGCACGGGCTCTGAGCGAATGAGATCACGGCTTACATAGGCATAGAGCGTGGGCAGGCTGACGGCGAGTTCTGCCGCCGCTTCCTTGGCAGAAAGGTACAGCGTCTCTCTATTTTGCGGCGTCTTGAGACCATTATTCATATATTGATTAGCTTAATCAAGATTGACGATATATGCAAGAACCCGCAATTTGCCTCCAAAGACCCAGGCCAAATAATGAAGAAGGAGCGCAACAAATGAATGTGACAAACACTGCCGCAACAGGTTTGGAAGGCATCATCGCCGCCGATACGGGCTTGAGCCGGGTGGATGGGGCGGCGGGCCGTCTCATCATCGCAGGGCTTGATCTGCCGGACCTGGTAGCTTCTTCAAGCTTTGAAGGCACAGTGGCTGCTCTTTGGCGCACCGCCGGTCACCCATGTGGCGATCAGGAGGTGGCCGACGGACTGGGGCTCGCCCGCGCCCATGCGTTTACCCATGTCCCCGCACTTCTGGCGGCTGCCTCCGGGCTTACCGTGACAGAGGCCCTGCGCATCGGCCTTTCCCTTTTGGCCGACGACCACGCCATGCCGGCCCCCGCCCGGCTGGTGGGGGCGATGCCCGTCTTTGTTGCCGCATTGATCCGGTGGGAACTGGGGAGCGGGCCTTGCGCACCTGACCCCGCACGCAGCCATGCCGAGGACTATCTGCGTATGGTGCATGGAGAAGAGCCTTCCCCGGACGCCATCCATGCGATGGACGCCTATTTCACCACTGCCAGCGACCACGGGCTGAACGCCTCGACATTCACCGCCCGCGTGGTGGCCTCAACCGCCGCCGGTCAGGTGTCCTCCATCCTTGCGGGCCTGTGTGCCCTCAAAGGCCCCCTGCACGGCGGGGCACCGGGCCCGGTGCTCGACATGCTGGACGATATCGGAACGATGGAAAACATTGAACCGTGGTTGCGCAATGCGGTGCAGGCGGGCGAGCGCCTGATGGGCTTTGGCCACCGTATCTACCGGGTGCGCGATCCCCGCGCCGATGTGTTGGGTGCGGAAGTTGCACAGCTCTCGGGCAACCACCGCCAACGCATTGGCTTTGCACTTCAGGTGGAAAAAACCGCCAAAGCCGTGTTGAAGGACCTAAAACCCCACCGGCCGCTCGACACCAATGTGGAGTTTTACACGGCACTGTTGCTGGAAGCCCTGAGTATCCCCCGTAGTGCCTTCACCCCCACTTTCGCCATAGGTCGTGTTGCCGGGTGGACAGCCCACGTGATGGAACAGGAGAAGGCCGGGCGGCTCATTCGCCCCTCTGCAAATTATGTGGGGATTGTTCCCGATCATCTGGCCTCCGTGTGAAGCAGGCCTAACAGGGATCAAGGGTGTTGAATGCGCGCTGGATGAGCTGGATCGCCGGTTCGTCCAGCAATTCAGGGTTCCAGTCGCCATATCGGATAATCTGGCGTTCAAGTTGTTGAAACGTTGCCGCGTGCGGGACAAGAGAACACTGAAACCGTTCCGGGTCGTCATTGTCGTGGAGTTTGCGTGTGCCTTCGCCCTCCTGCAACGCCTGCAGGCTCCCGAAAAAACCACTGACATACTGCCGACAATAGCGTGCTTTCCCTAAAACCCGTTCTCCGGGCCGGGCCAACTGTTGGTCAGCGGCAAGCAGGCAAAATCCATAAAGGTCATGACCGGTTTCCACCCGTACCCGGGCATGAGCGGGCGTGAGCATGGTGAACAGCAGCAAGGCAGCCAGCACCAGACCGGCACGACTGAGGATTACCCGATCAGGCCTTAATTGTTGAAATCGGTCCATCGTTCCCACAGGCTCTCCGTGCATTCGCGAGATGTGTACTGGCTTGTAAGCATTCGCATCGGACGCTCGGCAATCCCCCCCAGCGTGTCGCCCGCCATCTCGGTGGCCAGGGCGCGGCAGGGATCAAGTGTTCCATAGTTCCCGTAAAAAATACCCCCCGCCGCAATGGCGAGCAAGGCAATCGTGCTAATCAGCGTGCGCATATCGTTTCATTTCCCCTCATATCCCTCAAGTCTTGAAACACCGCCAGAAGCCGGCCTCAGTACCGAATGACCGAATTGTCCCGGCGTTGATTGAAGACGGAGTTTTCGTCAAACTGTCGTTGCCCCCCACACGACGCATACCCGTCCCCCCAACCGGTGCGATAGACGCCTTGCGTTTTGTAAAGGTCTGCATCCCGGTGAATGGTGTCATTAAACCCGGAGACGCGCGTATGTGCTGTCTGGCATCCTTCTGAAAAGCCGGTTTTGTACATCGGATTCTGCAGGACTTCAGGGGCTCTTTCAAAACCGCAGGCGGACAGGAAAAGTCCAGCTCCAAGTACAACAAGCGGCACTAGGTTTCTTGCATAACGCACGTTCATGGCAGGTCTTTCTGATACGAGGCCGACGCTCCGGCGGCACGGTTTGCTGGAGGGTCGCATACGGGCACCCACGCCAACGGTTAAAGGATACCGGACTTTCCCGCCAGGTGCCAATTGGCAAAAGGGGTTCTGGCCCGGGTTTTCCCCCAAAAAGGCGTGTTTACGCCTTTTACCTCTTTCTGATGGTCTAAATTTCACCCGGTGTTAACGCCGAAAGAGTTGCATGTGCTGTGTGGGCATGTGGAGAGAACGTGCCATCAATCAGGGTGATATTTTCTATGTCTCAGGCCGATATGCAAACGAACGCTGGTGAGCCGAAGGCGGGGCTGGACCCGCTGGCACAACGTCTTGCTGACCTGTTGCTGACGGGCACCGGAAAAATCGCGGCTCATGAACTAGCACTTGCAGAAACGGCATTGGTCGACCTGGTGCCCTTTATGAGCGATGCCCTGAAGGGTCGCTTGTCTGAACGGTTGCTCCCGCTGGAGGCGGCACCGGACGCCTTGCTTGGCGCGCTCCTGAGAGAACCTTTAAGCGTGTCGGGAGAGCTCATCTCCAAAGGTCTGTGTCTGTCGGACTGCGATCTTGTTCATATAGCTGAGAGCGGCGGGCTGGAACATCGGTTGCGTGTTGCGAGCCGCCAGGGTTTAGGCCGTGTGGTCTGTGATGCACTGTCGGTAAAGGGAGAAATTGAAGTCCTGCGCATCCTCATGGCAAACAACACAGCGTTGCTGTCTGAGCGTGCCATTGAACTCATTGTGCGCCGGTCTTCCTCAGAACTTGACTTTATCATGATGCTCCTGCAACGCCGCGAACTCACACCCTGGCTTGCACATTTGATGTTCTGGTGGGCAGATGGGGAAGAGCGCAGTGCCATCCTGAAACGTTTCCCTGTTGACCGGCGCGCGGTGGTTGATGCACTGATCGGCCATTTCGATCTGGAGAGCCTGATAGAGACCGAAGTCGTGGCGCTCCATACAACCTATCGCCTGTTGCGCCCGGCGCGCCGTCTGGAGGAGGAGGCTCTTCAGGCACTGATCGCCGGTGTGGATATTCGCTCGACGCAATCAGCGGTGTCCGTCCTGGCAGCCGCCGCAGATATTTCACCCAGAACCGCTTCCTGGGTCGTGTCTGATGAAGGTGGGGAGCCGCTCGCCATACTGGGCAAGGCCGTGGGCCTCACACGAGATGATTTTCGCGACGTGGCCATGCGCCTGGGGGCTGCCCGTCTCTCGGGGACCTACACGGAAAACGAGATGGAACGCGCTGTTGCTCTTTTTGACTCTGTAACCATGGATAGAGCGGATACCATCCTGCATTTCTGGGACCGCATTATTTGTGCGGAAACCGGCACTTGAGACGCGTTAGCGCGCGGTTTTTTCCGACCGGGGTGCGCGGAAGGAGCTCAGGGAGACCACACGTTCAAGGTCTTCCCGGGTCGACCGCGCTGTTTCAAAAAAATCTCCTTCTGCCCGGTCGATCAGATTGAGTATTTCTTCCACGCCGCTCAGGATGGGGGGCAGCCATTCTTCCGCCTCACCCGGGTGATCGGCAGTGGATTGCATCTCATCTACCATCTGCTGTGCATCGACAGCCAAAGTTGCCGCCGCCTGACGGACAGCCCCAGTATTGAAATCATCAGCGCCAACGATCAGGTTTTCAATGTGCCGGATTTGCGCGCGGATGCCGTTAATGCGCGCTGCCTGTTCCCGGACAGCACGCTCCGTGTCGTCCATCATTGGCGCTAGATCATCAAGCGGCACCGTCAGACAATGGGCAATCGCCGTCATTGTGCGAAAGGTACCATCCTTCTTGCCGGTTTCAATTTCCGAGAGATAGGCAGGGCTGATGCCGGCCGCCCGTGCAAGCTCAACGCCCTTGAGACCACGATGTTGTCGCCAGACCCGCACGGGTATTTCGCCATCGGCAATGCGGTGTACCACCTCAGCGGGGATGAGCTCCGTGGGGTCTCCAAGAAGAGCGTTGGATGATGCCTTCACATCCGCCACTTCATCAGCCGTGCGTTTGAGCCGCGCATATTCTGCAACGGGCACGAGAGCATAAAGAGGTTCGCCGTCGCTGCCACGAATGACCTGTAATGAGGACGGTGTTTTTTTGGATAGTTTCGCTGGGGCCTGGGTCATGAGCGAATGTCCTTGTGGTCAAAGGCGGCGGCGGTCGTCCCGCCGGTAATGGCGAGCACCGTGAGGGCGCTGCCATGGCGTTCAAAAACAAACCGAAGGCCGTTGGGAAGATGCCGTACCAGTCGGGATTGCGTTAACGGCTCATCAAACGCGTCGTTAGCACGCATGGCAGCCAGGGCCTCGACGATTTTCCTGCGGTCATTGATGTTAAGCCCCGACATATGTCGGAAGGCGCCGCGTGTATAGGCGATACCATGGTCATTTGGCGCTGCGTCAAAGTAGGTGATGTTTTCTGCCGATCTCGCCACAGTGTGCCTCCTTCAGGGTCTGGACTTCAATATCCAATGCTCTCCAGCACAACGCAATTTAGTGCGATTCGCATGGCTATAGCGAATTTGAAAATGGGATGTTTTTCGCTCATGGCAGTTCGCATCGCCCAACGTTCAATTCAAAAATCAGTCAAGAGCGAGAGCTTCTATTGATGCGGATCAACTTTTTCTATTTTTTTATTGGTTAACCTACTGCCTGAAGGGGCGAGGGGGTGGTGTCTCATTACAGAAAAGCTCCGCACCGGGGCTTTGGGAACTTGGAGACCGGTATGAGGAAAATTGAGGTACACACTCGGGTTTTGGCAATTGCCATCGGAGCAGTAGTAGGGGTGTTTGGGTTGTTTGCGAGCGCTGAGCAGGCGCGTGCGGAGGGCGGAGAAAGTCCCTGGTTAATCCGGGTGCGCGCCATCTATGTGGCTCCGGACGAGAGTGCAACGCTAACGGGGTTGTCAGGAACGGTTAGTGCTGACAATGCGTTGGTACCGGAACTGGATATCACCTACTTTTTCACAGACAACATCGCTGCGGAGTTGATCCTGGCGACATCGAAACATGACATGTCGGCAACCGCCGGGGTTGATCTCGGTGATGTCTGGGTGCTGCCTCCAACCGTGACGTTGCAGTATCACTTTGCACCCAAAGCACAGTACCGGCCATATATTGGTGCCGGTGTGAACTACACAGTCTTTTATGGCGGAAGCAACAGCGCAGTCGCTAACATTGAGTATGAAGACGGTTTTGGTGTCGCGCTACAGGCAGGCATGGATTATGACCTTGGCAACCTTCAACATTGACCTGAAGAAAATCTGGCTGAACATCGATGTGAGCATTAATGGCGGAGCCATCACAGCCGATGTCGATCTCGATCCGTTGATTTTTGGTGCGGGCTTCGGTTATCGCTTCTGATACAGGGCTTAAGCACTGACAGAAAAAGACCCCCGCAGGGTTGCTCTTTGCGAGAGTGTTTCTTTAGCTTCGCCACCGCAATGTTGTTGGCTCGACCGGGTTAACGAACGGCGTTTTCTCCTCGACGGATCTGTGCCATTCGGTTTTCAGCCGATGGTACCATTTGGCCTGCACATCTGAATCATTGATGAGCATAAGCCGTGGATCGAACCTGAGGCCTTCCTGCTGCAAATTGACCATGTCACGATCCTGATAGAGGAACGAGCGTATGAAGCGCCGCGCAATGGGTTTGAGCAGTGCCAAAAAGGGGTGGGTCCAGTAGAAAGTCTGGGTGATCTCCGTCTCGTTTTCGCTCAGCGGCGTAACCGACGTGAGGCCGCAGATTGTATGTTTTCCGACACGGATTGTCTCCATGCGTAGTCCCGGAAGTTGGAACGAAATTTCCGTCACTGGGGTGCCCCCCAGTATTTTGTAGGCCCCGGAATTTTTCGAGGGCGTATGAGCCACCATCGTAAATCCCCGCTCGCTGGGCGCAAAGTCTTTCGCTTTCTCATGAATGGATTTTGAGGAGCGCCACCACCAGGACTGATGCACGAAGGGGCCATGCGCCGGGTCCATAAGACCGATAACGGCATGATCGATGTGGCATGAAAAGGTCATCGTTTCGCGAAGGCGCGGTTGCCCGTTTTCAAAGTGTGGCACCCGGGGCGGATCAATTCCCGGTGGCGTATCTGCGGTGGCGTCGTTTGCCATGTATATCCAGATGTTTCCTTGAACTTCGCGCACCGGGTAGGCGCGGACGCGGATACGGTCAACTTCCATCTCCTGGCCCGGAACAAGCGAGGGGATTTCGGCGCATCGTCCATCTGTCCGAAATTTCCAGCCGTGATAAGGACATTCAACGGCGCTGCTCCCACACCCGCTGGATCCCGGAGAGAATAGCTTGCCGGCTGAAAGCGGTACCCCACGATGGGGGCAGACATCGCGCAGCGCGAACGGTGTTCCGTTCTCCTCACGGCCAATAACGACAGGCTCTCCCAGAAGCACTTTGTGCACCATGGTGTGGGGGCGCAGGCTTTCCGCCGGAAGCGCGAAGTACCAGATATCACGTAAAAACATATGTCTCTCAGTTCGTTTGTGCCACCACCACCCAGTGTTTCAAAATGCGAAAAAATACAATTTTGTCAATGTTTTAGGACAAAGCATTCTTTCAATTTTCGTTAACCCGGGCCGTCCTAGCGTGTGTTTGGGACCGACCACCCCGCGTGAGGGTGTGGCGTGCCAGAGGTAGTTTTCTGATCAGAGGTCAGCTAGCTGAAAGGAACGATACAATGGAAATGCGTGTCCTGGTGTTTGCGGCACAAAAGGGCGGGGTGGGAAAAACCACACTTGCCGGTCATATTGCCGTCGCTGCGCATCGCGCAGGCGTGGGGCCCATAGGTCTGATAGATGCAGATCCCCAGGGCAGTCTGATGAAATGGATGGAGTGCCGGTCTGGCGAGGGGCCGTCTCTTTTTCTAACCGATCATGGAGGCGTACAGCCGGCGTTGCGCGAGGCCGCAGCCGCTGGTATGCGCCTGACCATTATAGACACGCCGCCGGCGGTTACCCGTTGCATCTCCGAAGTTGTAAGCCACGGCGATCTCATCATTGTTCCAACCAGGCCCAGCCCCCATGATCTGCGCGCCGTTGGCCCGACTGTTGACATCGCCCGGTGGCATGACAAGCCCCTCGTCTTTGTCGTCAATGGCGCTACCGCGCGCGCACGCATTACAGCAGATGCAGCCGTAGCGCTGTCACAACACGGAACGGTTGCCCCGGTGACCCTCCATCACCGGGTTGATTTCGCCGCCAGCATGATAGATGGGCGCACGGTGATGGAAGCAAAGCCTGAAGGAAGGAGCGCTGCGGAAGTGGAAGCTCTGTGGACCTATCTCGCGGAGCGTTTGGAGCGGCTTTCGCCTCTGAGCATTGATCCGGCAACCGTTGAGAACTTTGGAACCCATCTGCCATCAAATTTGAACGCACTTGGACGGCGCGCCCCCGCTTTTGGTCGCCGGCCCGGCCACTAGTCTGGCGCAAGCTATTTTTCAAATAACATTTTCTCATCCCCCAAAAAAACAATGAGGCGCCATGTCCGACCACAAAGAACGGCTTCATGCCCCGAAAGCCTCTGACGGCTTTGCGACGTTGAGCGCAGCCATGATGGAAAGAGCACCGCCCTCAATAAGGGGTGCAAAGTGGCGCGATCTCGAAAGGTGTGATCCCGCCGACGCGAGAACACGCAAACAAACCCTGCCGGTGGGCATCCTTGCGAGCACAGAGGCCAATCGAACAAGGCAGGACGGAAAACCTTATGGCGGTCTGGAGCGTCGTGTGAGGGATGTCAGCCCTGTCCTGGAGCGTCGCCGCGCCATGCCGCCCCGGATAAAGGTCTCCGTGCGTCTGGAAAAGTACCGATATGCCAGACTGAGGAGTGCCGCCGTTTCCCTTGGGCGAACACATCAGGACTTGATGACCTCAGCGCTTGATCTCTATCTGGATGTGCTTGTCGGGCGCGAGACGGGAAAACCCGATGAGAACCGAAAAACGCGAACTTCCTGACCTTGTACTTGATAAAATAAAAATTTCATTTACTCAAGTCCAGGTCTGGTAAGCTCAAATCATTGGCAAATGTGGACTAAATTCTTATGCCGCGTTGCTTGTATTTGTGTCAGTTGCTATAAGTCGCCAGCGAAATTATGGCTATATAGATAATGAAGATGTCATTCTAGCCAATATTTGTGCAAGAAATGGTTGAGTGGAGCAAGTTATATGCAAGACAAGGCGGATCTGGTTGAGATGACCGCCGAAATTGTCTCAGCCTATCTGGGCAATAATTCGGTGCAAATAGACGACGTTCCGACACTCATTGAAACCGTGTTCGGCGCGTTGCAGAGCGTGGAGGCGGGGAACGCTGACGATGCCGCTCCAAGCGCCGAGCCTGCCGTTCCCATTAAGCAGTCAGTGACGGCGGATTTCCTGATTTGTCTGGAAGACGGCAAGCAGTTCAAATCGTTGAAGCGTCACCTGCGCACCCACTACAATTTGTCGCCCGAAGAGTATCGGCGCAAATGGGGCCTGCCGGTTGATTATCCGATGGTTGCCCCTAATTATGCAGCGGCACGCTCCAAACTGGCCAAGGAGATGGGGCTGGGCCAAAAAGGCGGCGCTGCGGGCCGCGCCGCCAAAAAACGCTGAACGGCGCCCACAGCAAAGTAGCCCACAGACAGTCTCGTTCTATCGACCCGGCATTCTTCGTCAACCTGAAATCTTCCGCCTTGCCCCCAGACAGCGGGACCGGCAAGCTATGCACTCAATGGTGCTGTAGAGCGCAGTAGAGCAATGAGCTGACGCCGGGCAGGCGGGGCCGAGAAACGCTAAGGAGCAGACATGCCCAAATCCAAGTTCTCGCACAGGGTAATCGATCGTCCCCGGCTCCGCAGAGGTAGCGCGGGGCTTGCCGCAGTTTGTCTCATGGTTGCCAGCGCTTCGCCGGTGCTTGCAGGCGACAATGCGGTCATGCCGGGGGCAAGTTTCACAATTGCTGTGGGAGAGCGCGCAACATTTCCCGTGCAAACGCACAGTGAGCTGTCGACAGAGTTTTCCGGGTGGTGCGAGCTGAAATCGGCCGGGTCTGCCAGCGTGGTTTTTGATGGCCGCCACTATATTCCCCTCTCCCAACCGGCAGTGGGAGATGTCATAAACTTCAACGGTCCGGGCGAGCGCCGGTTTGAAATGACGGGGACCTTTGAGGCCAGTTCCGGCGCTGCGAGCATCAGCTTCTTTTTCTCCGGGGTCCCTGTGGCCTTCTGTTTTGGCGGAGGAGACTGCGCCAGCGTTGGGGAAGGCAGCGGCTCTGTCGCTGTCTCTTGTGGCCAGTACTAGCGTGAGGGCTGTGGCTATTGGCACGGCCGTCCTTGGTCTGATTTTGGGCCTCTGGTGGGCTTTCTATCCTCAAGGCGAGACTCTGGAGCGCGCGCGTGTGTATCAGTCTATTGATTCGCCCGCGACCGCTCGGCTCGACCGGGATATGGCAGAAACGCTTGATCTACTGGACAGACTGGCCCACCCGAACCGGCCAGTGGGCGAGGCGGCTGCCCGCTGTGAGCGCTGCTCCTATTTGACGCAGGTGGTGGACGGGTATCGCGACCGGGCAACGCAGGCCCTCGCCGATGTGCGCAAGGGAGAAGCCGCTCTCTCCCGTGACCCCGGTGGACCCCGGTCGGTCGAACGAACGACCCTGGAGCGAAGGCTGGGTGCACGCCAGGAAGCCGCCGGGAGAGCCGTGGAGGGGCTGAGGAGTTTCACCAGGGCCGCCGCCGCATGTGAAAGCGAACGTCTGTGCATACGTGATGATCCGGTCCGAAACGCCCGGACCAGACCGCTTGATTGCGCCCGGGATGGGGTTTCAATCCGAACGGCGGTCGCACATATCAGCCAATTGGCAGACCAGGTGATCGCTCAGGCCCGCCAGTGCCAGGCCATCGCCTGTCCGATAATGAATTGTAATCGCTCGGCAGCCCTTGGCGCAGACTTGCAGATTGCAGAAATGTCGCTTGCCGAACTTGCTGGTGGCAGAACAGCCTTGCCGGGTGCGCGGCAGAATGATCCAGCCGCAGGCCTTGCAACGGTGTTGGGGGGCGTTGAGCGCGCATTGGTGCGTTTGGCGCTGGATTCTGCGGAAGCCTCCCTGTCGCCGGACGTGCTGTCCGCCCGCGCCCGCGATATGAAGGAGGGGTTGAG
>CAZNLO010000007.1:22516-47194 GCA_964573935.1 uncultured Parvibaculum sp. | reverse complement strand
CGAGCCATTGGATCACAAAAAAGGGGCCTTCGTGAACCTCACGAAAGCCCCTAATGTGTGGCTAAGCGAGGTTGCTTTAGTTCTTTTCTTTATCGACCATCTTGGTTTCCGCAATCCAGGGCATCATGGCACGAAGGTTTTCACCGACCGCCTCAATCGGATGCACGGCGTTGCGCGCCCGGGTTGCCTTGAAGCTTGTCTGGCCGACCTTGTTTTCCAGCATCCAGTCGCGGGTAAATTTACCCGTCTGAATGTCATTGAGAATTTCCTTCATGGCGATTTTGGTCGCAGGCGTAATGACCCGAGGCCCGGAAACATACCCCCCATACTCGGCTGTGTTGGACACCGAGTAATTCATGGTGGCGATACCACCTTCATACATCATGTCCACAATCAGCTTCACTTCATGCAGGCACTCAAAATACGCCATCTCCGGCGCATAACCCGCTTCCGTCAGGGTTTCATAGCCCGCCTTGATAAGCTCCGAAAGGCCGCCGCAAAGAACAGCCTGTTCCCCGAAGAGGTCGGTCTCACACTCTTCCTTGAACGTCGTCTCGATAATGCCGGCACGACCACCCCCGATGGCAGACGCATAGGACAGGCCCAGGTCATGGGCATTGCCGGTCGCATCCTGATGGACAGCGATCAGACAAGGCACACCGGCACCGCGCACATACTCGCCGCGCACTGTGTGGCCAGGGCCTTTCGGGGCAACCATCAACACATCAATGTCCGCGCGGGGCATAAGAAGATTGAAGTGAATATTCAGACCATGTGCGAAAAGCAGCGCCGCACCCGGCTTCATATGGGGTTCAAGGTGATCGCGATAAATATCGCCCTGCAATTCGTCCGGCGTCACCATCATCAAAACGTCGGCCCATTTTGCAGCGTCCGCGACAGTCATAACCTTCAGGCCTTCACCTTCTGCTTTCTTCGCGGAAGCAGAGCCTTCCCGCAACGCAACCGCGATCTCATCCACCCCACTGTCACGCATGTTCAGCGCATGGGCGTGGCCCTGGCTCCCATATCCAATAATGACAACTTTCTTGCCCTTAATCAGATTAACGTCCGCGTCGCGGTCATAATAAACGCGCATGGTTTCTATCCTTCTGCTCTTGAGCGGGCGGCACAGACCGCCTCGCCTTCCTGGTCAAAACAATTCTGCAAAAGCCTCACATGCCTTCCGCGCCGCGCGCGATGGCGACAACGCCGGTGCGCGACACATCAACAAGGCCAAGGGGCCGCATCAGGTTGATAAAGGCCTCAATTTTTTCTGGCGTGCCCGTCACCTCAAACACAAATGACGTGTGGGTCGTATCGATCACCCGCGCCCGGAACGCATCGCAGAGCCGAAGCGACTCCACACGTTTCTCTCCGGCGGCGGTGACCTTCACCAGCGCCATCTCCCGGTTGACCGACGGTGCATTCACCGACAGATCAACCACCTTGTGCACCGGCACAAGCCGCTCTAGCTGCGCAATAATCTGTGTGATTACAGCAGGCGTCCCGTTGGTCACAACCGTAATGCGGGACATCTGTTCTGCCGCATCAACCTCGGCCACCGTCAGGCTTTCGATATTATATCCCCGCCCCGAAAAAAGCCCGATGACGCGCGCCAGCGCGCCAGCCTCATTGTCCACAAGGACGGCCAGCACATGTCGCTCAGATTTCATCATCTCAGTCATTGCGTCACACTTCTAAAAAATCTCCGGGCGGGTATTCATAAGGCCCGCCGGGCTTATAGCCGATCAAGAGCAAAAGGCGAACCCCCACGCGCGCCGTCGCCTCTAAACCAGCATTTTCCCCTCTTCGGTGATGGTTGGCTCATCCACACCATCCCCCAGGATCATTTCATTGTGGGGGGCACCTGACGGGATCATCGGATAGCAGTTTTCCGCCGGATCGACCTCACAGTCAAAAATCACCGGGCCGGGTGTGTCCAGCATCTCCCGTATCTTGTCGTCCAGCTCTCCCGGTTTGGAGGCCCGGATACCCGTCCCCCCATAGGCTTCCGCCAGTTTGACAAAATCGGGCAGAGCTTCGGAATAGGTCTGGCTGTAGCGGCTCTCATGGAGCAGTTCCTGCCACTGGCGCACCATGCCCATATACTGGTTATTGATGATGAATATCTTGACCGGCAGCCTGTATTGAACAGCCGTCGACATCTCCTGAATGTTCATCTGGATCGAGGCCTCCCCCGCAATATCAATCACCAGCGCATCCGGGTTGGCAATCTGCGCCCCGATGGCTGCGGGAAATCCATAGCCCATCGTGCCCAAACCACCAGACGTCAGCCACTGGTTGGGTTTCTGGAAATGAAAATGCTGGGCCGCCCACATTTGGTGCTGCCCCACTTCCGTCGTGATAATGGGCGCGCGGTCTTTCGTCAGCTCATAAAGTCTCTCGATCGCATATTGCGGCTTGATCGGCCCTTCGTCATCTTGAACGAAAGCCAGCGACTTGCGACCGCGCCATGTATCAATCTGGCGCCACCAGTCAGCCAGTGCCGGCTTGTCAGGCTGCGCAACCTTTGATTTCCATATACGGATCATGTCTTCCAGAACATGAGCACAGTCACCAATGATCGGAATATCCACATGAACCGTCTTGTTGATGGAGGACGGATCAATGTCGATATGGATTTTCTTTGAATGGGGCGAGAAAGCATCGAGCCGCCCGGTAATCCGGTCGTCAAAGCGAGCACCAACACAGATCATGACATCGCAGTCATGCATCGCATTATTGGCTTCAAACGTTCCGTGCATCCCCAGCATACCCAGCCAGTTCTTGTCTTCCGCCGGAAACGCGCCCAGCCCCATAAGCGTGGACGTAACCGGGTAGCCGGTTATCTGTGCCAGTTGGCGCAGCAACTGGCTCGCCGCCGGGCCCGAATTGATAACCCCGCCCCCTGTATAGAAAATCGGCTTGCGAGCACCGGCCATCATCTCAACCGCCCGCGTGATCGCCCCCACATCACCCTTGATCTGCGGACGATAGCTCTTGTGCACAATGTTTGCCGGGCCGGAATACGTGCCGCTGGCAAACTGAACGTCTTTGGGAATATCAATCACAACCGGTCCGGGTCGCCCGCTGGTGGCCACGTAAAAGGCTTCGTGCATGACACGGCTCAACCGGTCAACACTATTGACCAGCCAGTTATGCTTTGTGCAGGGTCGCGTAATCCCAACCGTGTCACACTCCTGAAACGCATCCGAGCCGATCAGGTGTGTTGCAACCTGTCCGGTCAGGCAAACCACCGGGATGGAATCCATCAATGCGTCCGTAAGCCCCGTAACCGCATTCGTAGCACCCGGCCCTGACGTCACGAGAAACACACCGGGCTTGCCCGTTGAGCGTGCATACCCTTCCGCCGCATGGGCCGCCGCCTGCTCATGGCGCACCAGAATGTGGCGAATGCCCTCCTGCTTGAAAAGCTCATCATAAATCGGAAGCACGGCCCCGCCGGGATACCCGAAAATAGTATCAACGCCCTGGTCCACCAGTGCGCGGATGACGATTTGTGCCCCTGTCATCTCTTGCCCGGACATGTAACTTCCTCTCTCAATAACAGCACGCCAAATCACGGCTTTTAACGCCAAATTCACGCCATTTACAGCCCGTTTACGAGCACTTTCCGGCATAAAACCGCAGAAAACGAGGCGGACACTATCCACTCACAAGCGGTCGGTCAACCCACAATCGCCAATAAATGAAAAGATTTTATCCATTTTTCTTTCCAAATCTTGCTCAAATACATGGTTCCACGAAATCATTTTCTGTTTTATCCATGTTGACTGCCGTTTTGCATATTGCCTGCTCCGCATTTTCCCAAGCTCAATTGCCTTTTCCAGTGCCAAATTTTCTCGTATATGAGCACTCAATTCCGGCACCCCCAATGCCTTCATCGCAGGCAAAGTCGGGGCAAGATCAAGGCTGAGGAGCCCGGCAACCTCTGCCAAAGCCCCCGCTTCCACCATCGTCTCAAACCGCCGGTCAATGCGCTCATACAGCCAGTCCCTGTCAGGTTCCATGACAATTTTGAGGAGTGGTATGGAAAGAGCTGGCACAGCGGGGGTGTCGTGCCAGTCGCTCAGCGCCCGCCCTGTCGCCCGGTAAACCTCCAGGCCCCGGGCAATGCGCTGCGGGTCGTTCTCATGGACCTTGGCGGCCCACCTGGCATCCACCGCCCCAAGCAGTTCGTGCGCCTGAGAAGGCCCGACAGCCTCCACCTCAGCCCGCGTCCGCGTCCGCACACCTTCAGGAATGGCAGGCACCTCAACAAATCCATCTGTCAGCGCCCGAAAATAAAGCCCGGTCCCCCCCACTACAATGGGGACCCGCCCCCGCGACCTGATTTCTGCAACAACAGCCACCACACCCTCCAGCCAGCGCCCGGTCGAAAAGGCTTCGCTCGCGCGAATATGGCCGTACAGATGGTGGGGACAGACTCGCTCGTTCTCCGCCGAAGGCCGGGCTGTTACGATATGCAAGTCCTGGTAAACCTGCATCGAGTCCGCATTCACCACCTCACCATCAAGTGCTGCCGCAAGCGCCATCGCCACGCCGGACTTGCCGCTCGCGGTCGGCCCTGCGATAAGAACCCCAAAAGGGCCTTCTATACACTCATCCACGCGGCTCAATGGTGTTTCCTCAAAAGTTGGTTCTCATGTCTCAAGTTCTTACTCTCATCGGCAACAAGAACACAGTCCTAACCCCCCTGCACGTTCAAGCTGTGACGAGCGCGATACAGGCCTCAGACAGGCCTGACTGGCTGAAAAAAAATCACGCCTGCGACCTGACACTCAAAACGGCAGACCGGGCCGCAATCCTCGACGCAGCGCGCAAAGCACTCGGGTCAGCCCCCATCGACGTGATTTTACAGCCCACAAACCAGCGGCGCAAAAAGCTTCTGGTTGCTGACATGGATTCTACCGTCATCGAACAGGAATGCATCGACGAGCTGGCCGATGCCTTGGGCCTGCGAACCGAAATTTCGACCATCACAGAGCGCGCCATGCGCGGAGACCTTGAATTTGCCCCGGCCCTGCGCGAGCGGGTAGCACTCCTGAAAGGCCTCGCTGAAAGTGAACTGCAACGTGTTTACGACACCCAGATCACCGAAATGCCGGGAGGCCGCGCGCTCTGCGCAACCATGAGGAAACATGGCGGCACCTGCGCACTTGTGTCTGGCGGCTTCACGTTTTTCACATCCCGCGTGGCCGCCGCCGTTGGTTTTACCATAAACCAGGCGAACGCACTGCTCATCGCAAACGGACGCCTGACCGGGGAAGTGGCAGAACCCATTTTGGGCCGAGAGGCAAAACGCGATGCCTTGAAAAAAATATCCTCAGACCTGAACCTTGCCCCGATCCAGACAATGGCGGTCGGGGACGGCGCCAACGACCTTGCCATGATCGGCGACGCCGGCCTCGGCGTTGCATTTCACGCCAAGCCCGTAGTTGGGAAAGCAGCCGACGCCCAGGTGAACCACTCTGACCTGACGGCTTTGCTCTATATTCAGGGCTACCGGGACAGTGAAATCGTTACCACACCTTGACGCCGAGAGAGAGGCCCGCTGGTCGTCGCATCTAGTCGTCGCTGCTAATCCGCACAGCCACAAAGCGAAGGTCCCCTGCACTGGCAAGCAGCAGCAGGACGGACTTGCGCCCGGATGCTTTTTCCTCGGCAACCCTGTCGACGACATCACCGGGAACGCGCACATCGTTTTGCGCAACCTCGACAATCACATCCCCCCGGCGAATACCTTTTTCAGCAGCAGCGCTGGCAGGATCAACATAAGTGACCACCACACCTTCCACCTCTGCCGAGATATTATATTGCTGACGATTGGACGCGCTCAGACGTGACAGGCCAAGGCCCAGAACCTGAGCGGTTCCAGTCTCATTCTGCTTGCCGTCCTCACTCGGATCGGCTTCTGCCGTTTCGGTTTCATCAAGAAGCGCAATCTCAACTCTCAACGCGCGCTCTTCACCATCGCGGATAACCCGCACATCAACCTTCCGGCCAATGTCGGTTTCGGCAACCAGTTTGGGCAGGTCCCGCATTTCCGGCACGTCCTTCCCGTCAAATTCAATAATCACGTCACCCGGCTCAATCCCGGCTTCCTGTGCGGGACCTTGTGGGTTAACACCGGCAACAAGAGCTCCTTTCGGCGCATCCATGCCCAGCCCCTCGGCAATTTCCTCGGTGACAGACTGAATACGGACCCCCAGCCAGCCGCGCCGCGTTTCGCCAAATTCACGCAGTTGCTGTATCACAGCAATCGCGGTTGTCGAGGGAATGGCAAAGCCAATCCCGATGGAGCCGCCGGAAGGCGAAATAATCGCAGCGTTCACACCGATCACTTCCCCATCCATATTGAAAAGCGGCCCGCCGGAGTTGCCCCGGTTTATAGAAGCATCGGTCTGGATGAAATCATCGTAGGGACCGGCATTAATGTCGCGATTGATCGCAGAAATAATACCTGCCGTCACGGTACCGCCAAGACCAAAGGGATTGCCGATCGCCATAACCCAGTCACCGACGCGGCTACGGCTGGAATCTCCAAACGGAACGAACGGAAAATCTTCTTCAGAGTCAATTTTCAGGACGGCAAGGTCGGTTTTCGCATCCCGGCCGATCAGTTTAGCCGGATAGGTCGCCCCATCCTCGAAAACAACTTTGATCTCATCGGCTCCTTCAATCACATGATTGTTGGTGATGACATAACCTGTTGGATCAACAACAAAGCCGGACCCCAGAGATTGAACCCGGCGCGGTATTCCTTCACGACCCCGACGCTCCATAAAGTCATCAAAAAAATCTTCAAACGGAGACCCTTCGGGCAGACCCCGAGGACGTTCCCGCCCCGCCCGGGCAGCAACCGTTTGTGAGGTTGAAATGTTGACGACGGCAGGAGAAAGGCGCTCCGCAAGGTCGGCAAAACTGTCTGGTGCCCCGCGTGCAACCGCAGGTGCCACACTAAAGGTCAGCAACATCAGCGCAGCAATCAACAGCAACCCGGCCATGAAGCCCGAAATTTTGCCGAGACCAGAGACCATCCTTGGTTCCTGTCGCAACGCCTGCCCTGCTTCAATTTTCGCCATCAGGTGCACCACACTCAAACTCCTTCTTCATCCCGGCAAGACGCACAAAGACGCCTGATAGGCTTACAATTCTGCCTGAGCATGACCCAAAGGCTGTTCAATCGAGGTTAACGGTACAGAAAATCACTTCATATCCGGCACAGAAACCAATTTGTCTGCATTTTGGCGGAGAATGTGGGGGAATTGAGGCGGAGGCCGTCCAAAACTCACCCGCGAACCAGCCAGACAATCACAACACCGAGAGCAAGTGCCGCCAAGCCAGCGCGTCGCAACACATCGTCGGGCAAAGACTGGACCGACTGCATCATGCGCTTGAGCGCACCTGGAAAGATCGCATAAAGCATTCCTTCCAGAACAAGAACCAGCCCGATGGCAACAATCAGATCACTCATGTGCCATCGGGCCTTCATATAAAGACAGGGAAGTCTGGAAACAAGGTAGTTAAACTACCGCCTTCCCCGTGCATTGCCGAAGTAGCGGAAGAAGTCACCCTCCGGCGAGATCACCATCGTTGTGTTGTCTCCGCCAAGGCCTGTCTCGTAAGCCAGCATGGACCGATAGAAGGCAAAGAACTCAGGATCTCTGCCATAGGCATCCGCAAAAATTTTGTTTCGTTTTGCATCGCCTTCACCACGAATGGTATCGGATTCCCGCTGCGCCTCCGCCAGCAGAACCGTCACATCACGGTCAGCCCGCGAGCGGACCCGCTGCGCTATCTCCTGTCCCTGTGCCCGAAGTTCCGCCGCTTCGCGCTCACGTTCCGTCTGCATCCGACGGAAAATCGCCTGGCTATTAGCTTCCGGCAGGTCGGCACGCCTGATCCGCACATCGACAATTTCGACACCCAGATTGCCTGTCGCCGTATTGAACTCAGCCTGGATACGAACCATCAATCCTTCTCTATCATCGCGGATCAATGTCTCCAGGCTTTCCTCACCCAACACATTCCTGAGTGCTGAAACGAAGATCGGACGCAACCGCGTCTCAGCTTGCCGGACATCACGTACAGCTTGATAGAACTGCAATGCATCGACAATGCGGTAGCGTGCGAACGCATCCACCACCAACCGCTTCTGATCGCCAGCAATAATTTCTTCTTCTGGTGAATCAAGGTTGAGATTACGCTTGTCAAAATAGACCACGTTCTGAACGAAGGGAACTTTCCAGTGAAGCCCAGATTCGGCAATCACACTCCGAACATCACCAAACTGAAGCACCAGCGCCTGCTCCGTCATCCGGACGGTAAAGAGCGCGGAATAAGCCAAAACAACGACCAAAAGCGTCACTGCTGCTGCGGCAAGTCCAATTGTACGGTTCATTAGCGTTGCTCCCCATTTCTGCTGGTACTGCCCGGCACGAGTTGATTAAGCGGCAAGTAGGGAACCGCCCCGTTTGCACCCTGATCCATCAGAATTTTATTCATTCCGCCAAACACCCGCTCCATGGTCTCAAGGAACATACGCTGCCGCGTCACGTCCTTGGCCTCTTTATATTCATTGTAGATGGACAGGAAACGCTCTGACTCACCTTGAGCCTGCGCAACCGTCTGTTCACGGTAAGCGCTTGCCGCCTGAATAAGCACCTCGGATTCACCGCGTGCCTGAGGCACCACAGTGTTGGCATAGGCTTCCGCCTCATTACGAAGCCGTTCCTGGTCGGCACGCGCAGCCTGCACATCCCGGAAAGCATCAATAACAGCCGCCGGCGGATCGACTTTCGCCAGTTTTACCTCGGTAATCAGTATGCCGGCCCCATAGCCATCCATGATGGTTTGCATCCGCGCCTGAACCGCGCCCTGTGCCTGCAACCGACCCGTGGTTTGCAACACCTGAAACTCCGTCTGCCCAACCACTTCACGCATCACACTTTCAGCAACGGCCTTCACCGCACCCTCAGGATCATCCACATTGAAAAGGTAATCGGCTGCGTCGTTGATTTTCCAGAAAACAGAAAAGTTGATATCGACGATGTTTTCATCGCCCGTCAGCATCTGTCCCTCTTTTTGAGCTTCCGAAAGACTGATGGACCGGGCATTTCGCTCATTGCCACGCACCGCCGAAGGGATGCCGATATTGATCTGGTTCACCGATGTCACACGAGGTGTCAACACTGTCTCGATCGGATAGGGCAATTTGAAGTGCAGTCCCGGCGGCGTGGAATAGGCGTAGTTGCCAAACCGCAGAACAACGCCCTGCTCATCCGCATTCACCCGGTAAACGGAGCCATAGGCCAGAAAACCAAGCAAAACGAGCGCTGCAAGGATCCAGACGCCGCGACTGCCGGCACCGCCCATGGCAGCTCCGCCACCACCGCCACCGCCTGGCATGAAATTACGCAGAGTTTCCTGGCCCTTGCGGATCAATTCTTCCAGATCAGGAGGTTGCTGGCCTCCTCCGCCTGAAGGGGATTGGCCCCAGGGGCCCTGGCCACCACCGCCCCCTTGCCATCCACCATTGCCGCCATCGTTCTGATCGTTCCTGGGCATAGAACTTCCTTTAATCTGTGAGACCTCGCCATCGCGCCGCAGCTTATACGAAAAATGCCAACTTGTGGGCCGCCTTAAAGACAATTACAGCGTGCCACCGCACTTAGCCGCATAGCAATTCAGCCATGTCGGCGTTATATGACACTCACCCTCCCCGCGCAACGCTCAACGAAGCATGTAGGTTGTGACGGGAAGGCCGCTTCGCCATCCCGGCCACACAGAATTTCACCGGAAACCCTGCAAATGCCCGTGCCAACACAAGCTGATATTCTACGCGCCCTTTCCCAGGTTGAAGAGGGGGGGCGTGCAGGCGATGTCGTCTCCCTCGAAATGGTGCAGGGCATCACGATCCGGGAGGGCCATGTGCTTTTTTCTCTGGAAGTTGACCCGGCCCGGGGTGCGGCCCTCGAATCGCTCAGAAAAAGCTGCGAGGACGCCGTTTACAAGGTCGCGGGCGTTCTTTCCGTGACAGCGGTTTTGACCGCCCATAACGACCCGGCCCCAAATGGGAAGAAAAAGCCTGCCAAATCCGCCAAGCCCGCCGCACCCCTGGCACTTCCCGGCGTGAAAAAAATCATTGCTGTTGCCAGCGGCAAGGGGGGCGTGGGTAAATCCACCGTCGCGGTCAATCTGGCAATAGCCCTTGGACAGAGCGGCCTCAAAGTCGGCCTGCTGGACGCTGACATTTATGGGCCGTCGGTCCCTCGTATGATGGGAATTGCGGAGAAACCAAAAACCTCCAGCGACAAAAAGCTTGTTCCCCACGAAAAATACGGCATCAAAACCATGTCCATTGGCTACATGGTGGATGAGGACACCGCCATGATCTGGCGTGGACCGATGGTACAGTCCGCTCTGATGCAGATGATGAACGACGTTGTCTGGGGGGAACTGGATGTGCTGGTGGTCGATATGCCGCCAGGGACAGGCGACGCCCAACTGACCATGGCGCAAAAAGTGCCACTGGCCGGGGCAATCATCGTCTCGACGCCCCAGGAGATCGCTCTGGCAGATGTACGCAGAGGCATCGCCATGTTTGAAAAAACCCACGTCCCCGTTTTCGGCATCGTGGAAAATATGGCCTATTTTGTGAGCCCCGGCTCTGGAGAAAAAACATTTATTTTCGGAGAGGGCGGCGCGCGGCGTACAGCACAAACACTGGGCGTTCCTTTTCTTGGTGAAATCCCCATCCACACCGCCATTCGTGAGGGCATGGATGTGGGCAGGCCCATCGTTGCTACCGCGCCCGACAGCGAAGAGGCAGCCCCCTACCTCCACCTTGCAAAAAATCTGGCAGCACAGCTCAGCGGAGAGGCCTCCGCCCGCAGCGCCCCCAAAATCATCATTGAATAATAGAAAAACCCGAGAAATAACAAAAAACGGCCGGACATTTTAAGCCCGACCGTCTCAAACTTCACCTGTAGCGGCAGTTACATGCCCTCAACCAGCGTTGCGGTTTCAGTCTCACCATCCGGTGTGACCATTTCCCAGGTATCTCCCACGTTTCGGGCCACAGCAGGGACACAATAAGGGGGCGTATCCTCCCCGGTCACGAAGCAGGCATTATCGCCATCTATCACCCAGGTACTTGTCACAGACGTGCCATCCGCCATCGTTTGATGGTAAGTTCCATCATCCATGACATGGACGGTCCGGGTTCCTTCTGAGCCTTCAATGCTCACCGTATTGCCATAAAAATTCGCAAAGGGATCAGCAAGAGCTGCACCCGTCAGGGCGAACGTCGCAACAATCAGACTTACAAAAAATCGCATTTTTATCTCCAGATAATGTGATGCCCGTAGCCCATTCAACATGCTTGCACAGCATTCACCTTCTTGTGAAGGCTAATATTGCAACCACACTCATGTATTGAGATAATTCAAGGCAAGCCCCGCCCGCGGCCAGGTGCATTTTACCAGCCGCCCCGTTGAAGAAAGCGTCAGATAAGCCGTTTTCAGGTCCGTTCCGCCAAAACAGATGTTCGTCGTGATGAAATCATCCGTCGGGAAATGTTCGGTAGCACCATCCGGCGAAATCGAAGTGATCCCACCGTTAAATATGGTCGCGACGCAGACGTTCCCCTCAACGTCGACCGCCAGCGAGTCGAAATAATTAAGGCCGGGCGGATTGGCGATAAACCGCCCCTGGTTCGGCGGCCCGGCAGGTTTTATGACGCCGGGTTTCAAAATATCAAACGCCCACAAACGGCCTGTCTCCGTTGACGCCACATAAACAACGCTCTCGTCAGGCGAAAGTCCCACCCCGTTTGGAGTCTCAATGGGAAAAACCACTTCAATAATTGAAGAACCGTCAGGCTTGGCGTAATACAGCGCGCCCAGGTCCTTCACCCGGCCATAATGTTTGCCAAGATCGGTAAACCAGAACCCGCCCTGCTTGTCGAATACAATATCATTCGGCCCGATGAGCGGTGTACCGTCACACTCGGTATAGAGAACCGTGACCGCGCCGGTTTCCAGGTCAACCCGCTCAATGCGTCCCCCGGAATAGTCTTGAGGTTTTCCGCCGGGAATGGTGAGCCCGTCAAGGTCGTGCCACTCAAACCCGCCATTGTTACAAATGTAGATGGCACCATCCGGCCCCATTGCAGCCCCGTTCGGCCCTCCACCCAGATCGGCAACGACGTGTGTGGACCCATCCGGCTGCACCCGGGTCAGCGTGCCCCGTTTGATTTCCACCAGCAGCACACTGCCATCGGCCATCGCAATGGGCCCTTCGGGAAATTCAAGCCCGCTCGCCACTTCTTCAAACTGCATAGGGTTTCTCCATCATTCAACTGGTTTCAATAAACCAAGCCTGAGACAAAGCGGGAGGTCACGTCAACTCAATAGACAACCACCGAGCGGATCGACTTACCCTCATGCATCAGATCAAAGCCCTTGTTGATGTCGTCAAGCGGCATCGTGTGGGTGATGAGATCATCAATATTGATCTTGCCGTCCATGTACCAGTCAACAATCTGCGGCACATCCGTGCGCCCTCGTGCCCCGCCAAAGGCCGTTCCCTTCCAGGTCCGCCCTGTCACAAGCTGAAAAGGCCGTGTTGAAATTTCCTGCCCCGCACCGGCGACGCCGATAATGATACTTTCGCCCCAGCCCTTGTGACAGCATTCAAGCGCCTGGCGCATGGTCGTAACATTGCCGATACATTCAAACGAATAGTCCGCACCCCCGCCCGTCAGCTCGACAAGATGACCAACCACATCACCATCAATTTCTTTCGGGTTCACAAAATCGGTCATGCCGAATTGCTCCCCAAGCGCCTTACGATCATTATTGAGGTCCACACCAACAATCCGGGTAGCTCCCGCCATGCGTGCCCCTTGCACAACGTTAAGTCCGATGCCGCCCAGGCCAAACACCACCACGGTCGAGCCCGGCTCCACCTTGGCTGTATTCACCACAGCGCCAATGCCCGTCGTCACCCCGCAACCGATATAGCAAACCTTGTCAAAGGGGGCGTCTTTGCGGATTTTGGCCAGGGCAATTTCCGGCACAACAGAATAGTTGGCAAAGGTTGAGCACCCCATATAGTGCAACACCGGCTTGCCTTTATACGAGAACCGGCTTGTTCCGTCCGGCATCAGCCCACGGCCCTGCGTCTCCCTGATAGCCTGACAGAGATTGGTTTTGGGGTTTTTGCAGAATTCGCACTCACCGCACTCGGGCGTGTAGAGCGGGATCACATGATCCCCAACAGCAAGAGATGTGACCCCTGCCCCGACTTCGACAACAACACCCGCCCCTTCATGGCCCAGAATGACCGGGAACATTCCCTCCGGGTCGTCGCCTGAAAGTGTGAAGGCATCCGTATGACAAAGGCCCGTCGCCTTCATCTCAACCAGCACTTCGCCCGCCTGTGGACCTTCCAGTTGAACTGTCACAATTTCAAGAGGTTTGCCGACCTCAAATGCCACCGCCGCACGCACATCCATTCGCCGTCTCCCTCAACACTCCATTTTTCTACAACTCTAAAGCGCTTCTTCCAGCTTTTTCAGCCAGCCGTCAATCCGCTTCTTGTTGACGCCCAGATCAGAATGACCAATGGCAGAACGACTATAGATAGCAAGGGTCGACTTACCTTCTCCCAGATCAATAGCCTCAAACGTGATCGTGTCCGGAAAACGCAATAACGCAGAGCGTTGCACGAAATCCCGTTGCCCCCCATCGGAGGACTTGCGTGTAACCCTGGGCTCCCCAAGAGCCACATCCGCAAAGGCGTCCTCAAGCATTTGAGGGTCAGCGCTGAACTCAGGGGCCACCCGGTGAGGCGTCGCATTCCCGCAATAACCTTCAGGCGCCACCAGATACTGGTTAGGTTTGCGCGTCAGTTCAAATGTTTTGAAATCCATGAAATCCTCCAGAGCCCGAAGTTACACCCGTTCCAGAACGATCAGTGAATAATCGTCGCTGTCATTGTCGCCGCGCGGCTGACGCACGTTGCGCACCTCATGCCACGTCGAACGGTCAAAATCAGGAAACCGCGTGTCCCCCTCCGGGGCGCCATGTACCTGCGTGAGATAAATCCGGGTCGCCCGAGAAAGCGTGGCAGCATAAATCTCTCCCCCCCCCAGAACCATAATCTCCTCAACGCCCAGGTCGCGAGCGAGAGTGTCTGCATGGACAAGAGCTGCATCAATATCAGTGAACACCGTGGCGCCCGGCGCATCATACGCCGCGTCCCGCGTCACAACCAGATTGGGCCGGCCAGGCAGAGGACGACGGGGAAAACTCTCCCACGTCTTGCGACCCATAATAATCGGCTTACCCATTGTCATGCGTTTGAGATATTGCAGGTCGCCGGACAGCTTCCACGGCATCCCACCGGCATTCCCGATCACACCGTTCTCCGCAATGGCAACAAAGAGGCAGAGATTCATAGTCATCAAACCGCCACGGGTGCAGCAATATGCGGATGGGGGTCATACCCCACCAGCTCAAAATCATCATAGGTAAAGTCGAACAGGCTGGTCACATCGGGATTGATCTTCATGGTCGGCAGGGCGCGCGTGTCGCGAGAGAGTTGCAGGTCCGCCTGCTCCAGATGATTGGTATAAAGATGTGCATCCCCAAGGGTGTGCACAAAATCGCCCGGCTCCAGCCCGCTCACCTGTGCCACCATCATCGTCAGCAGCGCATAGGAGGCAATGTTAAACGGAACGCCAAGAAAAACGTCTGCGGAGCGCTGGTAAAGCTGGCAGGAGAGTTTGCCCCCCTTCGCGCTTGGGGCAACGTAGAACTGAAACAGACAGTGGCAGGGCGGCAGCGCCATACTGTCCACATCCGCCACATTCCACGCCGAGACGATCAAACGCCGTGAGTCGGGGTTTACCTCGATCTGGTGCAGCAGATTTTTGATCTGGTCGATGGTCTCACCCCCGGGCGCGGGCCAACTGCGCCACTGATGGCCGTAGACAGGACCAAGCTCGCCCTTCTCGTCCGCCCAGTCGTCCCAGATGCTGACCCCATTGGCTTTCAGGTAGGCGGTGTTGGTATCACCAGCAATGAACCAGAGCAGCTCATGAATAATCGACTTCAAATGCAGTTTCTTGGTTGTGACCAGCGGAAATCCTTTAGCCAGATCAAAACGCATCTGGTACCCGAAAACGGACCGTGTACCGGTGCCCGTCCGGTCGGATTTTTCCACACCTTCGTCACGGATAAGGCGCATAAGGTCGAGATATTGCTGCATTGGGAACACGGGTCCTGATTGGTTTTCCTCATTCTAACGCCAAGGACGATTCGCGCCAGTTGATCCTTTGGAACACGCGCGCAGCACAGTTCTCCTAGAGATTTCTGCTACGCGAGGGTTGCAGCCGGTCAAGCCGCAACCGGTGTCGTTCATCGCTCAACCGCCACGCCCCACCAAGAACCGCCATCAAAACCCCGAGCCCCGTCGCCCCGCCGATCAGAAACATAATCAGCAACTGGTATTTGACGGCTTCTGCAGGATCGGCTCCGGCCAGAATCTGGCCCGTCATCATGCCCGGTAGCGACACCAGCCCGGTCGCCGCCATAGCATTAATCATGGGCATAAACCCGGCACGCAGCGCATCGCGAACCAGAGGCTTCAAAGCCACGTCGCGCGGTCGGCCAAGCGCCAACTGCGCTTCTATGGCACCGCGCTCCCGGGCTGCACGGCTGGTCAGCGTATCAAGACCGAGAGAGACCCCCGTCATCGTGTTACCCATAATCATGCCCAGCAACGGTACCGCATATCGCGCATCGTACCAGGGATCAGGCTGCACCTGGGTTGTTAGCGCCAGCAGGGTCACTACCACCGTCGCCACCAGCATCGTCAGCGTCCCCAGACCATACGACCAGAACCCGGCAAATGAGCGGTCCTGCCGCGCTGCGATTTCCCGGCCCGCAAACAGGATCATCACCACAATAACAAGCCCGGTCCAAAGAGGTGACTGAACCTCAAACAGGATATTCAGAACCAGCGCTACAAGGCCAAGCTGCACCACCATCCGCACGCTGGCGACAAACAATTGCCGCTCAAGCCCAAGGCGCAGGGCAATCGACAGGCCTCCGTTTGCAACGATCAGCAATGCCGCCAGCGCAATATCGGTATAGGACAGTGTTTCATACGTCATAAAGCCAGCTCCCGAACCATTAGGTCCACCACCTCAAGCCGACGTCCGGCAAGCCGGGCCGCCTGTGCCAGATCATGCGTGACGAGAAAAAGGATACCCCCTCGGGCCAGATGCCTGGCCAGAACGGCCTCCACCTTACCCGTCGTTCCTTCATCAAGAGACGCAGTGGGCTCGTCCAGCAACAACACGTCCGGCTCCTGCACCAGGGCCCGCAAAAGCGCCAGCCTTTGGCGCTCCCCGGTGGAAAGCCGTACTACGTCCCAGTCAAGCGCCTCCCGGGGCAGCCCTAAGGAAGGCAGCCGATCCCGTGCCACGTCCCGGTCTGCCTCAAAAAAATGATCGCCTACGCGCTCCCCCCACCAGCCAGCTTCTGCACCAACATAAGTAACGCGCGCGCGCCAGTCCGGCCCGGTGAAGGCCGACCAGGGGATGCCGTTCAGAGAAACTTCCCCGTCACTCACATCAAGATCGGCAAGCACGCGCAAAAACCGCGACTTGCCCGAACCCGACGGGCCTGAAACCGCAACACACTCGCCGGCAGAAAAGGTCAAGGCTTCCGCCAGCCGAACCGGACTGGAAAGAGATATGACGGAAAATTTCCCCAGACCCACTATCTTCCCCCTCACTCTAACGCGTTCACCACGCCAACCCTTGCCATCCGTAACGACAGAAGCTACCCCTTAATGGGCACTTCGAAAATACGACAATTTCAGGGGAATTGGAATGACGAACAAACTGGCGGCTGAAGCTTTTGGAACATTCTGGCTGGTTCTGGGAGGGTGCGGGAGTGCCGTTCTGGCGGCAGGGTTTCCAGAGGTGGGCATAGGTCTGCTGGGAGTGTCGTTGGCATTTGGCCTGACGGTTCTGACGATGGCCTTTGCTGTCGGACATATATCAGGAGGCCATTTCAACCCGGCAGTATCCTTGGGGCTCGCGGTCGCAGGCAAGTTTGAATGGAAAGACCTGGGGCCTTATGTTGTCGCCCAGGTTGCGGGCGGAACATTAGGTGCCCTTACTCTTTATCTCATTGTTTCGGGAAAGGCTGACTTCACCTCGACCGGCGGTTTTGCCTCAAACGGCTATGGTGCCAACTCGCCCGGCGGTTTTTCCATGAGCGCCGCTCTCATCACAGAAATCGTGATGACGGCCTTCTTCCTCCTCATCATTCTGGGTGCAACCAGCAAACGGGCGTCGGCGAGTTTCGCCCCCATTGCCATTGGCATGGCCCTGACCCTCATTCACCTGATTTCCATCCCGGTGACCAACACTTCTGTAAACCCGGCACGCTCAACCGCGGTTGCCCTTTTTGCAGATGGGTGGGCGTTGGAGCAATTGTGGTTGTTCTGGCTGGCACCGCTTGTGGGCGCCGCAATCGGGGCTCTGGTGTGGAAAATGCTTCTGGCCGACCGCGACTGAACCTCCCGAGGCGCTGGCGGAAAACCTTTGGCACCTCACTAACCTTTAATTCAGAGCTTTAAAGGCCTATATTAGTCCTGCCGGGCAACCGGCTATGGCGATAAACTGATTTCGTAATAAACCTATCGGACCCGGGGGCAGTACCCGGCGCCTCCACCAAAAGCTCGAAAGACCCCGTTTTGGGGAATTTTGAGCTTTTCAGGGGGGCGAAACAGGATCGACGAGGGCGTAAAGGATCTTCTTTTGCTCGGCATGGTTCCGCCGTTATCGGGCCGTTTGATAGTTGCAAATGACAACTACGCTGAGGCTCGTCTCGCTGCGTAAGCAGTGCGACGGTTTCAAATTAAGCCCTGGGGGTTAGCCCCTTCAGGCGGGGTTCGGAGGCACCTGGCAACAGAAGCCTCCACCATCATTTCCCCTCGGGAGGGTCACATGACCGATGCACAAGCACAAGTTTCCACCATCATCCCCCGCGACCCCGGCTTCACCTTTGCCGACGACCTGCCGATAAACTGGCATTCCGGCGACCCCGCCATTTCCCACTTCTACAACGGGCTCTCCCTCACCTTCCCCGAAGGCGAACGCTTCTTTGTCGAGAGTGTTCGCGCCTTTGCAGATCAGATCGACGATCCGCAACTCAAAGCTGATGTGCGTGGCTTTGCTGGCCAGGAGGCCATCCATTCCCGCGAACATGTGGTCTACAATCAGCACCTGGCCACCATTGGCCTACGACCGGAAAAGGTTGAACGGCTGGTGACCTTTGGCCTCAAGATCGCGCGCAAACTGCCACTAAAGTCTCAGCTTGCCATCACATGTGCGCTGGAACACTACACCGCGCTGTTTGCAGAGGTCATACTCTCAGACCCGCGCGTAATGAAAGATGCACACCCCCAATTTGCCAAACTCTGGCGCTGGCACGCGATGGAAGAAAGTGAACACAAGGCCGTCGCCTTCGATGTCATGAAAACCGTCGACCCGGGGGTGCGTGGCTATCTGCGCCGCACCCTGGTCATGACCCTCACCACCCTCAATTTCAATCTGATGACCCTGTTTCATCAGATATATCTGATGAAACAGGCTGGCGAGCTGACCAATTGGCGGTCCTGGGGGCGGTCAATCAAGTATCTCTGGGGCAGCCCGGGAGTTTGGCGGCGTATCCTGTCTGGCGTTCTTCCATATTATCGTCCTTCGTTTCACCCCAATGACAGCGACACCCGGGCCCTGCTCGAAAAATGGCGCGCCAGGTACGAAAGTGACGCTCAAAGCAATTGAGATAAACGCCCCCATCCCATTGTCGTCTCTCATACCGGCATAAAAGGCGCCTGCGACAGCGTCCGAAACCTTGAAGATGATCTGATGCGCGAAATTGCGGCCAGGGGCGGCCTCACCGGTACTGGGAACTTGTTACCACAGGAGTAGTATCTGTGCGTTGCAGCACTGGACGCCCTCCGTTCGCTGCTGCAATATGCCGTCAACCATGTGGAGCGCTTAATGACTGATGATCTGATGCGATATGATTTGCTAACCCAAAAGGCCTTGCGGGCCGTTGTTCGCGAAGCGCTCATCGTCGCCGCCACAAAAGGCATCCCCGGGGATCATCACTTCTATATCTCGTTCCTTACCGGCGCGCCGGGAACTGATATTTCAAGCCGTCTGAAATCTCAATATCCTGAGGAAATGACGATCGTTCTCCAGCACCAGTTCTGGGATCTGAAAGTGACGGACGAGGGGTTTTCCGTCGGCCTGTCATTCGACAAGACCCCTGAGCGGCTGATCGTCCCCTATTCCGCCCTCGTCAGCTTTTTCGACCCAAGTGTGCAGTTCGGCCTGCAATTCTCGCCCGACGGAACCAAAGACAGCAACGAACTGGCAACCGCCTCAGAGGCGAAAACAACTGACTCCCAACCCGGCACCCTTTCCACCGTTGGAGGTGATGAACCAGCGGGAGAAGTCGTCAACCTCGACGCTTTCCGTAAGGATCAGTAAGCGGCACCTAAAACCGTTTATGCTGACCACAAGCCTGATAGCCGGAGAAACAATCCATGAGCCAAACCCGCACCGAAACCGATACATTCGGGCCTATTGACGTTCCCGCCGACAAATATTGGGGCGCTCAGGCCCAGCGGTCACTGGGAAATTTCAAGATCGGTTGGGAAAAGCAGCCCCTGTCCGTTGTCCGGGGCTTGGGGGTCGTAAAACGCGCCTGTGCAGAAGCCAATATGTCATTGGGAACCCTTGATGAAAAAATTGGCAAGGCCATTGTCAAAGCCGCACAGGAAGTTATTGAAGGAAAACTGGACGACCACTTCCCCCTGGTGGTCTGGCAAACCGGCTCTGGCACTCAATCAAACATGAATTCAAACGAGGTCATCTCGAACCGGGCAATCGAAATGCTGGGTGGCACAATGGGCACCAAGGACCCGGTACACCCCAATGACCACGTGAACATGAGCCAGTCATCAAACGACACCTACCCGACAGCAATGCACATTGCCTGCGTGGAACGAATTGTCCATGGCCTCATTCCGTCGTTAAAAATGCTGCACGCTGCCCTCCTGGAAAAACAGAACGCCTTCACCCACATCGTCAAAATCGGCCGCACCCACACGCAGGACGCAACCCCCCTGACACTGGGCCAGGAATTTTCCGGCTACACCGCGCAGGTTGGCTCCGCCATTGAGCGCATTGAACTGACCCTGCCAGGTCTGCTGCAACTGGCGCAGGGCGGCACCGCAGTGGGAACCGGCCTGAACGCCCCCATCGGCTTTGCCGAAAAGGTCGCAGAAAATGTCTCCGCCATAACCGGCCTCCCCTTCATCACAGCTCCCAATAAGTTTGAGAGCCTCGCCGCACATGACGCAATGGTCTTCGCCCACGGTGCCATTAATGCAGCCGCCACCGCGCTCTTTAAGATAGCCAATGACATCCGCTTCCTGGGCTCAGGCCCAAGGTCCGGCCTCGGCGAACTCTCCCTGCCCGAAAACGAGCCCGGCTCGTCGATTATGCCAGGCAAAGTAAATCCCACCCAGTGCGAAGCGCTGACCCAGGTATGTGCCCACGTTGCAGGAAACAACACAGCACTGGGTTTTGCCGGTAGCCAGGGGCACTTTGAACTCAATGTTTACAACCCCATGATGGCCTACAATTTCTTGCAGTCTGTGCAGCTTCTGGGCGACGCTGCCGTGAGCTTTACCGACAATTGCGTTGTGGGGATCGAGGCACGCGAGGATAACATCAAAGCCGCGCTGAACCGCTCACTCATGCTTGTGACGGCCCTCGCTCCAAAAATCGGCTATGACAATGCAGCCAAGATCGCCAAGACCGCCCACAAAAACGGCACCACCCTGCGCGATGAGGCCGTCGGCGGCGGCTATGTAACCCAGGAAGAATTTGATGCCAGCGTCCGGCCTGAAGATATGATCGGCCCGAAATAGCTAGTGGCGAAGGTCGGCACATGACCGCACAGATAAAACGCTCCATGACCATTGCCGGCCACCGCACTTCCATCACTCTTGAGAAACCCTTTTGGGATCAGCTCCAGAAAATTGCCGACCAAGAAAACCTCTCGGTAACGGAAATTGTCCGCCGTATTGATGCAACGCGGGAAGAGCACGGCTCACTGACCAGCGCAGTACGCGTTTTCATTCTGGAACAACTGACAGCACAAGGGGCCGTGCGCCCCTAAAATCGCCGTGCGCCCAAAATCAATGCAAAGGCCGACGCGCAGGAACTGGCGTCCCCTCCTCACCCCGACGGGCATCTACACCTTCAGGTGGCGCATCAAGGCTATCACCGGGTGCATGAGGCTCAATCAATTCTCTCAACTCCTCCGGTAATTCCTCAATCCCCGCACCTTCCATTTCTCGTACCAGAAGAGACCGGGCAATAGCGGCCTGCAATGCAAGCGTGTCTGTCCGGCGGTCAAGTTCACGCAGCGAACCACCAAGAACCATCGTCAGCGGTGGCAATGGGGGAATGCCCGCAAGGGAAAATGCGCTCTCGACATCCATCTCAAAACGCACGAAATCGACCAGCCCATTGATCTGCACCTGAGTTGTTCCAGTCACCTCAGACACTGTTGGGGTAAAACGCAAAACACCGTCTTCCACCTGCACGGCGCCCTCAATCCCGCTAAACGCCGTCACGCCCTCACCTAGCGTTTGCGCCACAAGAGCCTCAAACCCGTCCATATCCCCAAGCGTCCCAAGCCCCGCCCTGAAAGCCGGAAGGTCAAAACCAGAAAGGCTTCCTTCTCCCAGCGTAAATGTCCCTCTGCCCGACAGAGTTGAGACCAGCCCCAACAGACTGCGACCGCGCCCCTCTAGCTGCAAGCTCGCTGTAACCGTCCCTTCGCCCAACAGCTCACCAAAGATCATCTTGCTGGCTTTGCTGATCTCGGCATCTTCCAGAGCGACGGTCATACCAAGGCCAGGCACGCCACTCCCCCCCACAAATCGCCCTCCCATGGTCAGGCGACCGCCAGCGAACTGCGCCGTTACCGGGGTGAAAGAAAGCACGCCATCGCTGAGCAGGGCATTGGCTTCTACCTGCGTAAAGATCAGACCCGCAACACCAACACTGGCCCCTTTCACGGCAATGCGCCCCTCCATGTCAGCCAGCCCCTGCCAGGCAAGCGGGCTGACATCCCATGCCCCCCCGTCCTGCGTTTGCAGCAGAGGATCAAGCGAAATATGGCCCAGCTCAATCGTCGCATTAATTTTAGCGGGCACTTGCGCACTCAAATAGGAACCCAGACCAGATACCCGAAAAGTACCGGCCACCGCCTCAAGCCCCGAAATGGCAAGCCGTTCCCGCGTCCAGTCAATTGCGCCTCCGGCAATGACAGCACCTCCCCGCCCGTTTGCTGCAATCATGTCCACCAGCGGGCCACGCCAGCCGGCAACGGCGGCGACCGAACCAAACCTGTCCGCAGAAACTTCAAAGCGCCCAGAAAATTGAGGAGAGACAAACCATGCACTGTCATCGCCTGATGTTGCCCCGGTCTTTCCGGTCGCGGAAAAAATTGTTTCGCCCGCGCGCAATCGCACATTGGTATCAAACGGGCCTTCTCCCGCCCCGGAAAGTTGAACGAGCAAAGCGCCACCGTCCAAACCCTCACCGAGCCCCACTTGCTGCAACAGCGCACTAGCATCTGCATTGTCAAGAGCGAGCCGAAAGTCAGTGTGAAGAAGTTGTTCATCGACCATATTGCGCGTCTGCTTGAAAACAAGGGAAGCATTAGATCCCCCAACTCTGCCCGACATATCCAGAGCCAGAAGATGCCTCTCGTCTGCGTGCTCTCCACGTACCACAAAAGAAAGCTCGCCATCATGCACCGGGGCAAAAGGCATTCCCAAACCCCGCGCCCAGTCCACCAGCAAAGAAGTGCTCACGCGTCCCTCCAGCCCTCCGCTGGGGTAAAGGCCAATGTTTTCAAGCCCCCCGGAGACCGACAGATGACCGACTGTCTCCCCATCAATTGCGTTGGAGACAGCTTCAAACTGTTCGATTGAGAGACGGTCATCAGCCAGAACCGCTGCCAGCCTGAGGTTGCCCAAAGACCAGTCACGAAATCGAAACAGATCAACAGACAGGACAATGTTGGCGTCAAATTCTGAAAAGTCAGCAAGAGTATTCAACGTGACAGGCGCAAGAAAAGGAGCCAAAAAATTCAGGTCCAGCAAGGGTCCGTTGAGTTCAATACCCAATGCCGGGCGTCCACGCCGCGCAAACGACACTCCGCCGGTCATTGGCGCAAGCTCGGTCGTCCCGTCGCTAAAGACAGCAGACAGGGAATAAGCCTGCCAGAGCGCCGGTTGCAACGCAATGTCCGTCCGCAACACCAGTCTTGTGGTTTTTCCGGACACATCCAAACCCCCAGTGTTTCCGAACAGCACACTCTCCCCCAACGCACTCTCCCGAGACACTCCGGAAGCATATACCGTCTCCAACCACCGGCTGAACTCCCCGAAATCAGCAATCGTCGCATCCAGGGAGCCATCAAAACGAGGTTCCCCTTCCACAAAAATAATGGTGCCCGTGGCCTCTGCCTTCGTCTCTCCTGGAAGGTCAGCAAGAAGGGAGGTCACGTTCAATTTTCCCTGGTCGAGCACCAGCCGACCCGTCACGTTTTCCGCGTACAAGTCCGCGAATGTAACGTCCGCCACCTGCACATCAACAGTACCCGTCAGTTGAAGGGGAAAGCGCATATTCGCAATCGGCGTCCTCATCTGCTCCAGGTCGCGGAGCAGCTTGTCGAGCAACAATCGGGCGCCGGTAAACTCAGCCGTGAAAGCAGGCTCAGTATCATAAGCCAGGACAATCTGCCCTTTCAGGGACGATCCCGCAGCTACCAGCTCAACATCGCGGAGCGTCGTGATGCTTCGATTAATCACAGCGCCCGCCTGCAAACTCAAAACAGGCACGGCCTCTTCATCGGAAAGCCCGGCAGAGATACCAAACTGCGCCTCAACGGTTCCATCCAGCCTCGCATCAGCGCTGGCGTCTGTTGCCAGTCCCGTGAAAGAAACCCGCCAGTCACTCATCGGTGCCTGAAGCTCAATGTTCACCGGAAAAGCGCGGTCCCCACCAAAAATTCCGACACTTGCCGACACTTCATAAGGTTGCTCCGCCAGCTCAAAAACGCCGTCGAACCGCAACGGCCCCAAAAGCGAAGTCGCCTTAAGATCACCACTCACATTTTCCAGTACAAACTCATGGTTGGCTGCCGCATCCTGGTAGATCACGCTTCCGTGCTCAAAATGCGCCACTTCGAGGCTAACCGTTTTCAGGTCCAGCATTGCTGCGGAGACCACGCCTTCCTCATCAATCCAGTTAAAGCCACCCTCTTCATCCCGCATAACCCGCACCGTAAAGTCCAGCGCGCGTATTCGGGTGACAGTAACCTCTCCCCGCAATAACGGTGTGAGCGCCACCTCCCCCTCGAGCGTGCCAAATTCTGCAAGCGGGTCTCCACCGCGCAAAGAAGAAATACTTAGCCCTTGAAGGCTGAAACGCGGAGCGGGCAGAATGACAAACCTGATGTCCCCATCAAT
>CAZNLO010000007.1:0-22490 GCA_964573935.1 uncultured Parvibaculum sp. | reverse complement strand
ACCTGCGCCTCGATTTCATGTCGAAAACTGTTCCAGTCCACAACACTGGGACCAACAAGCGCTGCAAACAGCAACAGGACCAAAAGCCCCGCAATGTAGGAAAGAACAGAATTCACCGTGAGTAGCTCCACGTCCCAGAAGCAATTTTCTGTCTGCTCCTTATTATGCGCTATCGTACTGCCGACGGCGGTGCCCCGCCCCAACCTCGATGCATTATAGCAATTGGTAGACAACCTATGGATTCTAAAGGAAAAAATATAGTCGATTTCGGTAACGCACGGAAAAATCTCCGTCAAAAAGCCAAGCAGGACGCAACAACCGAAAAGGAAAAACGGGCTGCTGAAAACCGCGCCCGGTTTGGGCGCACAGGTGCCCAGAAGCAGCGCGACAAGCTGGAAGCAGCAAAGCACAAGGAATTACACGACGGCCATCAACGCGACCCAAAGGCCTGACCAAAGACCCGGATGGCTTTATTCCGCCTCAAAAACCCGCTCACCATCGTATTCTAGGCAGACAAATGACTGACACTTCACCCCCCCCACCCTCCGGCCCCTACCTCGGCTTGAAGGTGATCGATCTGACCCGTGTCCTTGCCGGACCGTACTGCACCATGATCCTGGCCGACCTCGGCGCGGAGGTCATCAAGGTTGAGATACCCGGTCGGGGTGATGATGCGCGTCACATCGGGCCTTTTATCGAGGGAAAGTCGGCCTATTTCATGTCCCTGAACAGAGGAAAACAATCCATTGCCCTCGACCTGAAAGACCAGGCGGACCGCAAAACATTTGAAACTCTGCTCGAGACAGCAGACATTCTTGTAGAAAATTACCGGGCCGGCACGCTGGAAAAACTGGGATATGGCTGGGAGACCCTCCACAAAACCTATCCAAAGCTCATCCTTGCATCTGCAAGCGGCTTTGGGCAGACCGGCCCCTACAGGGAAAAACCTGCTTACGACATGGTGGTGCAGGCAATGGGCGGGATCATGAGCCTGACCGGACACGAGGGCAATCCCCCAACCCGCGTTGGGGCGTCCATTGGGGACATTGCCGCAGGTCTGTTTACCGCCATTGGCGTTGGCTCTGCGCTCTACCACCGCGCCATGACACGCGAGGCCTTACACATTGACGTCTCCATGCTGGACTGCCAGTTGGCCATGCTGGAAAACGGCATCGCGCGTTACGTCGCAACCGGAAAGGTTCCAGGGCCTCTCGGTTCTCGCCACCCCTCCATTGCCCCGTTTCAGGCATTCGAGGTGTCCGATGGTCACATTGTCATCGCGGCAGGCAACGACATCCTGTTTGCCCGCATGGTAAAAGCCATCGGGTGTATTGAACTGATCGACGATGACCGTTTCGCCTCGAATGAACGCAGATGTGAGAACGGCCTCGCACTGGCGAAAATAATGGAAGATGCTCTGAGGCAGAAACCATCAAGCCACTGGCTTGCCATATTGGACGCCGCCGGCGTTCCAAACGGCCCCATCAATAATGTCAAACAGGCCCTCAACGATCCCCAGATAGCGGCACGCAACATGGTAATCAGTACCCACGACCCGGACATTGGTCCCCTCAAGATGGCAGGAAACCCCATCAAACTGTCCGGCTTTGCCGACCCCTCAAGCCGCACCGCTGCCCCGGAACTGGATGGCGACCGGGCTCAAATTCTGAAAAACCTCCAGCACTGAAACTGACGAAGACGAAGATAACGCAACGGTTTTCCAGCATTGACGGTTTATGACTGACCAGTCAGTATTGCCATGGGTGGCACATTTGGAGTTAGAGACATGGGTTTGAAAATAGTCCCAACACAAAACAGTCGGCCCAAGCGGAACCCCGCCCCCTTTAAGCGAAATAATGAACGCCCACGTCAAATATTGGATGCCGCGATAAAGCTGTTTTGCGAACTGGGCTTCGAGGGCACACGGTTGGAAGATATTGCCGACCGCGCCAACGTGTCCAAAGCAACGATCTATCTCTATTTCGAGAGCAAGGAAGACCTTTTTTTCGCACTGATCCGAGAGAACATGGTGCCCAATGTGAACCAAGTCATAGCTCAGATGGAAACCTTTCAAGGTTCCGCTTCTGACTTCTTACGTCTCAAGGCGCGCTCCCTAGGGCATGCCTTTGCCCATACAAGCGATGGGGCAATCTTGAAACTGATCGTCTCAGAGGCGCGGCGCTTTCCCGAAATCGCAGACTATTTCCGTACGGAAGTGCCCGAGCGGGGAATAGCAGTTCTCACCAAACTCATTCAACGCGGCATTGATGAGGGAGAGTTCCGTCCCTGCAATGCCAAAACAGCCGCCGCGCTTTTCATGTTTCCATTGCTGATGAACGGTATCTGGATGAATTCGCTGGGCCCGCACGACTTGATCGACCCTGATCGCATCATCGAAATGCATTGCGAAAATTTCATTCGCAGTCTGTTACCTTAACTCATCACAACGAAACAATCTTACCGGGGTTTAGGATGTTGAGTGGATCAAGCGCACGCTTGATCGTCCGCATGACATCAACCCCGGCACCCAGCTCCGCTTCAAGGAAAGACATTTTTCCCAGCCCGATCCCATGCTCGCCAGTGCATGTCCCCTCAAGCCCCAGCGCACGTGTGATCATTCGATCATGAAGCCGTCGGGCCTCGTCCATATCTCTACTATTGTCCGGGTCCACCAGCATGATGAGATGAAAATTACCGTCGCCGACGTGTCCCACGATGGGCGCTGTGAGAAACGATGCTTCAACATCTGCTTTTGTCTCCCGCAGACAGCGCGCCAGATTTGAAATCGGTACGCACACGTCCGTTGTCATGCCCTTTTTACCGGGTTCCAGCGCCAACGCCGCGTAATAGGCATTATGGCGCGCCTCCCACAACCGGCTGCGCTCTTCAGCCTCCACCGCCCAGGTAAACTCTCCCCCGCCATGATCGCCGACAATCGCACCAAATCGTTCTGACTGCTCCGCCACGCTCAACGAGGTTCCATGAAACTCGACAAACAGGGTTGTCGTTTCCAAAAGGGTAAGGTCTGAGTAGACATTACAGGCACGCACCTGCACCTCATCCAGCAGTTCGATCCGCGCCACCGGAATGCCTGACTGGATCGTCTCAATCACTGCATCAACCGCACCGTTCAACGTATCAAACGGGCAGATGCCACCAGCAATGGCCTCCGGTATTCCGTGGAGCCGCAAAGTGAGGTCGGTGATAATGCCAAGCGTCCCTTCTGACCCGATGAGAAGGCGCGTCAGATCATAGCCCGCCGCAGACTTGCGGGCCCGCCCTCCCGTGGAGATGATCTCCCCGTTCGACAAAACAGCCGTCACATTCAGGACATTCTCGCGCATGGTACCGTAGCGCACCGCATTGGTGCCCGACGCCCGTGTTGCCGCCATCCCCCCAAGGCTCGCATCAGCTCCCGGGTCAATCGGAAAAAAGAGCCCCGTATCACGCAAGTCCGCGTTCAGTTGCTTGCGCGTAACACCCGCCTCCACCCGGCAGTCAAGGTCCTCCGCATGCACCTCCAGCACCCGGTTCATATCCGAAAGGTCAAGGCATATCCCGCCCGCAATGGCACTCACCTGCCCCTCCAAAGAAGTACCGGCACCAAATGCAATCACCGGCACCCCGGCCTCCGCGCAGAGACGAACGACCCCGCTCACTTCATCTGCGGAGCGCACAAAGGCAACCGCGTCAGGACAATGGGTCTCATGCCAGCTCTCGCCGCGCCCGTGTGCTTCACGCACAGCCCAACCGGTCTGCAAGCGTTCCCCCAAAAGGCCGCGCAGCGCCTCCAGCAGCGCAGGAATATCCCGCGCCGGGGCTTTATCCGGGGTTGGTTCGTTCATAGAAGCAATCCTAACACCGAAAGCTGTCCAGGTTTATGCAGTCTTCCACAAGACGGGCCTTTGGCCACGGCCACCGTCGCGCTATAATCACGCCAATATACGGTCAGTCCGTTCCTGACCAAACTAAGGATGTCCCATGGACCGTTACAAAGCTACACTCGTTGAGGCACCTCCTCGCGAGGTGGAAAAACAGTGGATTGACCTGAACGGTCATATGAACATGGCGTATTACAACGTTCTTTTCGACGAAACATCAGACACAATACTCTCCCTCGTCGGCGTTGGTTGGGACTACACCCAACAAGGAGCGGGGTCGACTTTTACAGCAGAGGTTCACGTCTCTTATCTCAAAGAACTGAATGACGCAGACCCCGTCCGCATCGCCTACCAACTGCTCGATTGGGACGAAAAACGCCTGCACCTGTTTGGGTACATGTACCATGGGACGCAAGGATACCTTGCCGCAACCTCAGAGCAGATGACCATTCATGTCGACGTAAAATCACGTCGCGTCGCCCCCATGCCTCTGGCTGCGCAGGAGAACGCACGCGCACTTATGTCTGCTCACAAATCACTGCCCCGACCAGACCAGGCGGGGAATGTTATTGGCATCAAACGTAAGGTGAACAAGGCATCATGACACGCCCAATTTTAGTCAGCCTGGGTCTTCTCGCCAGCCTGCTCCTCACCCTCACAGCAGCGCCCCAAACGGCGCTCGCTTTTCCCGACTGCTCCGCGCCAGCCGCGCCAGATGTCGACTGGTCCAGATGTTTTCTGGAAGAATCTGATTTTTCCGAAGCCGACTTGACCGGAGCCACTCTCCACGACACCCGGTTCCAACGCGCAGACTTGACCGGCAGCATTTTTGACGGAGCCAACGCGCGAGGGGCCAAATTTGTGACAGCGAACATGGCCGGTGCCAGTTTTACAGGGGCCGACCTACGCAACGCAGACCTGACTAAAGCAAACCTTGAGGGAGCGGATTTGTCCGGCACAAGGTTGCGCCGAACACGGTTTTTCCGGGCAAACTTGCGCGGCGTAAACTTCACCGCTGCACAATTTGACCGAACGGACCTGCTAAATGCCGACGTGTCCGGCGCAACCTGGACCGATGGCATCCGCATCTGCGCTGAAGGATCAATTGGGCGCTGTAAATGAATTGGTCGCAGCAATTAGGACGCCTGCTTTCAAGTTTTTTGAAACTCCTCATCCGCGCATTTGAAGCAGTGATTGACCGGCCCATTGAGGAAAACTGGCGCCACTTCGTGCAGTCCCGAAATTTGGCGGGGTGGGCTCTGGCAGCTCTCCTGGGCATTGCCGCCGCCTACGCCACCATTCTCTTTCGTCTCGCCATCGCATCCGTGCAATGGGTGTGGCTCGGCACATTTAGCGAGAACACGGCAAGCGCTGTTGCCGCCATGCCCTGGTGGCTTGTTCTTGGTGGCCCCATTTCAGCAGGGATCATTGTTGGTTTGGGGATCAAATTTCTGATGCCCATGGGCAGAACCGAATCCGTTTCAGACGTGATCGAGGCCGGCGCCCTCAAAGGGGGCCACATGCCCCTCAAAACAGGTATTTGCAGCGCCATTCTAACTGCCATTTCTCTGGGCGGCGGCGCAAGTGCAGGACGGGAAGGTCCAGCCGTTCATCTAGGCGCAACGCTTTCTGCCTACGCCGTTAAGCGGTTTAAATTTAACCCTGAATGGGGCCGGATACTCCTCGCCTGCGGCGTGGCAGGCGCTGTCACAGCCTCCTTCAATGCTCCCATTGCCGGCATTCTTTTTGCCCACGAAATCATCCTCGGCCATTATGCCCTTCGGGCATTCGTGCCCGTGTCTATCGCGTCGGTTGCAGCAACCTCCGTCGCCCGGTTCCACCTGGGCGATTTCCCGGCTTTCAGCCTGCCGGATTATTCCATCACCTCCTATTTTGAATTTCCTGCATTTGCATTGCTGGGCCTTCTGTCTGCCATCGTCGCCATTAGCTTCATGGCATCCGTCATCTACGCAGATAAGGTTGCCAGAACTTTCGATATCCCTGTCTGGATACGACCGGCAATTGGCGGCGCGATTGTCGGCATCATCGCTCTTTTTGTCCCGGAGGTTCTGGGGGTCGGATATGAAGCAACCGACAATGCACTCAAACAAAACTACACACTGAGTTTCCTCATCGTTCTCCTGATTGCAAAAATCCTCGCCACCGCCGTAACACTCGCAAGCCGCTTTGGTGGCGGCGTATTTTCTCCTTCTCTTTACCTTGGCGCTATGATCGGGGGTGCTTTTGGTATTGTCGTCGCCTATATTTTCCCCGACTTGGCATCCGCACACGGCTTTTACGCGGTCGTTGGCATGGGAGCGGTGGCAGCCGCCGTCCTTGGCGCGCCTCTTTCCACCACACTGATCGTGTTTGAGCTCACCGCTGATTACGAAGTAACAATCGCCCTGCTTCTGGCCAACGCCATTGCCACCGCCCTTACCCAGGCAACCATTGGCAAAAGCTTCTTCCACTGGCAGTTGGAACAGCGCGGCGTACATTTACAGGAAGGTCCGCACCGCCGTGTCATGATGAACATCCATGTGCGCGACGTGATGACTCGTTTCGATCAGGCACACCCTTATTCCGAAGATGCGCCGCGTCTCGTCAATGCTTCCGACGATGCAGTCCGACTGCACCCCCACGACCGTCTGAACCGCGCTCTGGATCTCATGGACGCTCACGGGCTGGATCATTTGCCTGTCTGTGAAATTGACGACCCTGAGATTGCCATTGGCAGGATCACGCGCGTCGCTGCTCTGAAGGCGCTCGCAGATGGCTTAATTGCCGCCTCCCGGGAAGAACACAACTAAAACGTATATTTCCCACACGAAGGTCAACTCCAACGCCTAGTTTCGTTCTCCTTTAGTGCTTATCTTGAGCCCCTCATGACAGATTCGGACCCATTCGATCTGGGCGAAATCCCGGAAGAGGAAACTGCCCGCTCCCTGAGCGCCCAGGCAAGTGCCGCCATACGTCCCCCCTACATGGAGGGACTGAACAACAGCCAGCGCGAAGCAGTTGAGGCCATGAACGGCCCCGTTCTGGTTCTTGCAGGTGCCGGCACCGGCAAAACACGGGTACTCACCACCCGGCTCGCCCACGTACTGGCAACTCGAAATGCCTGGCCCGGACAGATTCTCGCCGTCACCTTCACCAACAAAGCCGCCCGGGAGATGCAAAATCGCATCGGCATGCTGGTCGGCGGTGTTGTGGAAGGCATGCCCTGGCTCGGCACTTTCCATTCTATCGGTGCAAAAATTCTGCGTCGCCACGCAGAGCTTGTGGGTTTGCGATCCGACTTCACCATCCTGGACATGGACGATCAAAACCGTCTGCTGAAGCAACTCATCAAGGCGGCAGACATTGACGAAAAGCGCTGGCCGGCCCGCCAGCTCGCTTCCTACATTGACGGCTGGAAGAACCGGGGTCTGACGCCAGAGAAAGTGCCGGCAGGCGATGCCGAACATTTTGGCAATGGCAAGGGAGCGCTGCTCTATGCTGCCTACCAGGAACGTCTCAAAATTCTGAATGCCGCCGATTTCGGCGACCTGCTTCTGGAATGCCTGCGCCTGTTCCAGGAAAACCCCTCTGTGCTCGCCGACTATCAGGAGCGCTTCAAGTACATGCTGGTAGACGAGTATCAGGACACCAATGTCGCGCAATATCTGTGGTTGCGTCTGCTCGCACAAAAACACAAAAACATCTGCTGCGTCGGAGACGACGATCAGTCAATCTATGGCTGGCGCGGTGCAGAAGTTGACAACATTCTCCGCTTTGAAAAAGACTTTCCCGGCGCCAAGGTCGTCCGTCTCGAACAGAACTACCGGTCAACACCGCACATCCTTGGTGCCGCCTCAGGCCTCATCACCGCCAACGAAAGCCGGTTGGGAAAAACCCTCTGGACAAACCTGGAGGAGGGAGAAAAGGTCACCCTGCGCGGTTTGTGGGACGGAGAGGAAGAAGCCCGGGTCATTGGCGAAGACATCGAACAATTGCAACGGCAAAACCACCTGTTGCGCGAAATGGCGATCCTTGTCCGCGCTTCTTTTCAGATGCGTGAATTTGAAGACCGTTTCATCAATCTCGGCCTTCCTTACCGCGTTGTCGGAGGCCCACGCTTTTACGAGCGTATGGAAGTACGCGACGCCAACGCCTACCTGAGACTTGTCGCCCAGCAGGACGACGACCTGGCCTTCGAGCGTATTGTAAACAAACCCAAACGGGGCCTCGGCGACAAGGCCGTGCAGACACTCCACATTCTGGCTCGCAGCCAGGGTACATCGCTCATGCGAGCCGCCCGGCTTATCGTCGAGACCGAAGAACTGCGCCAACCCGCCCGCCGCAACCTCAAAGCCTTTGTCGAAATGGTCGACAGGTGGCGGGCCCTCGTGCCCGGCATGGGACATATTGAACTAGCGGAGACCATCCTCGACGAAAGCGGCTACACCGAAATGTGGCAGAACGATCGCTCTGCGGACGCACCGGGGCGGTTGGAAAATCTCAAAGAGCTTGTCCGCTCTATGGAACATTTTGAAAACCTAGCCGGGTACCTGGAGCACATATCACTGGTCATGGAAATTGAACAGAATGATACCGCCGACAAGGTTAACCTGATGACCCTCCACTCCGCCAAGGGGCTGGAGTTCGACACCGTCTTCCTGCCCGGTTGGGAGGAAGGCCTCTTTCCACACCAGCGTTCCCTGGATGAAAGTGGCCTGGCGGGGCTGGAAGAAGAACGTCGCCTCGCCTATGTCGGCATTACCAGAGCAAAGAAAAATGCGCGCATCTCGTTCGCCTCCAATCGGCGCATTCACAACCTCTGGCAAAGCTCGATCCCCTCACGCTTTGTCGACGAACTGCCCAAAGAGCATGTGGAGGTGATCCAGGGAGACACCAGTTTTGGTAACTACGCCGAGTTTGGCCAAAGCCGCTTCGACCACGAGTTCACTCAAAGCAATTATGGCGGTCCTGGCTGGCAGCGTGCACAGGCCAACGCCCGTGCCGGAGCCATGAAGACAAGCCCCCCAAATGTCGAAGCCCAAGCGGACCTTGTCGCAACCTCCGATCCAGCAGCTTCATCCTACGATGTGGGGGAACGGGTTTTTCACCAGAAATTCGGTTATGGTTTGGTCTCGAACATTGATGGCAACAAGCTCACCGTAGACTTCGAGCATTCCGGCCGTAAAAAAGTGATCGACACATTTGTGGAGCGTCATGACTAACGCCGCAACCCATAAGCTTCGCCCATGACAACCATTTGGAAACTCTCCTTCTGCATGCCTATGGCTGTAGCAGAGACGTTTGCCGACACGCTTCGCGATGCATTCGACCCGAAATGCCAGGCTGTCGCAACGGTGGAAGTCGAAGAACACATTACCTGGTCGGTTGAGGCTTACTACGAAACGAAACCTGATCGCACCCGCATCGAAACACTTCTGGCCCCTCTCACCCGGATGACCGGGCACACAGTTTGCGACCTGGTGATAGAGGCCCTGCCCCAGATCAACTGGGTTGCCAAATCCCTTGAGGGCCTCTCCCCCATTGAAACCGACCGTTTTTTTGTTCACGGAGGCCATGACGCAGACAAGCGTCCGGCCGCAAAACACTGCCTTCTCGTTGATGCAGGCGAGGCCTTTGGCACCGGCCATCACGGCACAACGCTGGGCTGCCTTCGTCTAATTGAGCGTACATGCCGCAGGCAGCATCCCCAAAATGCCCTTGATCTCGGTTGCGGCACAGGGCTGCTCGCCATTGCCATCGCAAAACTCACCCGCCGAACCGTAACCGCCAGCGACATTGACCCCATCGCCACCCGCGTAACTCGAGAAAATGCGCGCGCAAACGGCGAGCACCCCTTTATCAAAGCACTCACAGCCGCTGGCTTCGCTCACCCCGAGCTGGCCGCAAGAGGGCCTTACGATCTGATTGTTGCTAACATCCTGGCCCGACCGCTCGTGAGCCTTGCCCCCGCTGTCGCACAACATCTGGCACCCGGCGGTACACTCATTCTATCGGGCATCCTCGCGGAGCAGGAACAGATGATAACAAGCGCCTACCGCACCCAGGGGCTTTTCCTTGCAGAGCGGCTTCCGCTGGACGAATGGGTGACAGTGCGCCTTGCAGGATGACAAGGCCCACAAACCTGCGACAATGCAAAGAGAAGACAGCCTCCCTGATAAGGTAACCCCATGTTCCAGACATATGATGATGTAGCCGACCCAACCTTGGGACCTTCGCGAGCTGAAAGGCTTCGCGCCGAGCTTCGCGCGCGTGGTCTGGACGGGTTTATTATCCCCCGCAGCGACGAACATCAGGGCGAATACGTGCCACCTCACGCAGACCGCCTGCGATGGCTCACCGGTTTTTCCGGATCGGCCGGAACGGCCATTGTTCTCCTCGAAAAGGCGGCCATCTTCATCGATGGACGCTACACACTTCAGGTCCGCTATCAGGTCGACATTAATGTCTTTGAACCACAATCACTCGTAGCTATGCCCCCTGCACAATGGGTTGAGGAGAACATCCCCAACGGTGCAAAGTTGGGTTACGACCCCTGGCTTCACACGATGGAGAGCGTTGAGCGTCTGCACAAAGCTGCTCAAAAAGCAGGTGCCGAGCTGATCGCCGTTGCCGACAATGTGGTGGACAGCATCTGGAGCGACCAGCCGGAAAAACCAAGAGCGCTGATAAACCCGCATCCCCTTACCTATGCGGGTGAGCCCGCAGCCGACAAGCTAAAACGCATTACCAGCCAGCTTAAACGCTCAGGTGCAAACGCTGCCATTATCACGATGCCGGACGCCATTGCCTGGCTCTTCAACATTCGCGGCGGCGATGTCGCCCACTCACCCCTCCCTCTTTGCTTCGCCATTATCCACGAAGACGGCACTGCGGAACTCTTTGTCGATGAGGAAAAAATTCCACCCGAAACACGCAGCCACCTCGGCAATGTCGTGACCCTGCTGCCACCAGCCCATCTTGGACCAACCCTCGATGGGCTCGGCGCTGAAAAGAGCAAGGTCCGCCTGGACCCCACCACCTGCGCAGCCTGGATACAAAACCGCCTGACCAACGCCGGTGCTGAGATCAAACAGGGGGCAGACCTCTGCGAACTTCCAAAGGCGCGAAAGAACGACGCCGAAATTGCAGGAACCCGAGCCGCACACATTCGCGACGGTCAGGCCCTCTCGCGCTTCCTCGCATGGCTGGACGCAGAAGCTCCTGGTGGAAAAGTGAGCGAAATGTCCGCCGCCATCAAGCTGGAAGGTTTTCGCGCGGAAACCGGAAAACTAAAGGAAATCAGTTTCGACACAATTTCGGGCTCCGGGCCGAATGGCGCCATCGTGCACTACAGAGTAACAACCGACACTGACCGTACGCTGGGCGACGGTGAACTCTACCTCGTCGACTCCGGCGCGCAATATCTCGACGGCACTACGGATGTAACCCGCACCATTGCCATCGGCACGCCGAGCCAGGAAATGAAAGACTGTTTCACCCGCGTTCTCAAAGGCCATATTTCTTTGGCCTCAGCGCGCTTTCCCAAAGGAACAAGCGGCGCGCAACTGGACGCGCTGGCCCGCATGGCCCTGTGGCAAGCCGGTCTTGATTTCGACCACGGCACCGGCCACGGCGTGGGCTCATACCTGTCGGTCCACGAAGGCCCCCAGCGCATTTCCAAGACCGGACACATCTCCCTCGATCCCGGCATGATTGTGTCCAATGAGCCCGGCTACTACAAAACAGATGCTTTTGGCATTCGCATCGAAAACCTGCTGGTTGTTCTACCCCCGTCCCCCATCAAGGGCGGCGATCGCGAAATGATGGGCTTTGAAACCCTGACCCTCGCCCCCATCGACCTGAGCCTCGTCGAAACGAGCCTGCTCACCGAAGACGAGAAAATATGGCTCAACGCCTACCATGAACGTGTTGCAAAACGCATAGCTCCCGCTTTATCCCCGCCTGAAAAGGAGTGGCTGGCAAAGGCGACCCGCGCAATCTGACGTAAGCAGTTTACCCGTCACCGATAAAAGCGAGCCACTCGTCTTCCGTGAGGGTCTCGACCCCAAGCTCTTTAGCTTTTTTAAGCTTCGACCCCGCCCCCGGCCCTGCCACAAGAATATCTGTCTTCTTGGAGACAGACCCGGACACTTTAGCACCCAGCCCTTCCGCCCGTGCCTTTGCTTCCGCACGGGTCATCCGCTCAAGCGCACCTGAAAACACCACCGTCTTGCCGGAAACAGGAGAGCCCGTGTCTTGTACTTTCAAAGCTGTTGGCCGAACACCAACGTCGCCAAGCACCACAACGGCTTCGCGATTATGGGGCTCCTGAAAGAAGTCTACCAGCGCGTCAGCCACAGCCGTTCCAATACCATCCAGCGCGACAAGCTCCTGATAGACCTCACTCGAAGGCCCTTTCATTGCGTCCATCGCGCTAAGAAACCCGCCCAGGTCGCCGTATGTCCGCGCAAGCACCCGCGCCGTCGTTTCCCCAATATGGCGAATACCCAGCCCAAACAGCAGCCGGTCAAATGAAACGGTTTTGCGCTCTCTGATCGCCTCGAACAGGTTTACGACAGATGTCGCACCCCAACCCTCCCGGTCTTTCAGTTTCTTGAAACTCGTCCCGTCACGCGCTTCAAGCGTGAAAATGTCCGCAGGCCCTTCGATCAACCCATCCTTGAAGAAACTCTCAACCTGCTTGGCCCCCAGACCTTCAATGTCCAGCGCATTGCGGGACACAAAATGTTTCAGTCGCTCCACCCGTTGTGCGGGGCAGATGAGTCCGCCCGTACATCGACGAATAACATCCACCTTGCCCGTCTTTTCGTTCACATCCCGCACCGCCAGGCTGCCACACTGCGGACACACAGTTGGAAAGGGAAATGGCAGAGCCCCCTTCGGACGTTTTGCCAGCACAACATTTACAATTTGAGGGATCACGTCGCCCGCACGTTGAACAACAACAGTATCTCCCTTTCGCACATCTTTTCGGTTCAGCTCATCTTCGTTGTGGAGCGTCGCGTTGGAGACTACAACGCCACCCACCGTTACAGGAGAAAGCCGCGCGACCGGCGTAAGAGCCCCGGTACGCCCGACCTGAATATCAATCCCCACAAGAACCGTCTCTGCCTGTTCGGCTGAAAACTTGTGTGCGATTGCCCACCGGGGACTGCGCGATACAAACCCCAAACGGCGCTGCCAGTCCAGTCGGTCCACCTTGTAGACAACACCATCAATGTCATAGCCCAGTGTTGCTCGCTGTACTTCTATGTCTCCATAGGTATCAAGCAAAGCATCAACGGTTTCACATCGTTTCATCAGCCGATTGGTCGCAATCCCCCAGCGCTGAAAGGCGCAAACAACCTCAAGCTGCGTTTTTGCGGGAAGCATACTTGCCTCCCCCCAGGCGTAGGCGAAAAACCGCAGCGGCCGCGCTGCTGTAATCCGGGAATCCAGTTGACGCAGAGACCCCGCCGCCGCATTCCTGGGGTTTGCAAACGGGTCTTTTCCTTCATCCACCTGACGTTTGTTCAAAAGCTCAAAATCCGCGTGGCTCATATAGACCTCGCCACGGACTTCAATCACGTCCGGCACGTCAGTACCTTTCAGGACAAGGGGAACATCGCGAACAGTACGAATGTTGGCCGTGACATCTTCACCAACCCGGCCATCCCCCCGGGTTGCAGCCTGAACAAGAACGCCCTTTTCATACCGGATACTCGCCGAAAGCCCGTCGATCTTGGGTTCCGCCGTAACAGCCAGGACATCTGCATCCCCCAGCTTCAAAAAACGCCGGATACGCCCCGCAAAATCAGTAACATCTTCCTCTGAAAACGCGTTCCCGAGCGACAGCATCGCAACCCGGTGTTCGATTTTGTCAAACCGTTCCGCCGCAACAGAACCGACCCGAAAAGAAGGGCTGTCAGGTCGAACAAGATGAGCAAACCGCTCCTCGATGGAATTGTTTCGTGCGCGTAAGGCGTCATACGCCGCATCGCTAATGGTGGGAGCATCATCGCCGTGGTAACGCCGGTCATGGAGAAAAATTTCTTCAGCCAGGCGCACCAGTTCTTTGACAGCCTGCGCCTCCGACAGGTCCTCAGCCGGCATAAGATCCGGTCTCTCTGTCATCAGTGCGAACCGCTTATCAACTGATCCGCAGCCGCCCGCGCTTCGTCAGTGACCTTCTCACCCGAAAGCATACGTGCAATTTCCTCACGCCGCTCTTCCTGCCCAAGAACGACAACACGAGTCACCAAAGGCGCGGACTTGGACGACCTGCCGTTCGAGCCCTTGCTAATCAGAAAATGACACCCGGCACGCGCCGCCACCTGAGGGGAATGGGTAACAACAAGAACCTGCAAATGCTGAGCAAGCTTGGCAAGCCGCTTGCCCACCGCCTCTGCAACCGCCCCTCCGACGCCCGCGTCCACCTCGTCAAAAATAAGCGTGGAAGCAGATCCTGCCGCCGCAAGGGATACTTTAAGCGCCAGCACAAAACGCGACAGTTCTCCGCCCGAGGCGATTTTGGCCAGTGGCCCCATGGGAGCGCCAGGATTGGTTGAGATGAGGAACGCCACCTTATCAATTCCCCCTGGACCTCCGCGCTCCAACTCCATCTGGGTCACCTGGGTCCGGAACGTCGCCTTCTCAAGTTTAAGCGGCTTCAATTCGCGCGCGACAGATTTGTCGAGACGTTGGGCGGCCATGAAGCGCGCATCCGAAAGAGCGCCCGCTGCTCCCGCATAAGCGGTCTCCGCTTCACCAAGCGCATCCGCCAGTGCCAGAGTGCGGCTCTCGCCTGCACTGATTCCCTCAAGCTCAGACCGCATTTGCTCCTGTAAAGCGTGCAAACCATCGACCGTTATATTGTATTTTCGGGCCGCCGCCCGAAGAGCAAAGAGGCGTGTTTCAGAGGTCTCCAGTTCCACCGGATTAAACTCCAGAGACCTGGCCGCATCGGCCAACTGGGCGCGCGCATCTGCGGCCTCGTTCAGCGTCCGGTCCAGCGCTCCGATAACACCATCAAGCCGGCCTGCTGCATGGCCTTTCGTACGCTCCAGACGCCGCAGAGCAAGATTAATCCGCGCCTCCAGCCCCTTGTCTCCAGACAGTGCCCGCTCCGCATCGGCAATATCACCCGCAATTTTTTCTGAATGCATCATAAGCGTGCGTTCTTGCGCCAACCGATCTTCCTCACCCTCTTCCGGTGACAGCTCATCAAGCTCAGCCACCGCATGGGTCAAAAATTCCTGATCAGCCGCAGCTTTCGCCAGCGCAACCCGGTGCGCCTCCAGTGCAGCGCGCGCTTCAGCAACCAGCTTCCAGCGGTTTTGAACAGTTTTCAACTGGGGATGAAAGCCGCCATAGACGTCAAGCAATGCACAATGTCCCGCATCGTCCAAAAGGCCCCGTTCATCGTGCTGACCATGAATTTCGATCAGCGTATCACCCACCTGCCTGAGCAATCCGACACTCACCGGTTGGTCGTTGATGAAAGCCCGGGTCTTCCCGTCTTTTGTCTGCACGCGCCGGAGAATAACCCCTTCCTCCGCAGAAATTTCATTTGTCGAGAGGAGTGTAAAAGCCGGGTGACCAGGCTCAAGATCAAACACAGCCGTGACCGATCCCTTGTCTGCACCATGGGCAACCAGTCCGCCATCTGCGCGCGCACCCACCGCAAGCCCCAGGGCATCAAGAAGAATGGACTTGCCCGCCCCCGTTTCGCCGGTCAGCGTACATAGGTCCGGATCAAAGACGAGATCCAGTTGATCGATAAGAACAATATCGCGGATCGACAGCGCTGCAAGCATGGTCGTCCTTGCTCCTAGAAGACCGAATTCCAGGCTTTGCTGATCCAGGAATCCTGATTTTCATCTGGCTCCAGATCGTTGCCGGCAAGAAGGTCGTAACTGTCTTGATACCACCTGCTGCCCGGAAAATTGTGGCCGAGAATGGCCGCCGACGTTTGAGCTTCAGTGATAATACCCAGCGACATATAAGCCTCGGTCAGCCGATGCAGGGCCTCGGGCACATGTGTTGTTGTTTGGAAGCCGACAATCACGGCCCGAAACCGGTTAACTGCCGCTACATACGAGTGTTGATTAAGATAGTACCGCCCAATTTCCATCTCTTTGCCCGCAAGGTGGTCAATAGTGAGGTCCACCTTCAGCCGTGCATCGCGCGCATATTCAGAATCAGGAAACCTGCGCACAACCTCCGCCAAAGACGACAACGCATTCTGCGTCATCCTCTGGTCCCGTCCGACATCGGAAATTTGCTCATAAAAGCTGATCCCCACCAGATACTGGGCATAGGCCGCATCCTTGTTGCCGGGATGTAGAGCCACGAACCGCTGCGCAGCCAGAATGGCTGAATCATAGTCATTTACCTCATAATAGCAGTACGCCGCCATCAGCATGGATCGCCGGGCCCACTGGGAATAAGGATGCTGGCGTTCAACCTCATCAAATTCCTCAGCCGCCTGCCGAAACTTACCGGCATTGAGAAAATCCAGCGCCTTGGAGTAAATCTGCTCCACCGGGCGCTCCTCATAGGCAATCTCGGCATCCTCATCAGAGGAACACGCCCCAAGAAGAAGTGCCATTCCAAATATAATACCGGCCTTCCCCAACCGCGCGCCTACTCGTCCTGCCATACCGCCTGCTCTCCTGCTCATAGCCACCGCTCCTGAACGCATAACCCACAACAAATGCTCACATTTGCCGCCACTATATCAACCTCCCGGCCTTCGCCATAGCTCCCGCAGGCAAAAACCAAACAAAAACCGGCCCCGCAGGCCTGCGGAACCGGTCAAATTATATTGAAGGGGTTGCTTTCACCCCCAACCGACGGCCTCAGTCGGCAGATATCGCAATACGCGGCATATCGGGCACGCACGCTGCATGCGGCAAAGTCACATATTCCCATGCACTCTCGTCTGCAAAAAGGGCGTGAAGCATCTGATTATTGAACGCATGCCCCGCCCGGCTCGCCCGATAGCACCCAAGAATCGGGGCCCCGGCAAGTGACAGGTCGCCAATCGCGTCCAGAATTTTATGCCGGACAAATTCGTCAGGAGCCCGAAGGCCTCCCTCGTTAAGCACCTTGCTTCCGTCCAGCACAACGGCATTTTCGAGAGATGCACCGTGGGCAAGGCCTGCCGCGCGAAGTTTTTCATAGTCTTCCAGAAAACCAAACGTCCGGGCATTTGAAATGTCGCCCCGAAAACTTTCCGGCGAAACATCCACACCCAGTTCCTGCCGCCCGATGACCGGATTATCAAAATCGATCACAAATTCGATGCGCAACCTCTCTTCGTGGGGAGCCAGAACTGCCTTTTTCAGGCCGTCTTCAACAACGATCGGACGGATCAGTCGAATGAACCGACGCGGCGTCGACAGTTCACTCACCCCGGCCTGGTCAAGCGCTGCAACAAAAACATCTGAGCTGCCGTCCATAACGGGCATTTCATCGGCATCAATTTCGATCAACAGATTATCGATTTCCAGCGCGGATATTGCCGCCATAATATGCTCGATGGTCCCAACTGTGGTACCGGCGGCATTGCCGATCACAGTACACATGGTTGTGTCGCATACGGTGTCATACCGTGCGAGGACATCCGTGACTTCAACATCATCGGTCGCAAGATCAGTTCTGCGAAAAACGATACCGCTGCCCGCCTCAGCCGCCTTCAGCACAAGGCGCACCATGACGCCTTTATGGAGACTGATACCGCTCAGACTAATCGTTTTAGAAATAGTCGTTTGGCAAATGACGTTTTGCCCAGCCGACACCGCATCATTGGCATGTGCCAGCCGCAAGTTCGACAGGCCTTGTCCTGAAAGGGTCACACTTCCCCCAGCAGCGACAGGCTCAGCAGATATCTCGTCATAGTCAGAATTCCGCACTATCCGTCCCCTTAAACCTTCTCCCAAAAGCCGATCGGCATTCTGAGTTAGCACTCAGGCGCCCACGCAGGCTCCCGGGTACACCACCATTACTTTTGAGTTGGTTTCCCCCCGCAATCAACACACGCAACCAAGTCTCAAATCGAGACATCACCGAAAGCCTTTCTAGCAGCAGATGAGAGCCTTTCTCAAATAACTCTTTCTTACAGTTTATTACACTTGGAAATACCCATAAGACCCTGACTTCATTAGAAAAAAGCCCGGCGAAACCGCCGGGCTTTTCAAACAGTTCAGGAACAACGGAAAGAAGCTCAGTTTGCCTGTCGCCGCAGGAAAGTTGGAATTTCAAGCTGATCTTCCTCAAATGACGAAGCAACCATTCCCTCGCTGGACCCAGTAGCCGGTTGAGGTTCTGTCCCCGGCTCCCTTGCCTGCGCCACAGGCGGGTCTGCTTGAACAGCCGGTGACATCTCCGAAGCGGCGGGTTGAACAGCGTCACGGGACACAACACTTCTCCTCACAAGACCATCGGCCGCAGGCATCCCCTGGCTTGCCGTTGCTTCCCGCTTGGATCGTCCCGTCAACCTTTCAAAAAGCGACGGTCCTCGTTTTGGTGGCATAGGGCGCGCGACCGGTCCCGGCGTTGTCCCGAGAAACGGTTGCAAATCGGCAGAGCGTCCTTCCACCCTGTCAAGCCCGGCTGGAATGAAGGGTTGATTGAGCTGCTTTTCGTCCAGCGCAGCCATCGGTTCTACTTCCGCCTTGTGAATAATCACTTCAGCTTCATATTCCCGAGGATCGAAATCCGCCGGTAATGGCGTGTCAAACGCCAGTTCCTCATCAACTTTGGCCATCGGAGCCTCAGGCTCCACAGGAGCAGCCGAGGCCTGCACCTCCATCTGGCTGGTCCCGGTGCGCTGTTCATTCTCTGATGGCTCATCATTCAAATCTTCGCCAGAGACCCGCCGGGTGGGACGCAACAACGTGATCTTCTCGGTCTCCGGTTGCGGCTCCACACCTTCCATCGTGCCGATACCCGTCGCAACAACAGACACACGCATCCGCCCCTCAAGAGAGGTATCGAAAGTCGACCCGACAATGATATTCGCATCCGGATCAACTTCTGAGCGAATACGGTTTGCCGCTTCATCGACCTCATACAAGGTCATATCCATGCCACCCGTAATGTTGATGAGAACGCCGCGCGCGCCCTTCATCGACACTTCGTCGAGCAGTGGATTGGAAATCGCGGCTTCAGCGGCATCGATAGCGCGTTTCTCGCCCTCCGCCTCACCGGTGCCCATCATTGCATTGCCCATCTCGTTCATCACGGTGCGCACGTCTGCAAAATCAAGATTGATGAGGCCCGGCTTCACCATAAGGTCGGTAATTCCGGCAACACCAGAATGAAGCACCTCATCCGCCATAGAGAATGCTTCGGCAAACGTCGTGCGTTCATTGGCAATGCGGAACAGATTCTGGTTCGGGATAATAATAAGCGTATCCACATACTGGGACAGTTCCCGGATACCCTCCTCCGCAATACGGGCCCGACGCGACCCTTCAAACTGGAACGGCTTGGTTACAACGCCAACGGTCAGAATACCGCGTTCACGTGCGGTTCGTGCAATGACAGGCGCACCCCCCGTACCCGTGCCACCGCCCATGCCGGCTGTGATGAAGACCATATGGCTGTCTTCCAAGCTCTCGGAGATTTCCGCCAGCGCTTCTTCAGCCGCCGCACACCCGACTTCAGGGCGCGATCCTGCACCCAGCCCTTGAGTAATCGCCTCACCCAGTTGAATACGCCGTTCCGCTGACGACATGGAAAGGGACTGTGCGTCCGTATTTGCGACCACAAACTCAACACCTTCGAGCCCGGAATCGATCATATTGTTGACCGCATTACCCCCAGCGCCGCCAACGCCAAAAACGGTAATACGTGGTTTCAGTTCAGACATCTGTGGAACCGTCAGATTTATGCTCATGTAAGCCTCCTAGAAGCAAATCGTGGGTCTCGTACCGAGGTCGAAAGAAGCTGGCTTATTCCTGGCCCGCTTCCCTTGGAGCAGAATGCTCCCGCTTGTGTGCCGGTTAATTGCCACATCTCCCGACACGCTGATGATCGACCTCGCCGTTAAATCGGCTTAGACAGCAAATCAAATACTTGCTTGCTACCAAGCCCGGTCATCAAAAATTTTCCTTTAGCCACCGGCCAACACGCCGCCACCGACTACTATCCTCAGAACCGTCCAGAGCTGGGTCCGCACTCGTCGTGAGCGGTGCCAACTGTGAATAGGAAATAAGGCCCGCAGCAGCCGAAAAAGCCGCCCCCCCCGTCGCATCTGCAAGCCCCATATACCGCACTGGTTGACCGCAGCGGACCTGCTTGTTGAGAATGCGCGCGGTATGTTCACGCGCACCACTAAGCTGCGATGCACCACCGCACAACACCACGCGCTGTCCCGCCACCCGGTCAAAACCACTTTTGTCCAGTCTGTCGCGGATCAGCTCCAGTGTTTCTTCAAGCCGGGGTTGAATAATGCCGGTGAGGATTGACCGGGGAATATGATTAGCCGAGTTGTGATCGCGTTCACCGATCTGGGGAACATCGATCATCTCACGCTCATCTGACGGGCTTGCCAGCGCCGAACCGTAAAGCGTCTTCATGCGCTCGGCATCTGCAATCGGCGTCGAAAGCCCCCGCGCGATATCATTTGTAATATGCTTCCCACCAACGGGAATGCTGTCGCAATAAACCATCTGTCCTTCAAAAAAGACCGCCAGCGATGTCGTCCCCCCGCCCATATCAATGAGCGTCACCCCCAGGTCCATTTCATCTTCAACAAGCGCTGCCAACCCACTGGCATACGGAGCCACAACCATACCCGCCACGTTCAGATGACACCGCTGAACACACAGTTCAAGGTTACGAACCGGACCGTGCTGCACGCTCACCATATGAAGGTCGACGCCCGCTTTTTCGCCAAACATGCCTCGCGGATCGCGGATACCCCGATTGCGATCGACGGAATAATTGATCGGGATTGCATGCAGAACATCACGCCCTTCCGGCATGTATTTGCTTTGACCGTACGCGACAAGACGTGAAAGGTCTTCGTCCAGAACTTCCCGGGACGCGATAGGTGCCTGAACGCCAACGGACTGGCTTTTTGGCTCCCCGCACGAAACCGTCACCAATACATCGCGCACAGTAATGCCCGCCATCCTTTCGGCTGCATCAACGGCAACCCGGATAGCTTCCTCAGCAGCATCCATATCAACAATGGCGCCCGCACGTACCCCGCGCGACACCTGATGACCAATGCCGATAACACGCATCGGTGCCAGACCATTCGCAAGTTTTCCGGGTTCTATCTTGGCAATAAAGCAAACGATCTTGCTGGACCCTATATCCAGTGCCGCAACCATACCCGGACGCCCCGTACTTACAGGCTTGCCTTGAAGTCCCTTTGTGGTGAGCCCCATGTTCATGTGTCGTCCCCGCCCTGCGTGCGACGGTCCCATTCAGGCGTTACTGCATCGCGCCGCCGGGCAGCGTCGGGACTTAACCGAACCGTGAACCGGTCGGCAAGACGCATGTCAATCGCCTCGATGTCACGTGCAAGGAGACGGTGCGTCTCATCAACGCTCAGCAGATCGGCAAGGGCCACCTCGTAACCGACTTCCGGCAACAAAACATCAACGCCATTTTCGAGCCGAAGGTTCCAGCGGCGCTGTCCAACCCGCACATAGGCCCGTACCCGCGCCTGCAATTCAGGCCATTGCGCCACAAGTGTGGTGAACTCAGCCGCTTCGCGCGCGGCGCCATGTCCCACCACAAACGGGAGGTGGCCATACGCTTCAACCCCGGACTCGGTGATGGGCCTGCCCTGCCGATCAATAATGGCGAGTTTCCCGCCACGCTGCCAAACCGCATAAGGCTTGCGTTCGACAAGCACCACATGAAGCCGATCGGGAAGAATGCGCGCAACAACAACATCTTCAACCCAGTCGAGCCGAAGCAATTTTTGGCGGGCATGCAACAGATCAATACCGAAGATGGACTGCCCCTGCTCCACTTCAAGCGCAGCCAGAACCTCGGCCTGCGAAGTCCGCTCGCGCCCCTCAACAGTCACCTCAACAAGCCGAAAGCCCAAACCGACAATGCCCAGCTCAACCTTCGTCGAAAGATAAGTCCCCGCAGCGGCAACATGCCCCCCGACGGCAAGACCATAGATCACCGCCGCTGAGACAAACACCCCACTGAAGATCGCCACCAGTGACTTTGGCAGCCGCCCTTCGCGAATACTGTCCACAGTGCGCGAAAGCCAGCCTGGGGGACGCTGCCCGCGCCGACCAAAAGACTTCCCCGACTTCGTTCTGCGACGCCCGGGAGCAACCGAACCTGTCCGCCTTGACGCCTGTCCTTTGCGGGCAGCCGCAGAGCCCCCACGACTGGCTGTCTTGCCTGCTGTTCTCTTTCGTTCTCTCACCGGTCGCATGAGGCGTCCTCCACCATCCATCGGACAAGTGCGCCATACGACATGCCGTCATGCGCCGCCAGCTCAGGAACGAGGGAGGTCGGCGTCATGCCAGGCTGCGTATTAACTTCCAGCAAAATGAGCTCCCTCTTTTCCTCATCAAAACGAAAGTCCGCCCGCGTCACCCCCCGGCAACCAAGCGAATCATG
>CAZNLO010000006.1:15002-47547 GCA_964573935.1 uncultured Parvibaculum sp. | reverse complement strand
TCTTTGTCGAACGGCTATGGCGATCCCTGAAGTATGAGTGTGTCTATCTGCATGCCTGGGAAACCGGTTCGCAGGCACGCGCCGCCATTAATAAGTGGATGCAGTTCTACAACCACAAACGCCCCCATTCAGCCCTTGGCGGCAAGCCACCAGCCGTGGTCTATTGGCAAAAGATGAAAACAACTCAACCCGATCAGCAGGTGCAAAAAGTAGCTTAAATCACGCCAAAATCTGTCCAACAAATGGGGAGTAGCTCACTCTTTACCGAATGCCGCCGGTCTGTGATCTGGGCAACAGCCTCACGCTTGAACTCTTCCGTGTATCTCATGCCTGACATGTCAGTCTCCTTGCTTCCAAATTTACCAAGCAAGGCGTCTACAAATCTGGGGCACATCAGTTTACATCTAATCGATAGCTGTCGTTCGCCAAATTTCGTGTGCGAGGTTGATCAACATCATTTGGCGTTTTTCAATGTCGTCTGCACCCCAAGTGTCAAACGCATAGAGCTTCTCATTGATACGGGTGATAGATGTATTCTGACCAACATCTTTAAGAGCGTCCAAGCTTCGCGTAAGGTAGTTACCGCTCTTTGCATATTCCGGACGCTTCAATGAATAATAATCATTTCCGGCAACAATATTTATTGGCTTTTCAAGAAGCGTCAGGTTGCCGAATTTAACCTTGTGGTCATCATAAACTAAGTCTGGGTGTTCACTTGTCCAACTCGCACGGAGATCATCCTTCGGATTGTTCGGCAAAATATGTTCAATTTCAAGTTTAGTATAAGGCTCTAAGCTACCTCTGTGTTTTTGGCCGCCGAAAGCCATATCCACATGCTGCGTGAGGCGTGAAAGTAGGTACCGTATACGATACCGCTGCATTGAATGGAGTGTCAGACGCTTAAGTGCATCTTTCAACTCCTCCGATTTATTATCAATATTTTTCTCGAATCGGTCGGCCACGAATTTATTGAGAGCCACACGCTGTTTGTTTTGGTCACCTAGAGAGACGATTTTCCGGATCTCATCTGCCCAACTCGAGAAATTGCGCTCCAAATCCTTAGTGGGTGTCTTTGTGAAAATATAGGAAAAAAGAAAGCTCTCTAGCTGGGCAACAAAATGCTCGAAAAGTTTTTTTGGAAAGTTTGCCGCAGCCAGAAGTAAGACGTAGTGGAGGCTAAATGCGCCGCCTGTAAGTTGCCGTAGAGAATCCATAGCCAGACTTGGGTTCCCATCGTTGCCGTGCCCATTTCCAAAATAGATATATAGATCTACGTTCCTAATAATTTTTCGTACAAAATCGATTGGGTTATCTTGGTAGCCAGTTATCTCCGCGTTCTCTTCATCCGAAAACCAGTCGTAAATTTCGTCTTCCCGAACGATGGAATCACTGCGTCTATTCTCAATGGCGTAGTTGGCCATAAGGAAATAACGAAGGAAGCGGAGCGGTTTTTCCTTGTTTTTTTCCAAGGGGCTTGTGATTTTTTTCCATTCATCCTTTAGCTGGGAAAAGCTTTCAGGCGAAACTTGTATGAAAAGTAAGTTCTTAAGCAGGTCCATCGGATTTAATCCGACCCCGCGTTCATTTATCGTTTCGAAGATTTTCAGAGCGCTACTTACGTCAGTGGAAATTTGGATAAAAACGACGTTGTTAGCCAAGTGTCCCCAGTATGTCTTTAGCTTTTCAGCATCATCGTAATTGTCAGTCAGATATCTATAAATCGTGCTGTAGGCGGTAAGTATGTTTTCAACAGACCCATAGATAGGTATCCCTGCTACCTGAATGATTGTCCGAAGTGTTTGGGGATCACAATTGGCCTGAACTAGTTTTTCGATTACATCGCCAGCATTTTCGTACCGGGGATCAAGTTTAAGGTTTGTTCGGATATCCCCCTCAGCATCGGTATAACTTATGGAAATCAATTGACTTATCATCTCACCTTGTGGCTGCCCCTTAAAAAGAGACCGTAATGCGCATAGGATAAGGAAAAAAGTTGTTAGGCGCTGTTGCCCATCAATGACTTCAAAATGACTTTTCTCTTTTGTTGGGGAAACGAGTACAGTGCCAATGAAATATTCGGACGAACTGCCGTCGATTTGCTCGTTGATATCCTCCAGGAGCTGATTGACCACCTTTTCAGACCATACGTATTCACGTTGGTAATCAGGGACAATGTAAAAGCATTCACGAAAAGCTTCATCAATTGTAAATTTGTGATTTTCTATTCGAGCCATTTGTATTCCCTTAACTGCTTATTAGTGCGAAGAACCTTTGTACGTAACATGTTCAGTCCGTCACATACTCTACCGACATGACGCCCCTACGCATCCAATTGATCGCAAACCCTCGGACAGGTTTATCTGGAAACTGCCTTTGAATTACGGAATTACGGAATTACGGTGACAGAATTACGGTGACAGTGCACTTAACTCCTTTCACTGAGGTATGAGAAGATGGTGAGGTTGGCACGTCTTGTCGTTCCGGGATTTTTCCATCATGTGACACAGCGCGGCAATGGTCGGCAGCAAACTTTTTTCTGTGATGAAGACTATGCCCGCTATCTAGACCTGCTTGGCCGTCATTGTCGCGAAGCGGGGGTGAGCACCTAGGCGTGGGTGTTCGTGCCCGATCACGTCCACCTGATCCTTGTCCCGAAGGACCCTGATGGCATTCGCCGCCGCCCTGTCGAAAACCATCGTTCGTATGCAGGGCGCATCCACGCCCGGGAAAAGAGGACGGGGCACTTTTGGCAGGGACGGTTTGGCTGTGTTGCGATGGATGAGGCGTACCTGCGCCGCGAGGGAAAAAATGGCGGAGGGGGTGGGATTCGAACCCACGAGACGCTTGCACGCCTGCTGGTTTTCAAGACCAGTCGATTCAACCACTCTCGCACCCCTCCGCAAGGGTAAGCATCGACTCACTTCAGAGCCCTAGATGCTCAAACTTGTGTCGGTTTAGCAAATTACACTTACGTACACAAAGGAAAGCTTGTGCGCGCGCACAAGGAAAAGAACGTTCATGCCTGGCGGGCTTTTATTGTTTTTATGGAAATGGGAACCGGTGGGACCCAGTCTGTCTTGCTCTCTATAACCAATTCCACGCAATCGTCTTTCATCACGACCCTCTTGCCGGCCCGTGCAGGAAGGGGAACCTTGTGCTCTATGCAATAGGCGATAAGTGAGGCCAGCATGTCTGTCTCCGAGAACCTGACAACTTCCTCATCCGCAAAAGTAAGCTCCGCAAGCCTACCTCCACGCGTGTCATCCACGCCCACCTGTCTGATTTGATTGCTTCGATACCGCAGACCTCCACGCATCTCGTGATAACGCATCAGCGCATCAAGAAACTCATTCATAGAGAAGATGATTTCTCGGGTCTCGTGGGGCATGAAATTTCCATAATGAAAACAGGTAGTTATAGCATTAACACGATAGGGTTAATGGATGATGTTTCTTCGCTGTCTCCGTAAGCAGGGGAACATGAAATGAACTTTGCCAATGGAGCCTTAGTTTGACACAATGGTGTCCAGACACTTCGGATGGGGGATAATTCGAGCTGCGAGCATATGCTTGTGGTTTTGTTTGGGGGCCCGACTATCCTGTAAGTAAATGTAGCAAACGAGTGAGTGGATGGGGCTATGGAAATCGATATTACACAATGGTGGGTGCCAGCCGTGACAATGATGGTGTTGGGTGCTTACGTTTTTTTATCTGCCGTGCGAGAGGCCCGGTTGCCCATGCCTGTCGCCGCAGAAGCCGAAGTTACGGTTTCTGAAGCTGTCGTTACCGCAAGCAAGCCAGCCAGGCGCGGCTTTCTGGCTCGGACCAGTTGGATATGGGGTTCGGTTCTGGTTGGCGCGGTGGCGCAGGCCTACTTGAGTTACGTCGCGGGCTAATTCATCTGGAAGCATTGCATCTCGCTGAGCTCCCCGGTCAGAGGTAATCCGGGTAAGGGGGCATCTGTGGGCAGGGCAAGAACAGCCTCGATGAAGGTCTGCGGGTATTTCACGCCTGAATGTTCCAACAGCATTTGAGCTTTTGCAATCATCTCTGCTCGCGTCAGGGACACTTGCGGATCTCCCTTGGCGTGGGCTCTGGATTCGGTAGTTTTCTCACCTGACGCCAAAGTTACCGTCACAGCACTTCCCCAGGCTTTTGGATAGGCCGACGCGTAAGGTTCCCCCAGCATCACATCAACTTTGCCACGAAGACCGCCAAGGTCTCTGCGTGCTTCCACGTCAAATGCATCAAAGCTCACGGTGTCGAAGGCAAGGCTGGCGGCAATGGCGTGATGCAGCGAAAACTTCGCCTCATATTCGCTGAGAGGGTCAGGCCTGTTACACACATCCAGCGCCGCCTGGTAGACGTGCGCCTCAATTTTGATTACCGCGTCCCCGGCTGGGTCAATGCCACGGTCAAGCAAGACCGTCCTTATCGTGCCGGCGGCATCAATCGCGGGATGGGTATGACGGCATGACGGCCATGGTTTGATGGAGGTGTTCAACAACTGCCACGGGGCCTGCGGGTCTGCCAAGACGGCCCCAGGGTCCGCGTCAGGGCAGGCGGCACGGAAAAAGCCTTTTGCACCTTCCAGTATTTTTGGGGGACCGGTGAACCCGTGGGCGGCAAGTTCGGCGGCCCGCAGGCCGGCTTCTGCGGCATGGCCCGCGTGCAGATGTTTTGTCATCGCCCCCGTTTCGAGGAATTCCCAAAGGCCTGCCGCCTGACTTCCCGCGTTGCCGAGCGCGTGCATCGTCTCTTCCGCGTTCAGACCGAGCAGGGTGGCCGATGCTGTGGCCGAGCCAAAGGGACCACATGTCGAGGTGTTGTGCCAGATACGGTAGTGTTCCGCGCCAACCGCCATGCCGATGCGGGTGGTGGCCTCAAACCCGTGTAGAACGGCGGTAAGGAACGCGCGCCCGCGTATACCCCGGCCGGTCGCCAAAATCCACGCCGGCGGTACAACCACGCATCCCGGGTGCACAACAGATTGGCGGTGCAGATCGTCGGTTTCCAGAATATGGGTGAGGGCGCCCAACAAAAATGCCATGCGTCCGGTATCTGATACCTGATTTGCGCCACGCTCCGCCTTAAACCAGGAGCACAGCACCCTACCTGGCCCGGAATTCTGCCCGGCGCAGGTGTTGGCGACGGCGTCGAGTGTGAAGAGGGCTGCAGCGGCCAAATCGGCGTCGCTCACGGGTTTTGCCCGGATCATATCCACCAGTTGATGGGTTAACGAGGGGGAGTGGTTACGCAAAGTGAGCCTCCGCAGCAGATTTCAGGCAAGCCTTTATAGCACTGAGATGCGGCGGTATAGTTGAGAAGGTGAAGGCGATTTGATTCGGATAGGACCGACGATCACCTGGAGGCGATGGAGACCGAATGTTCAATGGGAAAACAGTGACCAATCGAAAAGTAGTTCGGCGTACATTGATCCTGATCGGCCTACTTGGCGGATCGGTGAGCATGGTCGGATGTGCCGAGGCGCAGCTTGGTGCCCATGTTGCGAAAACAATTGGAGCGACCGGGGCAACCGGCGGAGGCTTCTACAAGGTCGGCAACCCCTACGAGATCAACGGAGACTGGTACTACCCTGCCGAGAATGAAAAATATGACGAGGAGGGCATTGCCTCGTGGTACGGACCAAAATTCCACGGCAAACCCACCGCCAATGGCGAAGTTTTTGACCAGAACCTTGTCACAGCGGCACATCCAACCTTGCCAATGCCGATCTATGCCCGGGTTACAAATCTTGAAAATGGCCGCTCCCTGGTTGTACGGATCAACGACCGGGGGCCTTTTGTCTCCGACCGGGAAATTGACCTGTCGCGCCGCTCTGCCGACCTGTTGGGATTTCTGAACAAGGGAACGGCGCGCGTTCGGGTTCAGTACTTGCGACGTGCTCCCCTGGAAGGCGATGTGGCTGACATACAGACCGTTACGGCGCAGAGCGCGGTTGTCGCGCCGCCACCGCCACAACAAACGACAGACCGCGGTCTTCCTGTCGCTTCACCGACACAGGCTGTTCAGGTGGCGGTGCTCACTACAGCGTATCCGGCTGCCGCTACCGGCACGTTGCTTCCCTCCGATATGGCGCCGATCGGCAATGCCTCTGAGGCTGCATCGGCTATCGCAGCGCCCGCACCTGGAACCTATGTTCAGGCGGGGGCCTTTTCCAGCCAGGCCAATGCGGAAGCGCTAAGGCTTCAGCTCGCAGACCTTGGACCCGTGGATATTCATCCGATCAACGTCAATGGCACAGAACTTTACCGGGTCCGTCTCGGGCCGATTGACGACCCGCAGGCAGTAAACGGGCTGTTACAACAGGTATCGGGGCGTGGACACTCGGGCGCCCGCGTGGTTTTTGAATAATCTACTCCCCCTACCTCCAACCTAAGGTAAGGTTTTATCAGATTTTGGAGCTGCTAATTTCACCTGTTTTTTTTGCCCTAGTTAAACGTAGAGAGCCTTATGCCTATTTGCCTCCTTCGCCTTATTTTTCCAAGTTTGATTGTCGCGCTCACTCTAATTATTTCAACGCCATCCGGCTGGGCGGCTGCTTTTGAAACAAAGGCAGCCTACGCCGTTCTCATGGATGGTGAGACCGGTGCAGTGCTGTTTGAGAAAGATGGGGACGCTTTGATGGCGCCCGCGAGCATGACCAAGATCATGACAATGATACTTCTGTTTGAAGCACTGAAAGAAGACAGGCTTCAGCTCACGGACAAAATCACCGTCAGCGAAAATGCCTGGCGACGGGGCGGGGCGGCATCGGGCTCCTCCACGATGTTTGCGGAAGTTAATTCACGAATTTCCGTTGAAGACTTGATACGCGGGGTCATTGTTCAGTCCGGTAACGACGCCTGCATTGTCGTTGCAGAAGGTCTTTCTGGATCGGAGGAAGCATTTGCCGACGAGATGACACGCCGTGCCCAGGAGATTGGTCTTGAACATGCGACGTTTCGCAATGCAACCGGGTGGCCAAACCCTGAACACCTGATGACCGCACGGGGCCTCGCCCTTCTGGCACGACACCAGATATACGAGCTGGGTGACTACTATCACTATTATTCCGAGACCGATTTTACCTGGAACGGGATTACCCAGTCGAACAGGAACCCGCTGCTCTATATGAATATCGGCGTTGACGGGCTGAAAACCGGACACACAAACGCTGCGGGCTACGGACTTGTTGCGTCCGGCGAGCGCGATGGGCGCAGGCTTATTCTGGTTGTAAACGGGCTGGGGTCTGAGAAAGAACGCTCGGAGGAGAGCGAACGTCTACTGCAATGGGGATTTCGGGAGTTCAAGGCATATGACCTCTACGCCGCCGGTGATGTGGTTGAAAATGCCCCCGTGTGGCAAGGCACGTACGACCTTGTACCGCTTGTTGTGGCTGAAGAAGTCAAACTCATTCTCACTCGCGCCGCACGGCGCGACATGACTGTTACGGTCAATTTTGACGGGCCCATTCCCGCACCTATTCGTGCCGGACAGGAAGTGGGCACGTTGAGCATAAGCGCACCGGACACGCCAACACGATCTTTTGCGGTTTATGCCGGTGCCAATATCGACCAGATAGGTCTGTTTGGCCGGGCTGTAAGTTCTCTCCTTCAGATGATTGAAGGCAAGTAGGCGCGGGGCTGTATGCGTACACAGAACGTCACGGGAAAGTTCATCACATTCGAGGGCGGTGAAGGAACCGGTAAGTCAACCCAGGTTCGCAGGCTCGCGACGCGCCTGGAAGCCTTTGGGTATGAGGTTGTTCAAACCCGCGAGCCAGGGGGTTCTTCTGGTGCTGAGGAAATTCGCGCGCTCCTTGTCAACGGGGAAGCGGAGCGATGGACAGCCATGAGCGAGGCTTTATTGCATTTTGCAGCCCGTGCCGACCATCTGGCTGAAGTCATACGGCCCGCCCTTGCCCGGGGGGCGTGGGTACTGTGTGACCGTTTTTCAGACTCTTCCATGGCGTATCAGGGGTACGGGCAAGCGCTAGGGCGTGAGGCCATCGACACGCTGTGCAACCTGGTTATTGGCGATACCAGGCCGGACCTCACCTACATTCTGGATCTGCCAGTGGACAAGGGCCTCGCGCGCGCCCTTGCTAGAGGAGAGGGGGAGGACCGCTATGAGAAAATGGGACATTCCTTCCACGAGAAATTGCGACAGGCTTTTCTTGATATTGCAGCGGATGCCCCCGCCCGATGTGTCCTGATCGATGCGGCGGCCTCTATTGATGAGGTGGACGAAGCGATCTGGAGCACTGCAACCGCTCGGTTTGAACTCTGACAGGGGCTGTGTGCCGTGATACTTATACGGACATGAGTGAGCTTCCCGAACCCGACCGGCTGGGCGATTTTCGTCATCCCCGCGATACCTCGCAGCTTTATGGACATGAAGCCGCCGAGGCAACGCTGTTTGATGCTTTCATGGGGGGGCGGCTGCACCACGCTTGGTTGCTCACCGGACCAAGGGGCATTGGCAAAGCGACACTGGCCTACCGGATGGCGAAGTTTCTGCTCAGTTATCCCGACGCCGAAACCGCGAGAGCGATGGGCCGGACTGATCTTGGCACGAGCGTGGATATACCTGCCGTGCGCCAGGTTTTGGCGCAGGCGCACCCGGACCTGCTGGTTCTGCGCCGACCGGTGGATGAGAAGACTAAAAAAGCCAAAACCGTGATCCCGGTGGATGTGGTACGCAAGACAGTTGGTTTTTTTGGAAAGAGCGCCGGAGCAGGGGGCTGGCGTATCTGTCTGGTTGATAGCGCTGATGAGATGAACCAGAATGCGGCTAATGCCCTTCTCAAAATTCTGGAAGAACCACCAGCCCGATCCCTATTTTTGCTTGTCAGCCACCAGCCGGGGCGGCTTTTGCCGACCATTCGTTCGCGGTGCCGCCATCTGTCTCTTGCGCCCCTTTCTGGGTCCTGTGTCACAAAGGTTCTTGCCGACAGCGACGTGGTTGGGATGGGGGAGGCTGGAGGGCATGGTGATGCGATCCAAATTCTGGCGGAGGGAAGTGCTGGCCGCGCCCTTACCCTTGCTGCGGGGGACGGACTGACGCTTTACACAGAGCTTGTCGTCTTGCTCTGTCAGGCGCCCCGGACCGACATTGTGGCTCTGCACACCCTCGCCGACAAGTGCGCACGGCGAGGTGCGGAACAGACTTTTCAGATGCTGATCGATCTGTTGCGCGACTGGATTTCCCGTATGGTGCTCATGGAGGCCACCGGCACCCCAAATACTGATATTGTGGCCGGCGAGGGTGCCGCCCAGAGACGGCTTACGGCGGGCGTCAACCTTGATCGCTGGGTCGAGGTGTGGGAAAAGATCGGGGAACTGGCTGGCCGCGCTGAGGCATTAAACATGGATCGCAAGCTCGTGGTTTTGAATGCGTTTTCGATGTTTGAGGCGACAGCGTCCCGGGCGAATTTTTCTGCCTGAGCTGCCGCCCGATACTGTTTGTAGCCTGATTATCTGCTGTTTGATCCAGAAAGCGTACTTTCATGACTGCCTCGAAAAATTTCTACATCACGACTGCTATTTCCTACCCCAATGGTCCGCCTCACATCGGCCATGCTTACGAAGCCATTACGGCGGACGTGTTTGCCAGGTTCAAACGCCTTGACGGATACAATGTTCTTTTTCTGACGGGGGTCGACGATCACGGCCAGAAAATGGTTCAAACCGCTAAAGCACGCGGTATTACCGCGCGGGAACTCGCCGACGAGATGGCGCCCAAGTTCAGGGAAATGGGGCAAGCCCTGTCGGTCTCAAATGATGACTTTATCCGAACGATAGAGGACCGGCATATTAAATCCGTCCAGCATTTCTGGAAGAGGATTGCGGAGAGAGGTGACATATATCTCGGCAACTATTCCGGCTGGTATTCCGTTCGCGACGAGGCCTACTACGGAGAAGATGAACTCACGGATGGGGATGATGGCCGCAAGTATGCGCCAACTGGCACACCTGTAGAATGGATTGAAGAAGAAACATATTTCTTCAAACTGTCCGCCTATGGCGACCGGCTGCTTGCACTCTACGATGCGTGCCCGGATTTCATCCTCCCCATTTCGCGACGCAATGAACTCACCGCCTTTGTAAAAAGGGGGCTCCGGGACCTTTCCATTTCGCGGTCCGTTGCAAAGCTGGACTGGGGCATTCCCGTACCCGGCGACCCCTCTCATGTCATGTATGTCTGGGTTGACGCGCTGACCAATTACATTTCCGGTCTCGGCTACCCGGACATCGAAGATGACCGTTTCAAAGCGTACTGGCCGGCAGACGTGCACATTGTTGGCAAAGACATTGTGCGCTTTCACGCCATGATCTGGCCAGCCCTTCTGATGGCGGCTGATCTACCGCTGCCGCGCCAGGTGTTTGGCCATGGCTTTCTCACCAACCGCGGCGAGAAGATGTCCAAGTCTGTCGGCAATGTTATTGACCCGATGGAACTTGCTAAGCTCTACGGTGCCGACCAGCTTCGATATTTTTTCTGTCGCGAAGTCTCTTATGGTCAAGACGGTTCCTACAGCCATGAAACTGTGACCAACCGGATCAACGCGGACCTGGCCAATGACCTGGGAAATCTTGCGCAACGTTCGCTCTCGATGCTGAATAAAAATCTGGGCGGTACTCTTCCCGAACCGGTTGACCTGCAAAGCCAGGATCAGACAATCCTGGACCGTGCGGATGCGATGCTGGAAGAAGTGCGTATCCATATAGAAGCGCGCGCCATTCACAAGGCCCTTGGGGTGATCTGGGACGTGGTGGCGGAAGCAAACCGGTATTTCGCGGGCGAGGAACCTTGGGCGCTGAAGAAAACAGATCCGGTGCGTATGGGAACGGTGCTTTACGTGACGGCAGAAGTTGTGCGCAATATTGCCTTGCTTGCACAACCTGTCGTTCCCACCGGGGCTGCAAAACTTCTCGACGTTCTGGGCGTGCCTGAACAAGAGCGCAGTTTTGCGTTTTGTGGTGCTAACCACCGGTTGAAGGCGGGAACGGTGCTGCCCAAGCCGGAACCGGTTTTTCCCCGCTTTGTCGACCCTGAGAATGCCTCATGAGCTCATCACATTCACGTCTCGTCGACAGTCATTGCCATCTCGATTTCCCCGACTTTGAGGGTGAGCTGGACGATATTGTCACGCGGGCCGGTGAAGCCGGCGTTGGTATGATGGTGACCATCGGCACCAAGCTGCGGGACTTTGACAAGGTTCTGGCTATCGCAGAGACCTATGACAACATTGTCTGCACGGTTGGCATTCACCCGCATGAAGCAGAAAATGAACCTGATGTTGCCCTTGTTCGACTTCTTGAGCTGGCGCAGCACCCCAAAGTTGTTGGCATTGGAGAGACCGGGCTTGACTATTATTACGAGCACAGCCCCCGCGATGCGCAGAAGGCAAACTTTCTCACTCACATTGCCGCCGCGCGCGAGACGAAGTTGCCGCTGATCGTTCACACGCGCGATGCGGATGAGGACATGGCGGCTATTCTTACAGAGGAAATGGGGAAGGGGGCGTTTGCGGCCCTGCTTCACTGTTTCAGTTCCAGTCGTGCGCTCGCCTTGAAGGCGCTTGATCTGGGTCTTTACATCTCGCTCTCCGGGATCGTGACGTTCAAAAGCGCTTCTGAGCTTCAGGAAACCGTTGCGGCAGCACCGCTTGACCGACTGCTTGTTGAGACCGATGCGCCTTATCTGGCCCCTGTGCCCAAGCGCGGCAAACGAAATGAACCGGCCTTCGTGGCGCATACAGCCGCAAAGGTTGCAGAGCTTCAGGGTATTGATCTGGATACCCTCACGGCAGCCACTACGGATAATTTTTTCCGCCTGTTTACAAAGGCGCGCCGGGAAATGCTTACATGACCCTGCGCTTCACCATACTTGGTTCCGGCTCGTCGGGCGGTGTGCCACGCATTGGGGGATACTGGGGAGCCTGTGATCCGAACGAGCAAAAAAACAGACGGCGGCGGTGCTCCTTGCTGGTGGAACGCTGGGGGAACGACCCCACCAAAAAAACCACTGTTCTCGTCGATACCTCACCGGACATACGCGAGCAACTTCTCGATACGGGCACAGAGTGGATTGACGGTGTTCTTTTTACCCATGACCATGCAGACCAGACCCACGGGATTGATGACCTGCGCATGGTCGCAATCAACCGAAGACGGCGTGTCGAGACCTATATGGATGCCTGTACTTCCGAAACGCTGATGTCGCGCTTTGGCTATTGCTTTCAGGCATCTGAAGGGGCGAGCTATCCGCCTATTCTGAATGCGCATCTGATCCGCCCGCTTGAGCCCGTAACAATTGAGGGAGAAGGGGGGTCGATTACAGCGCTTCCGTTCGACCAGGACCATGGGGACATCCGTTCGCTGGGATTTAGGTTTGGCTCCGTTGCCTATTCCGCTGATCTGGTCGGGTTGCCGGAGGAGAGCTTTCTGGCGCTGGAGGGGGTCAACTGCTGGATCGTGGATGCGTTGCAGTATAAGCCCCACAAAAGTCACGCCCATGTGGACCTCGCACTCTCGTGGCTTGATCGGTTGAAGGTTCCTCATGGGGTGTTGACCAACCTCCACGTTCCTCTGGACTACCGGACCCTGCTGCAAGAGTTGCCCGATGGCCGCGAACCCGCTTATGACGGGATGGTCATTGAGGTGGAAGAGTAAGGTTAATATATGCCTACAAGCCTATGGAAACGTGATGAATTTGAGATTTCAACTGATAAGGACCGGCTTGATCGAAGCTGGCTTCTCAAGGCGTTGCAGGCGACCTATTGGGCAAAAGAAAACACGCCCGAGACTCTTTGGGCAAGCATTGAGAATGCGCGGGGATACGGTGTTTACACCTCTGATGGTGCCCAAGTGGGATTTGCCCGCGTTGTAACAGACATGGCGCGGTTTGCCTGGGTTTCGGATGTGGTGGTTGATCCCGGCGCGCGCGGACTGGGCCTTGGAAAGTGGCTCATGGAGACGATGACCGGTGATCCGGCCCTTGAAACTGTTCATTTGTGGATGCTGGGCACTGACGATGCCCATGGGCTTTATACTCAGTACGGCTTTGAGAAGTCCGCTTCATCGAGCGTCGCAGATCAGTTCATGCATCTACGGCGCGCGAAAAAATAGGTTGGGTGATTTCGTGTTTCTGAATCGTCTATAATTTACCATAATATACATTATGCGCCTAATAGACATGGGTGAACTGAACCCTTATGCATCATTCGGGTCCCCCCATGGCAACGGTTTGCGTATAAAGGGCTCATTCGTATTTTCATTCGTGTCATCGTCAAGGTGTTTCAATGTCTCTTAAAGCAGCGATTATTCCGGTTACGCCCCTGGAGCAAAATTGTTCTCTTCTGTGGAATGATGAAAACATGATTGGTGCCGTCGTTGATCCTGGGGGCGATCTGGAAAAGATCGAGGAAGCGCTGAAGCAGACCGGTGTGACGCTGGAGAAGATTTTGCTGACCCACGGACATCTCGACCATGCGTCGGCTGCCGGAGAGTTGGCCGCCAAGTACGACATTCCCATTGAGGGCCCGCACAAGGACGATCAATTTCTGATCGACGACCTGCCTGCACAGGCGGCCAAGTATGGCATGCCGACATATGATGCTTTTTTGCCAAACCGCTGGCTTGAAGATGAAGACACAGTAGAGCTTGCCGGCCTCACACTGCGGGTCCGCCACTGCCCCGGCCACACGCCAGGCCATGTGGTTTTCATTCATGAACCCTCCAAGCTCGCCATCGTAGGCGACGTTCTCTTTCAGGGGTCTATCGGGCGTACAGACTTTCCTCGTGGCAACCACGCACAGTTGATTTCATCAATCAGGGAGCGGCTGTTTCCCATCGGTGGCGAAATCGCTTTTGTTCCGGGTCACGGGCCAATGTCAACTTTTGAAGTTGAACGCAAAACCAATCCATTCTGCTCAGACACTGCTGTGGGCGATACGTGATCCAAGGCCTTGAGGGCTAACTGACAAGAAGTCCGTTGCGGGTCGCATGGATCAACACTTTCAACACAGTCGCATTGGCACGAGCCTGGGGTGTCGCCACATCCTCGGGTATCTTTATCTCCCCGGTTTTTACGGCGTTGACAACATCACCCGTGATTTGCTGACGTGTCTGCAAACCATCAAACCGGTTCAGGATGAATTTAGCGACATCATCAATGGCGACGCGGTGCGGGGTCAGGCTGGTTATGCTGTCAAAACCCCGGCGCAGCTGAAGCAGCGCCAGAGGGGCCAGACATGGCCTGTCTGAAATCTCGTACAGAGCATTTGTTTCTGCCTGATGGGTAATCAACGCGCCCATAGGCAATAGTTTATTGCAAAGCTCGGCAATGGCCTGCCCGACCTCGGTCGTTGCAACTTCTTTTATCCCCGCTTTGCGCAATGCGGTCGCCACATGCCCAACCAGCCTGCCCGCACGTACCGGAAAATTACTGTTCCGTTCCATCAGGGCGAGAGCGACAATTTCCATGCGATTTGAGGTTTGGTATTTTACAGGACCGTTGAACAGAACCGTTTCTGCAGTCAGTAAATCTGCGTCTGACAGTTCCTTGTTGTCGCGCGACAATGTGCTTGTGACAAACAACTCATCCAGAACCTTGCCGAGACCCGCCGTTTCTTTCTCTCTATCTGCATGACAAAGCAAGACATGCCGGTGACTGATGTTTGCGTATCTGTCAATAGCCCGCAGACGTGTCGTGAGGTCGCTGTCTCTTTTGTCTTCGTGGCGCAATTCCATTGGAAGCACTGTGGCATTGGTTTTCAGAGGATCCATATCGCCGATCAGTTGCAACTTTGCGGCCTGGGCCATGGCAATAAATGCTGCTGTCTCGCAGGCGCCCTGCGCTTCTTCACGAGACCCCAACTGCTCAAAATGCCCACTCCCGTTCCCTTCCGGCTTTACGTCCAGGCCGACGCAGGCAATTCCACCTTCAGCCAGATGACGGTGTATAAGGACGAGCAACGCCATCTGCTCTGCGGTTGAGGCCGCCGAAAAAACATTGTGGGCCACAACGAAATCATATGAACCGAGCTTTGTCTCAAACCCGGAGAGGTTCAGGTCAATCAGATTAACATTTTTCAGATTGGCTTCATGAGCGAAAGCACTAATGAAAGGACCCTGATCTGGAGTGGTGCCAGTAAAACTCACTTGCGGGTACGCTGCGGCCTGGGCGATCAGGTTGGCGCCGTTTTCGCACCCTATTTCCAAATAGCTTGCCCCCTTCAACGCGCGGACCGGATAGCCTTCGACAAAGGCCCTGGCCGCCAGCCTGGAGGGAGACAAGACCGGTTCAACCTGGCCGACACCGGCTATGGGCTGTTCTTTTCCGCCGATCTCTTCAGTTATATTCTTCCGTGCCACGGTCATTGTCGCGCAAAGTGCCCCTTTTCGCCCGAACATAACCCCGGACGATATAAATGATCTTGCTCAGCCTAGGGCTATAGGCTTAACGCAGGGTGGACATTTGGCTTCAGATCGGTTTCTTTATTTGAAATGGTAAAAATCAATATTTCCAATGAGTTACCTCGAAGTTCCTACTTTATTTTAACAAAAATGAGGACCTTAATCGGGGTGCTGACAGGTTGGCAGACAGGCTCTTATGAAAAAAAATACGCATTCAACTGATTTTGGCGCGGTTGAAACCTTGTTGGCGGTCATGGCCAAACTGCGCGATCCGGATGAAGGTTGCCCTTGGGATATGGAACAATCCTTTCGCTCCATCGTTCCCTACACGCTTGAGGAAGCATATGAGGTGGCCGACGCCATTGAGCGAAACAACCTTGAGGACCTGAAAGAGGAGTTGGGCGACCTCCTTCTTCAGGTTGTGTTTCATGCGCGTATGGCGGAGGAGGAAGGGGCTTTCACCTTCGCCGACGTAGTTGACGGCATCGTTCAAAAAATGATCCGGCGGCATCCGCATGTCTTTTCAAAAGGAGAACCCCGGTCTGCAGACGAAGTGGCTATCACCTGGGAGGAGATAAAAGAGAGTGAAAAGGCAATGAAAGGTCGGGACACGCTCGGACTTCTCGATGATGTTCCCGTTGTGCTTCCAGGTCTGGCACAAGCTGTCAAACTCCAGAAGAAAGCGGCCAAGGTGGGGTTTGACTGGCCGGACATCGGACCCGTTCTTGAAAAAGTCGAGGAAGAACTGAGTGAACTCAAGCATGAAGTTGATGCCAACGCGCCAGATGCTATCGAAGAAGAGTTCGGCGACCTTCTCTTTGTTCTGGCCAACTATGCCCGGCATTTGAAGATTGATCCTGACGCCGCCCTCAGAAGAGCCAATCAGAAATTTCGCACCCGGTTCGCCTCAATGGAACTGAACGCAAAAGCCGAGCGGGTGAAGTTGGAAAATCTGGAGCTTGAAGAGTTGGAAGCGCTCTGGCTCCGGGCGAAGGAAGAAGAGAAAAAATCCTAGTGCGTATTTTTCAGGGACCGGGGTTATGGTCTTCAAGAGGCTGTCTCAGCAACGCATCGCGCGGCGCGCGGATTGCCACAGACTTTCGTCGGCGCCAAGCAGGTGGGGTCCGTGCAGATGCGCGGGGCGATAGTCCACTTTCGTTTCCAGGTTCCGGACAACGCCCCCCGCCTCTCTCATGATAAGGCTTCCAGGTGCGTGATCCCACGGCAGCATACGATGGTAGAGCGCCAGCTCCTTAGCCCCACGGGCAATGTCCGTATATTCTTTCGCCGCAGACATTTCAGTGTGTATTGACCCGACTTGCCTTTTCAGACGGAGAATTTTTTTGTCCCAGAGCTGAGGAAAATGCCGCGTATAGAGGGCCGCACATGCATCCGACAGGGCAATCGTTTTTTCTCGCGGGCGAAGGCGGGTTTGAATACTACCGGCGCGGGTCAGTTGCGCGCCCGCGCCCCGTTCAGCCAGAAACAGCTCATCAGCCACGGGAAAAAAGATAGCAGACTGGATGACCTCCCCCTTCTCCGCATAGGCTATCATGATGGCAAATCCGGGCTTGCCATCAATAAACAGAGCCGTGCCGTCAATCGGGTCCACATACCATATGTCACGGTCGGTCTTTGCGTGATCCAGCAGAGCCGGGTTGGCGGCCGTCGCCTCCTCCCCAACCACAATGGAGCCAGGGGCCAGCCCCAGAAGGATAGGCGTCAGCAACGCCTCAGCCTCTTTGTCTGCGACGGTAACAAAGTCGTCCTTTGCCTTTTCCTCAATCTGATCGTCTGACAGGGTTTGGAAGCGTGGCATAATCACCCGGTCTGCCACATCGCGCATGGCTGTGGAGAGCTTTTCAAAATCCACGGTCATAGGGAAACCCCAGAAAACTCCGCCAGTGCCGTTTTATATATTTCCGGGTACAGTTTTTCAAACCGGCCTGCGTCCGGTGGTGTCATCTTGACCTCCAGCCACATTGCGCCGTCGTCTTCGGCTTTGTCGGAAATCACTTCTCCATGGCTGTGTAACCACGCTCTGGCCTGGCTGTCGCGCGGTTCCAGACGCAGACTGAATGTCCGCGTATCGGCAGATAACAGGATATCGAGATATTCAAGAAGATCGTCCACCCCCTCCCCTGTCAGGGCTGAGATGACCCGGCCTGTCTCTCTCAGTTCTATTTGCCGGATAAGAGCTGTGGCCGCCTCCGGCTCTAAAAGATCGACCTTGTTCAGCACTTCAACAAACTGTTCCGCCTTATCAGCTTCCACATCAAGACCAAGTGTCTTTAGTACATCAATGACATCTTCCTTTTGCGCATCTGTCTCATCGTGTGCAGCGTCACGTACATGCAGCACGACCTCTGCCTCCAGTACCTCTTCCAGTGTCGCCCGGAAAGAGGCGACCAAATGCGTTGGCAGGTCCGAAATAAAACCCACAGTGTCGGAGAGAATAATCTTGCGGCCACTCGGGAGGGTGACCGCTCTCATGGTTGGGTCCAGAGTGGCGAAGAGAAGGTCTTCTGCAAAAACCTCTGCCTGGGTTATCCGATTGAAGAGGGTCGACTTGCCGGCATTCGTATATCCAACAAGTGCAACAATCGGATACGGGGCGGCACGACGCGTTTTGCGGTGTAATTCGCGGGTGCGTTTGACCTTTGCAATGTCCTTCTCCAGGCGGTTGATCTTTTCCTGCAACGCCCGCCTGTCGGCCTCAATTTGAGTCTCGCCGGGCCCTCCCAAGAAACCAACGCCGCCGCGCTGCCGCTCCAGGTGGGTCCATGACCGCACAAGGCGGCTTTTTTGATAGGAAAGGTGTGCCAGCTCCACTTGCAACCGACCCTCCCGTGTTCGCGCCCGTTCCCCGAAGATTTCAAGGATCAGTCCGGTCCGGTCAAGAACCTTGGTCTTCCAGGCACGCTCAAGATTGCGTTGCTGTCCCGGTGTTAGCTGGCCATCAACAATGACCAGCTCGATTTCGTCCTGCTTCAGGCGCTCTGCAAACTCCTCGACCTTTCCGCTCCCAAAGAGCGTGGCCGGGCGCGGGGTGTGCAAGGGGACAACTTCAGCACAAATAATGTCGAGATGAATAGCTGTGGCAAGGCCAATGGCTTCTTCCAAACGCGCCTGCGGTGTGCGGCGAAGCTCCGACGTGGTTTTGTTTTTCCCATGGGCAGAACCACGATTGCTCCAGGGAAGCAGGACATAGGTACGCGTTATCAACCGCTGTTCCACCTGAAAACCTGTTTCGCCAGATTTCACTGTGAGCCAACCCTCTCTCGTTTCATTTTTCGAAACATCATTGCGCTGTCGACGTATTGGTGGCTAGGCCGTATCAACTGCCTTCTTCTCCGTCGAACAGAGAGACAGGCTGGCCGGGCATGATGGTTGAAATCGCGTGTTTGTAAACAAGCTGCGAATGACCATCCCTGCGCAGCAACACGCAAAAATTATCAAACCAGGTGATTACGCCCTGCAATTTGACGCCGTTTACGAGAAAAATCGTCAATGTTATTTTGTTCTTCCGAACGTTGTTGAGGAAAGCATCTTGGAGGTTCTGCGGTTTGTCCGACATTTTTTTTCCATTTGTGGTTTCTTCGAGGGATCCTTGATATATCCTTGAGGTGTTCTGCGGCCAGCATTCCTTCAACTTAAGGTTTTATGGCCTCCAAGTTAAGTAACGATTTGTGCTCTCAAGGCATAAAGCCCATTCAGCTTATGGGTAACGGTTCCTGGCTTTCCATCGGAAATTCGGGTGCCATTGATGGAAACAACCGGCAGAGCCCCGATTGTCGAGGACGAGGAAAAAGCTTCCGTGGCCCCCAGGGCCTCCTCAACAGAGAACTTTCGTTCTTCCACAGCGATAGAGCCTGCCCGCGCGCACTCAATCAGGGCTGCTCTGGTAACACCACCCAGTATGTGGTCATCGAGGGGCCGGGTCACCGCTGTTCCCTCCTTCGTTACAATCCAGGCATTTGTGGATGTACCTTCGGTCACATTCCCGTCCCGGTCGACAAGCCAGGCCTCGTCTGCACCCTCACAGCGCGCAAGCTGTTTGGCCAACACATTGGCCAACAGGCCGGTCGACTTGATATCGCACCGCGCCCATCTGTCGTCGGGCCGGGTGATGACGGCAGCACCCGTCTCCCGACGGTCCTGAAGTTTGAGGGGAGAGACCCGCTTTGCGGTAATGACAACTGTTGGGGCAACTTCCGGGTTTGGATAAGCGTGATCGCGCCGCGCCTGCCCCCGGCTGACCTGGCAGTAGACAATGCCCGAGTAGACGCGGTTCTGGCGGACGAGTTCTCGGTAAATAATCCCAAGGCTGGCATAAGAGTGAGGTGTTTTTACCTCAATTGCATCCAGGGAACGGACCAGCCGCTCATAGTGAGCACGTTCATCAACGAATGTTCCATCTACGAGCGCACAGACTTCGTAGATGCTGTCAGCAAACTGAAACCCCCTGTCTTCAATGTGAACGGCGGCTTGTTCGTGAGGCAGGTAGCGCCCATTCACGTATGCGATACGGGTCAAAATACGTCCTTTCAGGATCGCCAATATTCGCGGCTAAACAGGGCGATGAAGGCCAGAAGTTCCAACCTGCCAACAACCATTCCCGCCATTAAAAGCCATTTTGCCCCGTCCGTCATATCTGCATATGCAGGGCTTAGCGTTTCACCCCCCAGGCGTACCAGATCATAAGCCGGTCCTACATTCGCAATAGCTGACGCGGCGCTAAGCAGAGCCGCTTCAAAGGGAAGTCCCGTCGCGGACAGAAGTATCGCCAGAACAGCGAATGCAAAAAGAAAGAGGCAGAAGAAGGTCCAGACGGATTTCATAATCGGAATTGCAAGCGGACGACCTGCAAACTGCGTGGAAATAATTCCGTGGGGGTGCGTCAGCCGTTTGAGTTCACGCCCCCCCTGTTTCAAAAGCATTGCGATCCGCATCAGCTTAATGCCGCCGGAAGTGGACAGAGTAGCGCCACCGACCATGACCAGACCGATGACAAGGATGGGTGGAATGCCTCCCATTACCCCCTCACCCGGTGCGACAAAACCGGTTCCGGTAACAAGCGAGACCGCTGTGAACATGCCACCTAATGCGGCCTGTATGATGTCGCCCGTGTCCTGAAGGGCGACGATTGCCAGAAGTACGCCTCCTCCCAGGATCATCGTAACCAGATATGTATTTTCCGGATCATCTTCGTACTCCCGGGAGCGCCCGCGAATGGCGGCCCGGTGGGTCGCAAAATTTATGGCTCCTACAATCATGAACACCGCAAGAAACACCATGGACCATGGAGCGTCATATCCGCCAAGTCCTGCATCCGTTGGTGTGAACCCGCCGGTGGATATTGCCGAGAGCGAAAGACAGAAGGCGTCAAAGGCAGGCACGCCGCCCGCCCAGACGAGAAGAAAACATACCGCCGTGAAAGACGCATACAAGGTGCCAATCGCTTTTGCCGTACCTGGAAAACGATCGAACGAGCGGGATTTGTCAGCTCTGGTCAAGGGGGAAAGCCTGAGTTCCATACCGCCCACACCAAGTGGCGCCAGCACCGCGGCACCCATAACGATACTCGCCCATCCACCCAGCCACTGAAGAACAGCGCGCCAGACCAACACCGCCCTGTCCATTTCATCAAGCACGGAAATGACGCTCGCGCCTGTCGTTGTAAACCCCGACAGGGCTTCAAAATAAGCGTCCGTGAACGTCGTTAGTGCGCCGCTGACATAAAGCGGAAGCGCCGCAAACAGGGGGACGACCAGCCAGGCACTAATGACCAGCGCGAAAAGGTCTGTCTTTGATGCCCGGCTTTTCACATCGCGAAACGCCATTCCCATGGCACCCCCGCAGAACCCGGTTAAAAGAATAGCGAGAGAAAAGGCAATGAAGGAGGCAGTCTCCCCCGAATAAAGGGCAACGGTCCAGGGCACCAGCATGGCACCGGCCAGGAGGAGGTGTAACCATCCCAAAGCATGTAAAATCGTGCTGTAGGTCATGCGTGATCCGCCAGACGGTTCTCAGAAAAATTCAAGGCTAACGCGGAACATTTGTTCAACGGTTGGCACCTGGTCGCGCTGTGCAAACATAATCACTTTGTCCCCTGCCCTGATTTCCGTCGCACCGCGTGGTGTGATGACCTCGCCATCGCGCACAATGGCGCCAACGATCAATCCATCCGGCAGTTCAACTTCGCGCAAGGGCCTGCCGACCAACGGGGAGGTTTCCAGTGCTTCTGCCTCGATGACCTCAGCGGCTCCATCATGAACGGCCTGCAACCCCCGGATACGGCCACGGCGAACATGGCGCAGGATATGGCTCACCGTTGTTGCGCGCGGATTCAAAAATGCATCAATTCCAAGTGAGCGCATTAACGGGGAATATGTCTGATTGTTGATGAGGCTAAGTGCGCGTGCACAGCCTTCACGTTTTGCCAGGACGCAGGTCAGGATATTGGCCTGGTCGTCGTTTGTGAGAGCAACAATCATCTCCGTTTCCTGAACGCCGGCTTCCCGAAGCAATTCAGGCTCCAGGCCGTCACCGTTCAGGACAATCGTTCTTTGAAGCCGGTCGGCCGCAAACACAGCGCGGTCCCGACTTCGTTCCAGCACCTTGACCCGGACACCGCTGTTTTTCTTTTCAAGTTCCTGTGCAACGTAGAGGCCGATATTACCCGCCCCGACGAGAAGAACCTTTCGGGCCTCCTGCTCTTCGTGACCAAAAATCACCAGCGTCCGGCGAACCTCCTTCTGGTCCGCCGCAAAGTAGACCTCGTCACCAACGATCATCTGATCTTCGCTATGAGGGACGAACAGATTACCTTTGCGTACAATGCCAACGACCCGGGCTTTCAGGTCCGGAAAAAGCTCGGTTAGCTGGCGCAGAGGTGTATTTATAATCGGACAATCGTCTTCGATCATGACGCCCACAACATTCACAACACCGTCTGCAAACTCCAGAATATCCAGGGCACCGGGAACCGCGAGCCGTCGCAAAACGGCGCGCCCCACCTCCAGTTCCGGGGAAATGATAACATCAATCGGCATATGGTCCCGCGCAAAAAGGTCCTGGAACCCTGCCTGCAGATAGCTTTGAGACCGAATTCGCGCAATTTTTGTTGGAACATTGAAAACGGAATGAGCAACCTGACAGGCGACCATGTTGACTTCGTCATGGAATGTCACGGCAATCAACATGTCGGCGTCCGATGCACCAGCTCTCTCCAACACATCAGGATGAGCCCCATGACCAACGATAGCGCGCACATCCAGAATATCTGAAACGCGCTGCACCAGTTGGGGGGACTGGTCTATGACAGTGACATCATTGTTTTCAGCCGCCAGTTGTTTGGCGATCCCAAAACCGACCTGCCCGGCACCACATACAATAACCTTCATGTCGCCAGAACTTTCATCAGATATTTCATTTCCTCAGCGCAGGTAAAGGACACCTTCGCCTACACCTGAAGCGCGCTGCGATCAGATGTGTTGACACCCAGCGATTTAAGTTTTCGATGGAGCGCTGATCGTTCCATGCCAATGAAGGCCGCTGTCCGGGAGATGTTTCCCCCAAACCTCCCTATTTGTGCAACCAGGTAATCCCGCTCGAATGTCTCGCGCGCCTGCCTGAGCGGCATTGCCATAATATGTTCTCCCCCCGTGCCGTTGACCCCGAGCGGCGTCGATGTTCCCGCGTCGCTCGGCAATTTGTCAGCGGTGATTACACTGGATGCATCCGTCGACGTCAAAATCATCAACCGTTCGATATTGTTGCGCAGTTGGCGAACATTGCCTGGCCAGGAGTATGACTGCAAGGCGGCCATAGCATCATCGGCAATCTGGCGCGGTTGCAGACCCGACGACCGGGAAATCTGATCGACAAAATACTCAACAAGTTGCGGTATGTCTTCACGGCGCTGCTCCAGCGATGGCACACAGATCGGGACAACGTTCAGTCGATGGTACAGATCCTCGCGAAAATTTCCATTCGAAATATCTTCGCGCAAGTCATGGCTTGATGAGGAGACGACGCGCACATTCACTTTCACTTTGGTCGCGCCTCCAACCCTTGTAAACGTCTGCTCTACCAGAACACGCAGTATCTTGCTTTGCGTTTCAAGCGGCATTTCCGCCACTTCATCCAAAAAGAGCGTGCCGCCGTGAGCTTGCTCAAAGACACCTATCTTTCGCGGGCCTTCCGCCGTTTCTTCTGTGCCAAAAAGTTCCACTTCCATCCGTTCAGGCGCCATGGTGGCTGCGTTAATGGCGATAAATGGACTGTCTGCACGCCTCGATGACGCGTGAAGGCGGCGGGCGACGACCTCTTTTCCCGAGCCAGGAGGGCCAGCAATCAAAACGCGGCTACCGGTCGGGGCGACCTTTTCGATCGTCTGGCGTACCTGATTAATCAATGCGGATGCCCCTATCAATGAGGTGTCCTGACCAAAGCGGACCCTTAGCTCTGCGTTCTCGCGACGTAGACGATCCGCCTCAATCGCGCGGCGCAAAACCAGAATAAGACGATCTGTCTTGAAAGGCTTCTCGATAAAATCGTAGGCCCCTTTCTTGATAGCGGACACCGCTGTTTCGATATTGCCGTGACCACTTATGATGACAACGGGCAAACCAGGGTAGCGTTCGTTGATAATGTCCAACACCTCAAGACCGTCCAGACGGCTGCCCTGTAGCCAGATATCCAGAACAACGAGGCTGGGCGCTCTTTGCTCAAGTGCTTTGAGCGCGCCATCACTGTTCGCGGCCATTCGGGTTTCATAGCCTTCGTCGGACAGAATACCGGCAATCAGTTCCCGAATATCCGTTTCATCGTCCACAATCAAAATCTCAGACGCCATCAATAGCCTCTACTTTTTTCTCAACCACGCTCAAATCATCGCTTTCGCGCGACGCGGTGGCCACTTTGTTACTGTCATCCTGCCCACTTCCCGTTTGCAGGAAGGAGAGGACAACGCGCGCGCCTTCCCCCCATCCTTCACCGGCGGGAGCATCCTCAAGCTTCAGCGTACCGCCATGGTCTTCCATGATTTTCTTGACAATCGCAAGCCCCAACCCGGTGCCCTTTTCCCGCGTCGTCATGTAGGGCTCTGCCAGGCGCAATCGATCTGCTCTCGGCAGGCCACACCCGCTGTCTGTTACAGAAATTGAAATGCCATCACCATCCACGACAATATTCGTTTCAATGCGGTGCTTTGTTTCCAAAGCGGTCTCAAGCCCTTCAATCGCTTCGGCGGCATTCTTCAGGATGTTCGTCAATGCCTGACTGATAAGCCGCGCATCCCCCTCAAAAACAATATCCACACCCGGCAGAAGGAGACCATACTCAATGTCTGGATGGGCAACGCGTTGCAGGAATATTGCCTGACGAACAATTTCCACCAGATCCGCTTCCTTCATCACAGCTTCGGGCATCCGGGCGAAGGATGAAAACTCGTCAACCATTCGACCAATATCACCAACCTGTCGAATAATTGTCTGCGTGCATTGTTCAAACACTTCCGGCTCATTGGTGATCTGGGAGCCGTATTTCCGCCTCAACCGTTCGGCTGACAGTTGAATGGGGGTCAGGGGATTTTTGATCTCATGCGCGATGCGGCGTGCGACATCTGACCAGGCGGCGTTGCGCTGAGCCAGAACAAGCTCGGTAATATCGTCGAAGGTCAACACATATCCATGAAGACCGGCTCCGGCTTTCTCTCCCGTGACGCGCACATTCAAGGTGCGTTCCTGTCCGTCACGTTCAACCACGAGCTGTTCGTGTGCGGAACTGTCCGGCCTGTTGATGGCCATGTTCATCACATTTTCCAGTTCAGGCACCGCACCGGAAATCTTCTGTCCAAACAGAGTGCTTTCTTTGGCATTCAAAAACTGTTCCGCAACCCGGTTGGCATGGTTGATTTTCATTTCCACATCGAACCCAACCACACCCGCACTTACACCAGCCAAAACAGCTTCTGTGAAGCGGCGGCGTTCATCCAATTGATGGTTTGCCCGAACCAGTTCGTTCTGCTGGTTTTCGATCTGGCTGGCCATCCGGTTGAACGCGAAGCTCAGAGTTTGAATTTCATCATCATCCGTGCCGACGGCAACGCGCGTCGTCAAATCACCGGCACTCAGCCCTTCCGCTGCGCCGACCAGACGCCCGATGGGGGCAACAATACGGTTTGCAGCCCAGAACCCCAGCCAGATGGCGGCGAGCAGAATTACCAGCGCCACTGTCACGTAAATCAGTGCAAAAGTGACCTGGACAGAACTCAGTGCTCCTTCGAGGGTCTCGTATTCCTGAACTGTTGCCTGGGTCTGTGCCATGTGTCCCAAAACGCGGGAGTCAACGAATCGGGCCACATAAAGGTAAATGTTGTTAAACGCCGGGAGACGCAGGAGGGCGCGGATTTCATCTCCCTTTCGCTCCGTGTAGAGAACCACGAGGCCCTCATCGGCTTTTTCAAATTGATCCGGGCTTGGAATGCCCAGAGAAGGGGCAACGGCGGCGGTTGCTCTGGCCACCACGCTCCCCTCCCGGTTTATCAGATAGGCTGCGGGAAGTGAGCGAAGGGCAGCCTGGGTCGCCAGCAACTGCTGCGTGCGAGGCTGGTTTGAGATCAAATAGGGGGCAGCCCGGTTGAGGTCATTTGCCATGGCAAGCACATCCTGGCGCAGTACCTGATGGTGTTCAGCAAGATAGGCCTCGGCCACCTGCAAGGCATTTTCCATAATCGCCCGGGTCCGTTCGCTGAACCAGGTATCCAGGCCTCGATCAAGGGTTACTGAGGCAAAGACCGCTACGGTGACCGCCGGTAAAACCGCAATGAATGAGAACATCGTCACCAGGCGCGCATGCAGTTTTGCCCCCGCAATCCCGCTGCGACGCGCCATTATGAGTAAAATTACGCGCCAGGCGATAAGGCCTGCCAGCACCAGTACAATGACGAAATTTGCCAGCAGCAAAGCTGTTATAACGCCCTTGCTGGGCGTAAAGGGCGAAAGGCCCGTCAGCGTCATATAGGTGAAAGTGCCCAGAAACATGGCGACAACCACGAGGATGACGGGGACCGTCCTGCGCATATTCACGCGTCTGCCTGCCTTCAACAGGCGGTCAAAACGCCACGCGCGTGCTGTGTTGTCGACTGTTGCCATACCGAGCTAAATCACTCTTGTCGCCTGTTGCATTCACGTAACGATCCCGTCGCGCGCCTGTGTCGCGAAAGCCACGCCCCCCTCTACGACAGCTACATTCTGGCGTGTGTGGCGCGACCTTTCAACAACAATGTTGCAGTATTACATCAGTAAAATTCCAAGGTTAACGTGGCATACGGACAACCTGCACGTCCAGTTCGCGGATTTTCTTGCGAAGCGTGTTGCGATTAATCCCCAGAAGCTCTGCCGCTTTTATCTGGTTGCCCCGTGTGGCCGTTAGGGAAATGGAGAATAGGGGCCTCTCGATCTCCTTCAAGACACGCTCATAAAGCCCCGAGGGCGGTAGCTGATCGCCGCAGGCAGCAAACTCGCGCGAAAGTACCCGTTCCACGACTTCGCTCAACCCCTCATCCACTGCGACAGGTTCGATTGCCGATCCAAATACCGGCTCTGCCAGCTCCATCCGCAAAATAGAGGCGCCGATCACCTCCTCGGTATAAAGCGCTGCCAGGCGCCGGATCAGGTTTTCCAGCTCCCGCACATTGCCGGGCCACCGGTAATGCTTGAGAAAGTCGATCCCCTCAGCATCCACGGTTTTTGTCGGCAGGCCTTCTTCCTCCGCCAGAACCAAAAAGTGGCGAACCAGGTTGGGAATATCTTCCGTCCTCTCGCGCAAAGGCGGTAACCGGATGGGAACAACGTTCAGACGGTAAAACAGGTCTTCGCGAAACAGTCCCTGGTTGATGAGTTGCCGCAGGTCCCGGTTTGTTGCCGCCACGATCCGTACATCAGTCCGAATTGGCGTGCGTCCGCCAACTGTTGTGTATTCACCTTCCTGCAAAACCCTCAAAAGACGGGTCTGGGCTTCCATTGGCATATCGCCGATCTCGTCGAGGAAGAGCGTCCCGCCCTCCGCCTGCTGAAAACGGCCCGTGCTGCGATGGCTGGCACCCGTGAAGGATCCCTTTTCGTGGCCAAACAGTTCACTCTCAATCAACTCACGCGGGATCGCTGCCATGTTGATGGCGACGAATGGCCCGTGCTTGCGCTTGCCGTAATCGTGCAACGCTTTTGCCACCAGTTCCTTGCCCGTTCCACTTTCGCCGGATACCATAACGGACAGGTCGGTTTGCATAAGGCGCGCGAGTACCCGGTAGATTTCCTGCATGGCAGGCGAGCGCCCGATAAGGGGAATTTTGTCCTCCGCCTCAGGCGATGGCGGAGGCACAGCACTTACGCCCGGCGCCGACAGGGCTCGCGCGGCGAGCGATACAACCTCGTTCAGATCAAAGGGTTTTGGAAGATACTCATACGCGCCGCGCTCCGCCGCCGTAATGGCCGTCATCAACGTGTTTTGCGCGCTAATGACAATAATAGGTATATCGGGCCGGACTTTCTTTATCCGCAGGATCAGATCAAACCCATTTTCATCCGGCATAATGACATCGGTAAAGATCAGATCTCCCTCACCCTGCGCTGCCCACCGCCACAATGTTGCGGCGTTGGACGTCGTGCGCACATCATATCCGACGCGCCCCAATGCCTGACTAAGGACTGTTCTGATGGCAGCGTCATCATCGGCAATCAAAATGGTTCCAGATGGCATCGTTAGTCCTCTTTCATTTCGTCAAATTTCATCGCCGAGTGCATTGGCAAAAGCACACGGAACACGGTGCGGCGCGCATGGCTTTCGCATTCGATAATACCCCCGTGATCGCCTACGATTTTTGCGACCAATGCCAGACCGAGCCCGGTGCCTGACAGCTTGGTGCTTACAAACGGATCAAAAAGATAGGGAAGAAGGTCTTCTGCCACGCCCGGTCCGTTATCAATCACACAGATTTCGATGGGCAGTCCCACCCGTTCCCGGCTGCCGGATACAGCAAGACGCACGCCGGGACGAAACGCGGTTGTGATTGTGATTTCTCCATCGGGCCTGTCTATTGCCTCAGCGGCGTTCTTCAGCAGGTTCAAAAAAACCTGTATCAGTTGATCCTGGTCGCCTGGCACCGGAGGTAGTGAAGGGTCGTATTGTTCGGTGATTTTTAATGCGTTTGCAAAACCATTTGCAGCCAGTTGCTTCACCCGACCCAGCACAATGTGAATGTTAATCGGGAGACGCGACACAGGCCGTTCATCAGAAAACACCTCCATCCGGTCCACCAGCCTGCATATGCGGTCTGTCTCATCGCAGATAAGCTGCGTCAACATCCGGTCGTCTTCATCTGCGGACTGCTCAAGAAGTTGCGCTGCTCCTCGAATGCCCGACAGGGGGTTCTTGATTTCATGGGCCAGGACACTCGCCATGCCAACCACTGAACGTGCGGCACCGCGATGGGTCAGTTGACGGTCCATCTTGTGCGCAATGGTGCGCTCCTGAAGGATCACAAGTACCCGCCCCGGCGCATCGACAATCGGGGAGACCTGAATATCGACGGCCCGTTCGCCAAACCGCTGCGAGGCCAGCTCGACGCCATACTCGTTGACGGATGCATTGTGCTCCATCACCTGTTCGATCAATGTCAGGAGAGGGCTTCCAAACGAGATGAACTCAGTCAGGGATTGCCGTGACAGGACGGCACGGCTGGCACCGAAGAACTGCTCTGCGGCATCATTGACAAATTCCATGCGCATATCGCTATTGACCGTGACTACAGGCTGCGGCATCGCGTTCAGAATTTGTGCCGTGTCAGGGGCCAGCCCTGCCCTGTTCTCATTTTGAACGGTCTTGCTGATGCTCATGCTGCTGCTCTGCGTTTCGCTTCACCGGCAAAGAAGCGTTCCAGCTCCCCCAATACCGTACTGCTATCTGTACTAGGGAGAATTTCTGACTTAAGGGCTTTTACATCCCGGTTCCACTCCGCGCCTGCAACGTCGAGATACCAGCCCATATGTTTTCGGACAATACGGTTTCCCAACCGGTCTCCATACAGATCCAGCGCATCAAGGTAGTGCGCGCGCACAAGTGCCCACCGTTCCTCCGGCCCGGGAGCGAGGGATACCTCCGCGCCGCTCAACGCCTCCTCAACCTGCCGGAGAAACCATGGTCTTCCATTAGCGCCCCGACCGATCATTACGCCATCGGCTCCAGAAGCTGCACGACAGGCCCGGGCATCGTCCAGTGAGGTGATGTCACCATTGGCGATGAGAGGGATCGTGATTTCCTCTTTCACGGCGCGGATCGCGCCCCAGTCCGCACGTCCTTTGTAAAACTGGCAGCGGGTGCGACCGTGTACCGTTACCAGTTGCACCCCGGCGGCTTGCGCCCGCCTTGCAAGCTCCGGCGCGTTGATTGTGTCCGCATCCCACCCCAGTCGCATCTTCAGTGTGACGGGCAAAGGGGTTGCGCAAACCGTCGCCTCAATGAGCGTCAGCGCATGATCCAGGTCGCGCATGAGGGCGGACCCGGAGAACCCGCTTGTTACCTTGCGCGCCGGGCATCCCATATTGATGTCGATAATGTCCGCTCCGGCCTTTTCGGCAAGGCGGGCCCCTTCCGCCATCCAGTGCGCCTCGCGGCCAGCAAGCTGAACCACGAGAGGAAAGAGCCGGCCACCCCCGGCTGCACGCCGCATCACGTCCGGGCGGGCACGGGCCAGCTCCTCACTGGCGACCATTTCAGAGACAACGAGTGCCGGAGCAACCTTGGCCACAGCCAGGCGATAGGGCAGATCAGTCACCCCTGACATGGGGGCCAGCACGACCTGGCTTTGGAGTATCTGCGGTCCAATGGAAATGGTCATATTTTATGCAATTTCGTTTATGCCTGTTTATTGAGCATAAACTAGGCGGACGCCAGAGGAAAAGCAAGGCTGCTGCGTGATTGAGTCCCAACCCGAGCAGGTTTCCTCTGCAAATTTTTCAGAAGGTTGGACTTGCCAAGCGCCTGTTCAGGTGCGAAACGGTCTCATGCGTGTTGCAGCCCTTATCGTGGCCGCCGGTCGTGGTCTTCGCGCCGGGCAAGGCCTGCCCAAACAATATCGACCTGTCGGTGGGGTTCCTCTCCTGCGCCGCTGTCTTGACGTTTTCGCCTTACATCCCCGGATCGACCGGGTCCTGACGGTCATTCACCCAGACGATCAGGACCTCTTTGAAGCAGCCAGCAAGGATTGCCCCGGCCTTCTGCCGGCAGTCCTGGGGGGCGACACGCGCCAGGCCTCGGTTCTGGCGGGACTTGAGGCTCTACAGGATATTTCCCCCACCCATGTGCTGATCCACGACGGGGCCAGGCCCTTTGTCAGTTCTGCTCTTGTTGACGGGATCATTGATGCGCTGGCAACCCACAAGGCTGTCCTGCCTGCCCTTCGGGTAAATGATACCCTGCGTCGCAGCGAGGAGGGCCTTGCCGGTGAAACTGTCGACCGCACAAACCTTGTTCGCGCCCAGACACCACAAGGGTTCGTCTATGATGCGATTGTCAAAGCGCACCGCGCCTGTGCCGATGGCCAGGGGCTTTTCACCGACGACATTGCCGTTGCTGCGGCGGCGGGCATCAAGGCCGGGCTGGTTGCGGGAACCGAGGAGAATTTCAAAGTGACGGAGCGGGAAGATTTCGACCGGGCGGAGAAACACCTTTTGGCTGCGCGTGAAACCCGATCCTGTCTGGGGTTCGTTGTTCATCGTTTTTGCGAAGGCGATCATGTCATGTTATGTGGCGTGGCCGTTCCCCACACCCACGGGTTGCTCGGCCATTCAGATGCGGATGTGGCCCTCCACGCCATCACGGATGCGCTGCTGGGGGCGATTGGCGAAGGCGATATTGGTGTTCACTTTCCGCCCTCGGACCCCCAATGGAAGGGCGTTCCCTCACGTACTTTCCTGGAGCACGCCGTGATGCTCATGAAGAAAAAACAGGGTCGCATATCCAACATTGACCTCACCCTCATTTGCGAGGCACCCAAAATTCTCCCGTATCGCGATCAGTTTCTCAAAACTGTGGCTGAGATACTAGGTATTGCGGTTGAGCGTGTGAGCGTGAAAGCCACGACCACGGAGGGACTTGGGTTCACCGGTCGGAGCGAAGGGATTGCCGCACAGGCAATTGCAACGGTTAGCGTACCAGCGGGCGGGCTTACCTCGTGAACAACCCTCTTGGTCATTTCTCCGCTTCCTTTGCATCTGTAATTGCTCTGTGGTTCGGCGCAGGAAAGTTGCCCAGAGCGCCCGGTACATGGGGTTCGCTTGCAGCGCTTCCATTCGCCTGGGCAATTGTTGAGCTGACCGGAACCCCCCTTGCGCTTCTTGCTGCGGCTCTTTTTCTTCTTCCCCTTGGGGTCTGGGCCTCGGCGCTGCACAGTAAAAAACTGGGCACGCACGATGCGGGGGAAATTGTTGTGGATGAAGTTGCCGGGCAATGGATTGCGCTCAGCGTTGTTCCCTTCTCACCACTAGGGTGGGTCTTTGCTTTTGTACTCTTTCGGATTTTCGATGTGGTTAAACCCTGGCCGATTAGCTGGCTCGATGCACGCGTGGGCGGTGGCTGGGGAATTATGCTGGACGATATTGTCGCTGGTATTTTTGCAGCACTTTGCGTACTGGTTTTTCTGAGATTTTCCGGAGGCTTTTGAATGTCTGTTTTTCCCCGGCCAATCCTGCAACTGGCAGAGCTTGTGCTCGCAGACGCACGCCAGAAATCACTCAAGATCGTCACCGCAGAATCGTGCACAGGAGGGCTTGTCGCAGCCTGCCTTACAGAGATACCCGGCTCTTCTGCGGTTGTGGAACGGGGTTTTGTTACCTATTCCAACGAGGCAAAACGAGACATGCTTGGCGTGCCGGGTGATATGATTGCAGATCACGGCGCTGTCAGCGAACCTGTTGCCCGCACGATGGCGGAGGGTGCACTTGAGGATTCACGCGGACATGTGAGCGTATCTGTCACCGGTATTGCCGGACCGGGTGGAGGCACTGCGCTCAAACCCATCGGCATGGTTCACATGGCGGCAGCTCGATTACGCTTTGG
>CAZNLO010000006.1:0-14992 GCA_964573935.1 uncultured Parvibaculum sp. | reverse complement strand
ATTCATGAGGTCTATCGGTTTGGCGATGTTGGTCGGGATGAAATTCGGATGCAGGCGGTTCAAGGAGCGCTTGAACTTTTGCGCAGACAGATAGACCACTGATCCCGACTAACCGGGTGGACTTGGCGGGTCTGCGTACAGCGCATCTGCCCTGTCGAAAAAAGCGCTAACAACTTTACGAACGGCCCGGTCAAACAGGCCGGCGACCATGCGCTCCAGCAGGCGGTTCTTGAACTCGAAATCCACAGAAAAATCGACCCTGGCCCCCTCACCGTTCGGCTCAAACCGCCAGTAATTATTCAGGTGTTTGAAGGGGCCGCTTAAATACTCAACATTTATGGTCAGAGCGACTGGATCAAGCTCTACGCGACTGCGAAATTTTTCGCGAAACATTTTGTAGGAAATCAGAACGTCTGCGACGACGGTTTTGTTTTCTCCCGCCGTGCCGCGCTCTTTGATACGCACGCCGATACACCAGGGAAGAAACTCCGGGTAACTTTCAATATCTGAAACAAGGTCGAAAAGCTGTTGTGGCGAATGCGCAACCTCCCGAATTTCCTTGTGTGCGGGCACCGAAACTCAGCCCCGCGCCGACAAGGCTTCCCGGGCAGAGCGCAGGGCATAAAAGTCTTCATCGGCGTGATAGGAGGAGCGTGTGAGCGGCGTTGCAGAGACCATCAAAAATCCTTTGGAGCGTGCAGTGATTTCAAAGCCCTTGAACTCGTCCGGCGTCACAAACCTGTCAACCGCCACATGTTTGCGGGTGGGCTGCAAATACTGACCGATCGTGAGAAAATCTATGTCGGCCACGCGCATATCGTCCATCACCTGCATAATTTCATCACGCTTCTCGCCAAGCCCGACCATAATGCCTGACTTGGTGAAGATCGTCGGATCCAGTTCCTTCACTCGCTGAAGCAGACGGAGAGAATGGAAGTAGCGACCACCGGGGCGGATGGAGAGATAGAGGCTGGGGACTGTCTCCAGGTTGTGGTTGAACACATCCGGTTTGGCCTCCACGACGATTTCCAACGCGCCGTTCTTGCGCAGAAAATCAGGTGTTAGAATTTCGATGGTCGTGTTCGGCGTGCATTCACGTATCGCGCGGATGACTTTGGCAAAATGCAATGCCCCGCCATCATCCAGATCATCACGGTCGACGGAGGTAATGACAACATGACGAAGCCCCAGCTTCTCCACAGCGTTTGCAACATTTTCAGGCTCGCTCGCATCAAGCGGGTCAGGACGCCCGGTTATCACATTGCAGAACGAGCACGCTCTCGTGCATGTGTCGCCCATAATCATCATTGTCGCGTGCTTCTTGGTCCAACATTCACCAATGTTGGGGCAACCGGCTTCTTCGCACACGGTCACAAGTCCATGTTCACGGACAATCTTTTTTGTTTCAGCATAAAGCGCAGAACCCGGCGCCTTTACCCTGATCCAGGCAGGTTTGCGCAACACGGGCGTGTCGGGCCGGTGTGCCTTTTCCGGGTGTCTTGGTCGTTGCGGGGAGGTTCCCCCCCCCTCCACTGTATTGAGAACCGTTACCATCACATGCCATCTATTGTCGCTCAAACCCGTGCCGTCATCACCCAGGATTATAGCGCGGAAAAGTTAAGATAGGGCGGTTAATCTCGCACCGGCTATTTGTGCAGTGCCCGTCCAAAAGCATCCAGCACTGACTCATGCATCATCTCGCTTAATGTCGGATGGGGAAACACGGTCGCCATTAAATCAGCTTCGGTCGCCTCCAACTGGCGCGCAATCGTGTAGCCCTGGATTAACTCCGTCACCTCTGCGCCGATCATGTGAGCGCCCAGCAATTCCCCGGTTTTGGCGTCGAAAATCGTTTTTACAAGCCCTTCCGATTCCCCCAGAGCGATGGCCTTACCATTGCCGACGGCTGAGAAACGGCCCACTTTCACGTCGTAGCCCTGTTCTTTGGCACGCACCTCCGTAAGCCCTACGCTGGCCACCTGAGGATGACAGTAGGTGCAACCGGGGATTTTACCGGGGTCCATCGGATGAACACCTTCAAGGCCGGCGATCCGTTCTGCAACCATTACCCCCTCATGACTTGCTTTATGTGCCAGCCAGGGTGGCCCGACAAGATCACCAATTGCCCAGATGCCCGCAACGCCGGTCTCGCACCATTCGTTGACAAGCACATGTCCTCTGTCGGTCTTGACCCCCACAGTTTCGAGCCCGACATTTTCAATGTTGCCGGTGATGCCGACGGCTGAGATAACTTTTTGTGCGCGCACGGTTTGGGTTTTTCCGTTCCCCAAATCGATTGAGGCGGTTGCGCCGGTTTTGGTTTTCTTCAGGCCCGTAACCCTGGCCCCGGTCAGCAAGGTCATGCCCTGTTTTCTGAATGCTTTTGCGGCAAGTTCGGAAATCTCTTCGTCTTCAACAGGCAGGATGCGATCAAGGACCTCAACCACCGTGACTTCTGCACCAAAGGTCCGGTAGAAGCTCGCAAACTCAATTCCGATTGCGCCCGAGCCAATGACCAGGAGCGATTTGGGTATTTCCTTTGGCACCATTGCTTCGCGGTAGGACCAGACCGTTTCCCCATCGGCTTCAAGCCCCGGCAGGGAGCGTGCGCGCGCGCCCATTGCCAGAATGATGTTCTTGCTGACGATTTCGAGTGTTCCGCCATCTGTCTCAACAGACAGTTTTGCGTTGCCCAGTAGCCGCCCTGTTCCCGCAATCAGGTCGATCTTGTTCTTTTTGAGAAGAAACTGTACGCCACCGGAAAGTTGCTTAGCGACACCACGCGACCGCGCGACGATTTTTTCACCATCGTAGGAGATGTTCTCCACCTTCAGGCCAAATTCTTCGGCGCGTTGCAGGTTGTGATACATTTCAGCAGATCGCAGCAGCGCTTTGGTTGGGATGCACCCCCAGTTGAGGCAGATGCCGCCTACTTCCGAACGCTCGACAATGGCCACCTTCAACCCCAATTGGGCCGCGCGTATTGCCGCGACATACCCACCCGGCCCGGAACCAACCACCACGACATCATATTTTTTCGTGTTCACACCTGGCTCCTTAAAGCAGCATCGAAGGGGGATACTCAATGAATGATTTGAACGCCGTCAGTAGCGTTGCCCCCAGTGCACCGTCTATTGCGCGATGGTCGCATGACAGGGTTACCGTCATCACGGTCGCGGCCCTGACTTCACCGTCAATGATGATCGCGCGGGGTTCTCCCGCACCCACGGCCATAATGGCGGCCTGCGGTGGATTGATAACGGCCGTGAAATTTTTCACGCCATACATGCCGAGATTTGAGACGGAGAAGCTTCCGCCTTCATATTCCTTCGGCGAAAGTTTTTTCTCTTTTGCGCGACTGACAAGCTCCTTTGTCTCCGCCGAGATCTCTGCAAGGCCTTTTTCTTCCGCGCGGCGAATGATGGGGGTGATGAGCCCTCCCTCAATGGCAACCGCAATCCCGACATCGCTATGGTGATGTTTCAGTAGCGCGTCTTCGGCAAAGCTGACATTGGCCTCGGGAGTTTTTTGAAGCGCCAGAGCGACTGCGCGCACAATGAAGTCGTTCACTGACAGCTTGATACCCTGGTCCGCGCCCGCCGCATTCAGGTGCTTTCGGACTTTCAGGAGTTCGTCCAGCACACAGTCGATGCTGAGATAGTAGTGCGGGATTTCCTGTTTCGACTGAGTGAGACGCCTGGCAATGGTTTTGCGCATTTTGTTGAGAGGGATTTCGTCATACGAACCGCCTTCGTAGAAGGCGCGGGCATCTATGGTTCCAGGTGGCGTTGCGATTTTTCCGGCGCCACGTGCAACAGCCCTGCCTGATGCCCCTTCAAGATCAGCTTTGACGATCCGGCCACGCGGCCCACTTCCCGAGAGGGTTGAAAGATCAATACCCCTGTCTTTGGCAATACGTTTAGCGAGAGGACTTGCGAAAATGCGCCCTGTGGTTTTTATCACCGGCGTGGCCACTGCTTCAGGCTTGGAGGGCTTTGCTGGCTCTCCCTCGGGCAAGGGGGGGGGCGCTTTCGGGGCAACGGTGTCTGGCACTTCTATCTCACCGGCATCCTCCCCTTCCAGAAGAATAATTGCCATGGTCTCGTTGACGGGCACGCCTTGTGTGCCTTCGGCGATGAGAATTTTTGCGACTGTGCCTTCATCGACGGCTTCAATTTCCATGGTGGCCTTGTCGGTCTCAATTTCCGCGATCAGGTCACCAGCGCGTACTTCGTCGCCTTCTTTCACCAGCCATTTGACCAGCGTGCCCTCTTCCATTGTGGGCGAAAGGGCTGGCATGGTAATTGGTATCGGCATGGTCTCCCCTCCTTAGCGATAGGTTACGGACTGGACGGCGGCGACAACTTCTGCGGCGTTGGGCAACGCCAGCTTTTCGAGGTTGGCCGCGTAGGGCATTGGCACATCTTTTCCCGACACGCGAATGATCGGCGCATCGAGATGGTCGAACGCCCTTTCCTGCACCTGGGCAACGATTTCCGAGCCGATCCCGCACACCGGCCAGGTCTCCTCGACAATGACCAGCCTGTTGGTCTTCTCCACAGAAGCTATGATGGTTTGTGTATCGAGCGGTCGCAGAGTGCGCAGATCAATCACTTCTGCCGCAATGTCCTCCCCTGCGAGCAGGTCAGCCGCCTCAAGCGCATAGGTCAGCCCCTGACTGAAAGAAACAATAGTAACATCGCTTCCTTCACGCAGAACCTTTGCTTTGCCGATAGGCACAATCCAATCATCGACCTCTGGCACATCAAACAATTTTCCGTACAGAATTTCGTTCTCTAAAAACACCACGGGATTGGGGTCACGGATGGCTGCTTTCAGAAGGCCCTTGGCGTCTGCCGCTGAATAAGGCGCCACAACCTTGAGGCCCGGAACGGCCGCGTACCAGGCAGAGTAATCCTGGCTGTGCTGAGCCCCGACGCGGGCAGCCGGACCGTTTGGCCCTCGAAATACGATGGGGCACGACATTTGTCCGCCGGACATGTAACGGGTTTTGGCAGCCGAATTGATGATGTGGTCAATGGCCTGCATTGCAAAATTGAAGGTCATAAATTCAATGATGGGTTTCAGACCGGAAAGTGCCGCACCTGCGCCAAGTCCGGCAAATCCGTGCTCGGTGATCGGTGTGTCCACCACCCGGCGCGCGCCAAACTCCTCCAGCAGGCCCTGGGTTACTTTGTAGGCTCCCTGATACTCGGCCACCTCTTCGCCCATCACGAAAACGCGGTCGTCGATGCGCATTTCTTCGGCCATTGCGTCACGAAGCGCTTCGCGTACCGTCGTCTGGCGCAGGGGTGTGCCATCAGGAATTTCCGGGTCGGAGAGGGTTTGGGGAATATTCATCATCACTGGTGCCGATGCAGCGGGAGGGGCTTTAACAGAGGCTGGTGCGGGTTGCGAAGGTATTTCCACCGCCGTTTCCACCGCCGTTTCGATGGACGCTACATCCTCTCCCTCTTCCAGCAAAACAGCGATGAGGTCATTCACGGGTACGTTCTCTGTTCCTTCCGCGACCACAAGCCTGCCGACCTTTCCCTCGTCGATGGCTTCCAGCTCCATGGTTGCCTTATCGGTCTCAATTTCGGCGATGATGTCGCCGGAACGAACCTCGTCTCCCTCTTTGACGTGCCACCTGGTCAGTGTGCCTTCTTCCATCGTGGGAGACAGGGCAGGCATGAGAATTTGAATGCTCACGAGGAGGCCTCCGTACCGGTGCTGACGGGCTCTGTAATGTCGGTCCACAGTTCGTCCGGGTGGGGCTCCGGGCTCTCCTGCGCAAAGTTGGCGGCCTGGGTTACCATGGCGCGTATTTCCCCATCCATCTCCTTCAGACCGGCTTCATCAATGGCCTTTGAAGCAAGCAGGCGCTGCTTTACCTGGTCGATCGGGTCATGCTCTTCGCGCATCTTGTTTACCTCCTCTCGGGCACGGTATTTTGCAGGATCGGACATAGAGTGACCGCGATAGCGATAGGTGTTCATTTCAAGGATATAGGGGCCGTTGCCAGCCCTGCCCCATTCAGCAGCGCGTTTGGCGGCGTCCGAGACGGCGCGGACATCCATCCCATCCACCTTTTCGCCGGGAATGTTGAAGCTGGCACCCCGCTTTGACAGGTCCGTTTGGGCGGAGGCGCGGCTGATTGCGGTTCCCATCGCATACTGATTGTTCTCAATCACGTAGATTGCAGGCAGCTTCCACAGCTCGGCCATATTGAAACATTCGTAAACCTGCCCCTGGTTGGCAGCGCCGTCTCCAAAGTAAATGAAGGAAACATTGTCATTCCCCCGATAGTGGTTGGAGAATGCAAGGCCCGTTCCAAGCGACACCTGCGCACCGACAATGCCGTGGCCCCCGTAGAAATTTTTCTCGCGGGAGAACATATGCATGGAACCGCCCTTGCCCTTTGAGAGCCCCCCCTCCCGCCCGGTCAGTTCGGCCATCACCCCCTTGGGGTCCATGCCGCAGGCCATCATATGGCCGTGATCGCGGTAGCCAGTGATAACCTGATCGCCCGGTTTGACGGCGGTTTGCACCCCCACAACGACGGCCTCCTGACCAATGTAAAGATGACAGAAACCGCCGATGAGACCCATGCCGTACATTTGGCCGGCCTTCTCTTCAAAGCGGCGTATGGAGAGCATCATGTGATAGGCATCGAGGTCCTGCTCAGCGGTAAATTCCGGAAAGCCCGGGGCGGAACCGGCTTTCTTTTTTCCCGCCTTTCGAGCAGATGTCTTTTTACCAGCAGGTTTTCTTCCGGTTGGCTTTTTGGCCGTTGGTTGAGCTTTTCCGCGCGCCATTTATAGCCCCTCGCTTTTGCCATCCAATGCAGGCCGCATTGGTTGATTTACAAAAGGATACAGCTCAAATGTTTGATTTTTATGAAATATTTAGCATTTAACTTAATTTCAGTTAATCATATGAGAAACTCTTAGTTTCATACCCTCAGCGAAGGTCCCGATAGATCGTCAGTTCATCAGGACGCGCAATTCCAAGGAGTGAACGAGCCCTTTCGTCGAGCAAATCCGGGTCCAGGCTCTCCGGGCGGAGCAATGCCACCTGATGTTCCAACCGCTGACGTTCCGAGCGCACATCGTCCAGAATAGCGCGCGCCTCTTCGATTTCGACAATGAGGGAGGACCATGCCCGCAGACCCTGGTCTGCGCTCACGGTGTTGAAGAAAAAATAGCTCAGCAACATAGCGCAAAGGACCGGCAAGACCAGAAGTCGAAGCCGGAGAGGTTCATGAGTTGAGACAAGACCAAATCTTTCCATGAGCAGAGAGAATCACAGAGTGATTCGTGTCGTCAAGCAAAAAAATGTCCGGATTCTCTCAACGAGTCCAAATAGTTGCCCGTTCTTCGTTTTGGCGATCAACCAACACGCTCAGCCGGGGAAAACAGGCTCCGTATCGCCCGCCTGCCAGCGAGGATACTTGTTCATCACAACCTGAAAGCGCGGCGAGGCCAGGAATGCTTCGAGCCAGGTGCGCAGATACGGCCAGTCTTGAGCGTCAAACCAGGCGCGGTCGGTGTTTGCGAACTGCCGCACAAAGGGTAGGAGTGCGTAGTCCGCCAGACTGGCGCCGTCACCACATAACCATTTGGATACGCCAAGCCGGGTGTTGAGCTGATACAGGTGAACTGTTGCAGCGTCGCGGTGGGTCTTGGCGACAGCGCCCTCGTACCGGTTTGCATATTTATAACGATCGAGATGGTGCTTGAACGGCCCGTCATTGCTCTCGATCAGAGCCTCTCTCTCGGCTGCGTCCGTCTGTAACCAGCCCTCAGGATCATTTTGTGAGAGCGCCCAGCGCATCACATCCAGGCTTTCCTCCAGTACTTTTTCGTCTTTCAGAACAAGCACCGGCACCGTTCCCTTTGGGGACGCTGATAACATTTCCGGGGGCTTGTCCCTCAACACCACTTCACGTAACGCAACCGACACGCCGCTGGAGGCAAGCGCCAGCCTTGCACGCATGGCATAAGGACAGCGCCGAAAGGAGTACAGAATATGATGCGGCGCGCTCACACCTTCTCCGAAGAGGGTGGACCAGCGTAGGCCGCCCCCAGGTGCCGCTGATGGCGCACCTTCGCCAGTTCCATCTGGCGTTGCCGGGAGGCAAAGCGGGCTTTCTGCTCCGGGCTTGATTGGCTGATGCAATGGGGACAGCTCACGCCGCGCTCATAGGCCTCCGACAATTTATCCGTCTGCGAAATAGGCCTGCGGCACGCATGGCACATATCGTATGAGCCGGGCTCCAGACGGTGACCGACTGAGACCCGTTGATCGAATACGAAACAGTCCCCCTCCCACAGGCTTTCCTCCCGGGGAACGGTCTCAAGATATTTCAAGATGCCGCCTTCCAGGTGATAGACCTCCTCAAAGCCTTCCGACTTCATGTAGGCGCTGGCCTTTTCGCAGCGTATGCCCCCTGTACAAAACATCGCGACTTTGGGTTTTGGCCCGCCTTGCGTGTTTTCTTTCAGCTTCTGCACCCAGCCCGGAAACCCCCGGAAACTCGTCGTCTGCGGGTCCTCTGCACCCTTGAACGTCCCGATGGCAACCTCATAGGCATTGCGCGTATCAACCAGTATGACGTCTGGATCACTGAGCAACTCATTCCACGCTTCCGGTTTTACATACTCGCCAACAATGTTCGTTGGATCGACGGACGGCTTGCCCATCGTGACGATTTCTTTCTTGAGCCGCACTTTCATTCGATGGAACGGCATTTTGTCCGTGTAGGAATATTTTAGGCTCATCCCTGCGAAACGCTCATCCGCCAGAATGTAGGCAATAACGGCGTCGACCCCATTCGGGGAGCCGGCAATGGTGCCGTTAAGCCCCTCGTTAGCGAGCAGCAATGTTCCCATTACCCCCTGCGCACGACAAAGGTCGTTCAGGGGCGCTTGCAAGTCTGCATGGTCTGCCAGCGTTACAAATTTATACATTGCGGCGACAGTGAAGGGCATTTCATCACTCATAACGTCTCCCGGCTCTTGTTCACTGGCTGATTACAACTCATTTCAGCACAGCGCAAGTTTGCACCCAACCTCTGGAAACTAATGTTTTGGGCACTGTTTCTCAACCTTTTGCCATCAGACTTCGCTCCTAGTTCATTTGGGACCTGTTTGATGACATTTGACGAAATCATATCAACTTCCAAAACCCCTAAACCGTTTGAACAGTTCATTAATTGCTATCAAACAGCGCAAGAAGGCAGCGATACAGCCCTTCATTCTGCGCTTCCGATGCGAATGATGGCCCCTCTCATGGCAAACATTATACTGTTTGAAGTTGAAAACCGGGACCAGATCACCTATCGCCTCGCAGGAGAAGAAGTCAAAGACCGTCTGGGTTTCAACCCGACGGGCAAGAATTTTCTGGACCTGATAAAGCCGGATATTCGAGAGGCCTCAGCGGTTGGACATCAGCTAATGCTGGAAAAGCCCTGCGGCTACTACATGGTTTATGATAACGAATATGAGTCCGGTCGCCGGATGAAAGCAGAGACGCTTACGCTTCCCTTGCGCAAGAACCCTGACGGAAAACCCAACTTTTTTATCAGCTTTCATACCGACCATCACGTATCCGGCGTCAGCGAACAGAGCGGGGTGACCTGCCTGGTCGCCAAGTGGGAAGTAAACTCCTTTGCAGATATTGGGAGCGGTGAACCGGAAATTGACTTGCAGCACGTGCTCTCACGGGACAGTCAGACCGTTTTAACCTGAGGTTATTTGAGGCCTGCTCCAAGAACCTTTTTTCAAATTCAATCCGCCGGCGGCTTACGCCTCAGCTTTTTTGTATCACCGCGCTTACCCTTACTCTCAAGACGCCTGCGCTTGGAGGCGCCCGTTGGCCTTGTCTTGATGCGCCGCTTCACAGGCTCAGAGGCGCGCCTCAATAAGTCAAACAGACGCGCACGCGCCGCCTCCCGGTTCATCTGCTGCGAGCGGTGTTCCCGCGCGATGATTGTCAAAATACCCGCACCTGACAGGCGCCGTCCGGCCAGTACCTTCAAGCGGCCTTTTATCGAATAGGTGAGCGAGGGTGAGCCTGCGACGTCAAACTTAAGCTGCACCGCCGTCGCCACCTTGTTTACATTCTGACCGCCAGGACCCCCTGCCTGAATGAACCGTTCCTCAAGTTCATTTTCGTCTATCTCAACCCGGAGGCTGATCCGAATGCCCACCATCATGCCCTCCTCTCGCCAGCTCAAGAAAGACGCAAGCAGCCTCGCCAGCGCGGCGCCCGGTCGCCATGCACCCATTGAGCAGGTACCCCCCGGTGGGGGCCTCCCAGTCCAGCATCTCCCCGGCACAAAAGAGGCCCGGTTTTTCCCTTACCATGAGACCCTCATCAAGCGCTGAAAAGGCCACACCTCCCGCAGTGGAAATGACCTCCTCCACCGGGCGCGGCGAAACAAGGGTCAGGGTCAGGTTTTTGATGGCTGCCGCGACTGATGCAGGTGTCGCCAGTTGGGTGCTTGCACACTCGCGCAGCAAGCCCGCTTTAACGCCCGTGATCCTTATTGTCTTCTTAAGGTGTGTTGCAAAACTGCGGGACCCTTGCGGGCTTTCCAGTTTATTCAACAGTCTGTCCGGTTCAACATCGGGGGCTAGATCCAGAACCAGATCAGCGCTTCCACTTTTTGTTATGGCCTCACGCAGAGAGGCTGCAAGGGCGTAAATTCCGCCGCCCTCCACACCTTTTTTGGTAACCACAAACTCACCTGGAAAACTTAAACCCGCGTGCGAGAGCGTGACGCTTTTAACCGGGCTTCCGGCAAACCGTTCGAGAAAATGGGCGGACCATTCAACATCAAACCCGCAATTGGCCGGTTGCAGCGGCTGAATATCAATGCCTTGCGCCCTCATCACACGGGCCCACGCGCCGTCGGAGCCAAGAGAGGGCCAACTGGCACCGCCCAAAGCCAACACAGTTGCCTGAGGGCTCACCTCTATCTGGCCCGCCGGTGTTTCAAACATCAGAGCGCCTGCCGAAGACCAGCCTACCCATTTGTGGCGGATATGGGTCACAAGCCCCCTGTCGCGCAGCCCCTTCAGCCAGGCCCGGAGCAGCGGGGCGGCCTTCATGCTTTTGGGAAATACGCGCCCCGAGCTGCCGACAAATGTTTCGGTGCCCAGTTCTTCCGCCCACCGGCGCACCCCGTCAGGCGGGAAGGCCCGCAAGGCCGGTTCGAGGTCTGGTTTTGCGTGGCCGAAGCGGTCAAGAAAACCGTCGAATGGTTCGGCGTGAGTCAGGTTAAGACCGCTCTTTCCGGCCATCAGAAACTTCCGCCCCAACGACGGCATCGCATCGAATAAATGTACAACGTGACCGCGTTGCACCAGAGCGTGCGCCGCCATCAGGCCCGCAGGTCCTCCTCCAATGACGGCAACGGCGATCTGCACTTGGCTTTTCCGCCTAGCTCTTAAGAACAGCACGTCCGGCATATTCCGCAGCCGGGCCAAGCAGTTCCTCGATGCGAAGCAACTGATTGTATTTAGCCAGACGGTCGGAGCGCGCCAGCGAACCGGTTTTGATCTGACCACAATTGGTGGCCACGGCAAGGTCGGCAATCGTGGTGTCTTCCGTCTCACCGGAACGGTGGGACATAACGGATGTGTAGCCTGCCCGGTGAGCCATCTCAACAGCTTCCAATGTCTCCGACAGGGTGCCGATCTGGTTTACTTTCACAAGGATGGAGTTGGCCACGCCCATCTTGATGCCGTCATGAAGCCGGGCCTTGTTGGTCACAAACAGATCGTCTCCCACCAGTTGGGTTTTGTCGCCGATACGGTCGGTGAGCGTTTTCCAGCCATCCCAGTCATCCTCGGCCATACCGTCTTCAATGGAGATGATGGGGTAGCGACCCACCAGATCGGCCCAGTAATCCACCATGCCACCGGCGTCGAGCTTCGTGCCCTCGCCTTTCAGATTGTAGATGCCGTCCTCATAAAACTCCGTCGAAGCGGCATCAAGCGCCAGATACATATCGACGCCGGGCTTGTATCCCGCCTTCTCCATCGCCTTCATAATGTAATCGAGAGCAGCATCTGTGGAAGCAAGGTTGGGTGCAAACCCGCCTTCATCCCCCACCGAGGTGTTGTGGCCGTCGGCCTTTAACTCGGCTTTAAGTTGATGAAAGACCTCTGCCCCCATGCGCACCGCCTCACTCAGGCTTTCTGCCGCCACCGGCATAATCATGAATTCCTGAATATCGATCGGATTATCTGCGTGTTCGCCACCGTTGATGACATTCATCATGGGTACCGGCAACACCCGCGCAGACGGTCCTCCCAGATACCGAAAGAGCGGCAGCTCAACGCTATCTGCCTGTGCCTTGGCCAGGGCGAGGGAAACCCCCAGTATGGCGTTTGCCCCGATGCGAGCCTTGTTGGGTGTTCCGTCGAGGTCACACATCAACTGATCGAGGTGAAACTGCTCTTCAGCGTCCATACCGCCAATGGCATCAAATATCTCACCGTTTACCGCCTCAAGCGCCTTCAGTACGCCCTTGCCTGCATATCGCGCCGGATCACCATCCCTCAGCTCCACCGCCTCGTGCGCGCCCGTTGATGCACCGGAGGGAACCGCCGCCCGGCCAACCGAGCCATCTTCCAGCACAACGTCCACTTCAACCGTGGGGTTGCCACGGCTGTCGAGAATTTCGCGGCCGACAATATCAACAATGGCGCTCATGATATCTACTCCGGTTCAGGGTCTTCGTATTGCAGGGCTGGTTCTGCCCGCAGAAAAGCTTGGGCGATACATACCCAAGCGGGGCGCACTCATAAAGGGCAATTGCTCAAAAATCCCGAAAAACCCCAAAATTGGGCTGAATTAACCCCCGGAAGATAACCCTGGCTGATTTTTGGGGCCAACATACCTGCTCCTATTGACCTGACCGGGCGGACAGGCTTCAACACCCCCATGACAGTTGCACATAAAGCCATGGTGCTCTTTTCGGGAGGGCAGGATTCCACCGTCTGCCTTGCCTGGGCGCTTCAGCGTTTCGAGACGGTGGAGACAGTCGCCTTTGACTATGGGCAGGCCCACAAGGTGGAGCTTTCCTGTCGCACCACGGTTATTGAAAAACTCAAGCGCAACTTTCCCCAGTGGGCACCCCAGCTCGGCGAAGACCATCTCCTCACGCTCTCAGCCCTTGGGGAAATTAGCGACACGGCGCTCACACGTAACCAGGAAATTACGATGGGTGAAAACGGGTTGCCCACGACCTTTGTTCCCGGGCGCAACCTTCTGTTTCTCACCTACGCGGCGGCGCTTGGGTACAGGCGCGATGCAACGCATCTGGTGGGGGGCATGTGTGAAACCGATTTTTCCGGCTATCCCGATTGCCGGAACGATACCCTCACCGCCCTCACCCACGCTCTTTCTCTGGGGATGGACCGGACCTTTATCCTTGAGACGCCCCTCATGTGGATTGACAAAGCGGCGACCTGGGCGCTTGCGGAAACACTTGGTGGCACAACGCTAACAGACCTCATCATCGAGGAAACCCATACGTGTTATCGTGGCGACCGCTCCCATCGCCACCCCTGGGGATATGGGTGTGATGCCTGTCCGGCCTGTGAGCTGCGTGCGAAGGGCTATCACGCATGGCGCGCATTACATTCCGGACAACACAGAGCGGACGGCTGAGCCATATGTATTCCGTCAAAGAAATGTTCTTCACATTGCAAGGCGAAGGAAAGCAGGCCGGTCGCCCTGCCGTGTTCTGTCGCTTTACTGGGTGCAATCTGTGGACTGGTCGGGAACGTGACCGCGCCAGCGCCGTGTGTACATTCTGTGACACAGATTTTGTGGGCACCAATGGCCAGGGCGGGGCCAGGTTTAAGACAGCGGACGCTCTGGCGGGTGCCATCGCAGCCCTCTGGCCCGCCCGCCGGAGAGAACCCAAATACGTCGTGTGCACCGGTGGCGAGCCTTTGTTACAGGTCGACACCAGCCTGATCGATGCGCTGCATGGCCAAAGGTTTGAGGTTGCAGTTGAGACAAACGGCACGCTGCCCGTACCTGACGGCATCGACTGGATCTGTGTCAGCCCCAAAGCCGATGCGCCGCTGCAACAGACCACAGGCGATGAGCTAAAGCTGGTTTATCCGCAGGACCTCGCCCAACCGGAGCGCTTTGCCGGTCTCAATTTTTCGCATTTCCTGCTACAACCTCTCGACAATACGGACTACGGCGCGCATATGCGGTCCACGGTTCGCTATTGCCGTTCTCACCCGCAGTGGCAGCTTTCGCTGCAAACGCACAAATATCTCGGAATTGACTGATGCGCATATACAAAGAATTTGGTTTTGAGGCCGCGCATTTTCTGCCCTCAGCACCCGATGGCCACCCCAACAGCCGCCTGCACGGCCATTCGTTTCGCGCCGTGGTCTGGCTGGAGGGCGAGCCGGACCCAGCCACGGGCCTGATCCGCGAGTTTGGCAGTCTGGCAGAGGTACTGAGCGAGGTCCGCGAAGAACTGGATCATCGCTGCCTGAACGAAGTCGAAGGCCTCACTGTGCCGACCCTGGAAAATATCTGCATCTGGATATGGGAACGTCTCTCACCAAAGCTGCGCCGGCTGGCGCGGGTCGAGGTGCACCGCGACAGTTGCCGCGAGGGCTGTGTGTATGACGGCCCCAAAAGCTAAGCCAAGGACTGAGACACATGAGCGACGAGACAGTGAACCTGAGCCAGCTTGGACACCCCTCCCAGATCGCGGCTTCACCGGAAGAAGCGGTACTTGAGCGGGTCGCCAATCCTCAAAACGACACGCACTATGTCGCGCGGTTCGTCTGCCCGGAGTTTACCTCGCTCTGTCCGGTGACAGGTCAGCCGGACTTTGCGCATCTGGTGATTGACTATGTGCCCGGCGACTGGCTGCTTGAGTCCAAATCGCTGAAACTCTATCTGCAGTCGTTTCGCAATCACGGCGCGTTTCACGAAGACTGCA
>CAZNLO010000005.1:0-55464 GCA_964573935.1 uncultured Parvibaculum sp. | reverse complement strand
CGTCGAGATGACGAAGGAGACAATCATGCCTCTCATGAGGAAGAACGGTGCTGGCCGTATTGGCCATACGCTGAACGCGGATACATCCCGCCAGAAAAATACCCTGGAACGAAAGAGCGGTGATCTGGGAACACCCGCCCTGCACGAAGTGCGCGGCGCCTTTGATGAATTTATGACTCGGTTTGAAAGTTTCAAGCAGGCCAACGACGTTCGGCTGCGCGAAGTGGAACGCAAACTGACGGCGGATGTCGTGACCGTTGAAAAGGTTGACCGCTTGAACGCAGCGCTTGATCTACAACAGAAAACGGTGGACGACCTGACCCTGTCGGTTCGCCGACCGGAGATCGGGGGGCTCTCAACTTTGACCCCGGCAACACGCGACCACAAGGCGGCGTTTGACACTTATGTGCGCCGTGGCGAAACCGCCAGCCTGCGTGGTCTGGAGGCAAAGGCGCTGAGCGCCCAGTCTGACCCGGATGGCGGCTATCTGGTGCCAGCGGAAACCGAGCGCATGATTGACCGCGTGGTGTCGGAGGCGTCTCCCATTCGTTCCATCGCCGGTGTGCGCCAGATCGGCGCTGCTTCCTACAAGAAACCGTTTACGACAACGGGTGCGGCAACGGGTTGGGTTGGAGAAACCGAGCCACGGGCACAGACGGACAGTCCCAAAATTAGCGAACTGGAATTCCCGGTGATGGAACTGTATGCCATGCCGGCGGCAACCTCGACCCTTCTGGATGACAGCGCTGTCAACCTGGACCAGTGGATTGCGGAGGAAGTGCAGACCGCTTTTTCCGAACAGGAAGGTGCTGCCTTTGTGTCCGGTGACGGGGTGCGCAAGCCGCGCGGATTTCTCTCCTACGACACGGTAGAGAACGACAGTTGGGCCTGGGGAAAGGTTGGTTATATCGCCACGGGCGAAGCAGGCGCTTTCCCCTCCACCAGCCCTTCCGATGTGCTGCTTGATCTGGTCTATGCGGTGAAGTCCGGCTACCGGGCAAATGCAAATTTTGTCATGAACCGCCAGACCCAGTCGCAGATACGCAAGTTCAAGGACGCTGATGGTCACTACCTGTGGCAACCAAGTCTTATGGCGGGCGAGGCTCCCCGGTTGATGAACGTGCCCATCGCCGAGGCCGAGGATATGCCGGATTTGGACGCGGACGCCTTCTCCATGGCTTACGGCGATTTCAAGCGTGGCTATCTGATCGTTGACCGGTTGGGTATTCGTGTTTTGCGTGACCCCTACTCCGCAAAACCTTACGTCCTTTTCTACACAACTAAGCGTGTCGGCGGCGGCATCCAGAATTTTGAAGCTATCAAGCTTCTCAAATTCGGCACATCATAAGGAGGCTTTGCATGCGCGATCTTCATTCAAATCTCGGTCTGATCCAGACACTAGACCCGGCGGTAACCACGGCCAGTCGTTCCGGTGCCCCCGTTGACCGACAGGGGTACGAAAGTGTGGAACATGTCATCCTCATTGGCATCAGCGGTGACACTCTGTCAGGCGCCAACACGATTTCCCTTCAGCTTGACGAAAGCGAAGACGGGAGCTTGTGGTCTCCGGTTGTTGATGACAGCCATGTGCTGGGAGCAAGCGTCGATGTTGCCGGTATCTTTGCCGTGATTGACGACGGGTCGGAGGATGGTTTTGCCTATGCCATCGGCTACGTGGGAGACGCCCGCTACAGCCGGGTACAGGTGCTGTTATCGGGAACCCATACCAACGGCACGCCGGTTGGAGCCATGACCTTTCTGGGTCACGCCAACATTAAGCCCGTGAGCTGAGCATGCACGACCGGACGGGAGAATTTCCGTCCGGTTATTTTCTCCTTTGTACTCTCTAGAGCGAGGTTGCCTTCATGACCCTTACTTTGGTTACAGGCCCTGTGAGTGAACCGGTGGATCGAGCGGACGCGAAACTTCACCTGCGTGTCGATGGCACTGAGGAAGACACGCTGATTGACGGTCTCATCGCCGCTGCCCGGTTGAACATTGAGGCTCACGCTGCTGTGGCACTGATTGCCCAGACCTGGACGTGGACTTTGGATACCTGGCCGGGCCTCGTCGTGAGCCTGCCGCTTGGGCCGGTCACATCCATTGTGAGCGTGGCGGTGGACGGAACGATGCTGCCTGCAGACGGCTACGCTCTTGTTTCCGGCACCCATGCCCGTCTTGTGCCGGGTGCCAGCGGAAAATGGACCGTTCCTGCCGCTCTGGCCGGCGGTATTGAAATTACTTTTGAGGCTGGCTTTGGTGTTGGCGCAGCCGATGTACCCCGTGATTTGCGTCACGCCATCCTGATGCTGGTGGCGCGCTGGTTTGAGAACCGGGAAGCGGGGCCTTTTGCAAGGTCGGCACTTCCCGTGACGGTTGCGACCCTGTTGGCTCCTTACAGAAAGATTCGATTGTGATCGGTGCCCTACGACATCATTTAACGCTTGAGCAGACGGTACGCACCCCGGACGCCGGTGGTGGCGCCACTGTGTCGTGGAGTACTGTTGCAACAGTGTGGGCATCCGTTGAAGCTGTGGGCGGTGGCGAGCATGAAGCCGCAGATCGCGCCGACGCGCGCACCCGCTACCGGATACGTATGCGCTACCGCCTGGATGTGACCGCGGGTATGCGGTTTCGGCAGGGCGCGCGCACGTTCAACATTCGGACTGTGTTGGACGAAGAGGGGCGTCGCCAATGGCTCATCTGCCTGTGTGAGGAGGGAGGATCGCCATGACCCTTGCCGCCAGTTGGGCAGTGCAGCAGGCCATGCACGCTGCCCTGATCGCAGATGCGCCGCTTGGGGCACTTGTGGGGGCACGCATCTATGACCGGCCCCCTCCCGATGTCGCCTTCCCGTTTGTGGCGCTGGGGGACATGGAGGTGGTGGCGGCCGATACGGGCGCAGGCATTGGAGCAGACGCCGGTGCCGCCCATCGCCTGACCCTGGTGGTCTGGTCGCGGGCCGGTGGACGGCGCGAGGCAAAAGAAATTATGAGCGCGGTCTATGAGGTGCTCCACAACGCGCCCCTGCCTGTCCCGGGCCACACTCTTGTCAGTTTACAGTTTGAACGCGGCACGCTCGCCCATGCAAGTGACGCGGATGCTTTGCGAGGCCAATTGCGGTTTCGCGCCTATACGGAAACCAACCCCTGATTTTTCCTACATATGGAGGCTCTCATGACAGCACAACGCGGCAAGGATTTATTGTTGAAGGTTGATAGCGACGGCCTGGGAAGTTTTACCACGGTGGCCGGCCTGCGCGCTCGATCCCTGTCATTCAATACACGCTCTGTCGATGTCACCAACGCGGGCTCTGCGGGGGAGTGGCGCGAACTTCTGGGGGGTGCCGGGGTGAAGTCTGCGGCCCTCACCGGCAGCGGTATTTTCAAGGATGCGGCTTCGGACGCCACCATCCGGGGGTATTTTTTCGACGGTACCGTGCGCACCTGGCAGGTTGTCGTGCCTGACTTCGGTACTATCGAAGGTGCTTTCCAGATCACCTCGCTGGAGTATGCAGGTACCCATGAGGACGAGCTGCGCTTTGATCTGGCGCTGGAGTCTGCCGGTGCCCTTACCTTTACAGGAGCGTGAGATGGCAAACAGACATCGCGGTGAGGTGGCGTTGAGGGCGCACGGCCAAACGTTCACGCTCTGCCTGACATTGGGCGCTCTGGCCGAGCTTGAAGACGCCTATGACGGTCAGGATATTCTGTCCCTTGCAGAACATTTCTCCAGCGGGCGTCTGTCATCGGGCGATGCGGTCAACCTGTTGCGGGCAGCTCTGGGCGGTGGCGGTCATGACGTTAGAGAGATTGATATTGAAGGCCTTTCATTTGAGGGTGGCATGGCCGGGCTGATCCGCACCCTGGCAGAGCTTCTGAAAGTGACTTTCGGGAGCGACACCCCGGCCCCCCCGCAAAGCGGAGGAGGGAAGGGGGAGGCGGTCCCTTTCCCTGGGAACCGCTTCTGAGTTTTGCGTTTGGCATCCTGAAGTGGCCCCCCGACCAGCTATGGAACGCAACCCTGCCAGAGATTGAGCGGATTGCGCGTGCATGTGAGGTACCGCGAAACGATGGCCTCGCACCCGACACTTTGATGGAAATGATGAGGCAGTTTCCGGACCAACCTGAATGAGGAGACGAGATGGATTTTGATGACCTGAGCCCTGGCTCCCTGGCCTCCGATGTGACAGGCCTGAGACGTGAATTTGAAGCAGCGGCAAGAAGTAGCGCGGTGCTTGGACAGGAAGCCAAGAAGGCCTTTATCGACATCCGCACGGAAAGCGGGCGCGCGAGCACAGGCAGCAAAGACCTGGGCCGGGTCTTAACCGGGGCCTTCGACGATATTATCGCTGGAGGCCTGTCCCTGCGGGAGGTGTTGCGTAACGTTGCGGCGGACCTTGCCAGGCTAGCGATTGAGAATGTGTTCGGCGGGGCTTCCGGTGGCGGTTTTGATCTGGCGGGGCTTTTGGGCGGCGCATTTGAGGGTTGTGGAGGCCCCCCGTCGGGCAGTCGCGTACGCGCATTTGCCAAGGGGGGCGTTCTCTCTGGTCCCAGCCTCTTTCCCATGGCGGGAGGTATGGGGCTGGCGGGCGAAGCAGGCCCCGAAGCCATCTTGCCTTTGGCACGTGGGGCCGATGGCCGGCTGGGCGTGGCGACGCAAGGGGAGGCCCGGCCCATCACTGTTACCTTCAACGTTACCGCAACAGACGCAGGCAGCTTCCGCCGCTCTGAAAGCCAGATCGCAGCCATGCTGAGCCGGACGGTTTCGCGCGGCGCCCGCAACCTTTAACGATAGACATGTAAGGGCTTTCCATGGTGTTTCATGAAATTCGCTTTCCGACCGGCATTGCCTTTGGATCATCCGGCGGGCCGGAACGGCGCACGGAGATTGTGACCCTGGGGTCAGGATACGAAGAGCGCAACACGCCCTGGGCCAATTCCAGGCGGCGCTACAATGCGGGCTACGGTGTCCGGTCTCTTGCCGATCTGCACGAAGTGACAGAATTTTTCGAGGCGCGGCTGGGGCGCCTGCACGGGTTTCGGTGGCGCGACGCGGTTGATTTTTCCTCCACCCTTCCATATCTACAGACCACCCCAACCGACCAGGTGCTGGGGGTTGGGGATGGGGTGGAAACTGAATTTCAGCTCGTCAAAACCTACGCCTCCGGACCGTCTTCCTATCAACGCACGATTGCCAAACCGGTGGCGGGCACGGTGCGGCTGAGTGTGGGCGCGGTGGAGCAGACCGAGGGCGTGAACTTTGTCATCGACGCGACAAAGGGCCTGGTGACATTTTTGAGCGGTCATGAACCTTCCGGAGGCGCAACAGTTACAGCCGGTTTCGATTTTGACGTGCCGGTACGTTTCGACAGTGATTTCCTGGAAATCAATCTCACCGCTTTTGATGCAGGTGATATTCCCGCCATCCCCATTATCGAAATCAGGCTTTAGGAGCCGCCCATGAAATCCCTGACGCCCGAGTTACAGGCCCATCTGGAAAGCGGCACCACAACATTGTGTCATTGCTGGCGGTTGCAGCGCCACGACGGAACCGTGCTGGGCTTTACCGATCATGATGAAGACCTGAGCTTTGCCGGCACGCTCTACGAGGCAGCGGCCGGGTTCACGGCCAGCTCTGTGAGCTCCTCCAGCTCACTTGCGGTGGACAATCTCGATGTGCTGGGCGCGCTTGCTTCTTCTTATCTGACAGACGCCGATCTTGCTGCGGGACTGTTTGACAATGCACAGATCGAAATCTGGCGGCTGAACTGGCAGGACACAGACCAGCGTGTGCTCTTGCGTAAAGGAAACCTGGGCGAGGTGCATCGGGGCAGGGGGAGCTTCACCGCCGAGGTGCGGGGTCTGAGCCATCGGCTCAACCAACCCACGGGACGGATATTTCAATACGCCTGTGATGCGGACTTAGGCGACACACGTTGTGGCGTCGCTCTCGGAGGTTCCGGGTTTACCGGCGCAGGCATCATTGTCACGGTCCTGGAAAATCGGGAGGTCACGGTCTCCGGCCTTGACGGGTATGAAGATGCCTGGTTTGCGCGCGGGCGTTGCACCTTCACGTCAGGCGTTAATGCGGGCGAGGTGCTGGAGGTGAAGGCACACACGCACCGCGCGGGCGTGGTCACACTGGTATTCTGGCATAGCCCTGCTCAGGGTATGGAGGTTGGCGCTACTCTTTCAGTGAGTGCTGGGTGTGACAAACAGTTCTCAACCTGCCAGGAGAAATTTGGCGATGCCGCCCGTTTTCGCGGCTTTCCCCATATGCCTGGAAACGACTTTTCTCTCTCCTATCCTTTGCGTGGCGACGACAATGACGGAGGAAGTCAGACGTGAATGCCTCTCTCAAACGTAACCTGATTGTAAGCACTGCCCGTGGCTGGATCGGGACACCTTACCGCCATCAGGCGAGTATGCGAGGTGTGGGCACGGATTGTCTGGGCCTCATTCGCGGTATCTTCATCCAGGTGGAGGGACATGCGCCCGAAACCCCGCCCCCCTATAGCCCGGACTGGGCGGAGGTGCCGGGCGCTTCGGGGGTGATCGTGGAAACGATGGCGGACGCTGCCCATCGCCACCTCGTGGAGATGGAAGTGGCTGAGGCCGCGCCGGGTGACGTGTTGCTATTCAGGATGAGCCCGCACGGGGCGGCAAAACATGCGGCAATCCAGACCCCCGGCGGGCGGATGGTGCACGCCTGTTCAGGGCGCGCGGTGGCCGAGGTTCATAGGGGGCAATGGTGGCAGCGACGCCTGTCATTTGTTTTTCGTTTTCCGGGAATTGAAATCTGATGGCTACAGTCGTTTTGAGCGCAGCCGGGTCGGCCCTTGGGTCAACGCTTGCACCCGCCGGGATCAGTTTTATGGGGGCCAATATCTCCGGTGCCGCACTGGGCAACGCGATCGGCAACATTGCTGGCTCCTATATCGACCAAGCCCTTTTTGGAACGGTCGCCAGTCGCGAAGGCCCCCGGTTGACGGAGCTGAGCGTTCAGGGGTCTACCGAGGGAACGGCGCTTCCCCGCATTTATGGCCGGGTCAGGCTTTCCGGCCAACTCATCTGGTCAACCCGCTTTAGGGAAACAAGCGTGACCACCTCTTCCGGCGGCGGTAAAGGCGGCGGTGGGGGAGGGGGAAGCAGTGCGGAGACAACCACTTACGCCTATTCGGTCTCTTTCGCCGTGGCAATCTGCGAGGGAGAAATCACCCGCATTGGCAGTATCTGGGCGGATGGAAAGCTTCTGGACCTGACACAAATATCATACCGCGTGCATCTGGGCTCTGAAACGCAGAGTCCCGACAGCACCATGGAGGCAGTGGAAGGGGCAGGCAACGTGCCCGCCTATCGCGGCGTTTCCTACATTGTATTTGAAGACCTGCCTCTCGTCGACTTTGGCAACCGTCTGCCGCAACTGACATTTGAGGCTTTTCGGTCACTGGCCGATGTGGAGAGCGATGTGCGTGCTGTCACTGTAATCCCCGGGGCAACGGAATTTGGCTACGACACGGTTTCCTTTCGCAGGGTTTTTGCCGACGGGGTCAGTCAATCGGAAAATGTCAACAACCAGAAGGGCGGCACAGACTGGAGCGTTTCGCTTGATGATCTACAGGCCACCTGTCCCAATTGTTCCGCAGCGGCGCTGGTTGTGAGCTGGTATGGGGATGATCTGCGGGTTGGGTCCTGCACACTGCGGCCAAAAGTCGACACGGTGGACAAGCGCACGGTTCCTGAACACTGGCAGGCTTCAGGGCTCGACCGGGGCACGGCTTTGCCCGTCAGTACAGTTAACGGACGGCCTGCATTTGGCGGCACGCCCTCAGACAGGTCCGTGAAGCGCGCGATTGAAGACCTCAGGGCGCGCGGCCTGGAAGTGCTCTATTATCCTTTCATTCTAATGGATGTTCCGGCGGGCAATGGTCTGCCTGACCCTTATGGGGGCGTGGAGCAGGCGACCTATCCCTGGCGTGGACGGATCAGTACGGCTCCAGCCCCGGGCTTTGTTGGCTCGCCGGACAAGTCGGCCTCTATTGCTGTTGAGGTAGCCTCGTTTTTCGGGGCGGCGGTGGCGGGCGATTTCTCGATCAATGCGGCGGGCGTTACCTACACAGGACCGCTGGAATGGTCCTACCGGCGCATGGTGCTGCATAACGCGGCCTTGTGCGCCTGGGCGGGGGCGTTGACGGGTTTCTGATTGGAACTGAAATGCGCGGTCTTACCCAGTTGCGCGATGGGCCTGCGAGCTACCCCGCAGTCGCCCAGCTTGTCTCGCTGGCGACGGAAGCAAGAACATTGCTCGGCGCTGCAACAAAGATTTCCTACGCGGCTGACTGGTCGGAATATTTTGGGCATCACCCGCAAGATGGCAGTGGTGATGTGTTCTTTCATCTCGACCCTCTTTGGTCCGACAGCCAGATAGATTTTATAGGCATAGACAATTACATGCCGCTTGCAGATTGGCGTGACGGGGTAACCCACCTGGACCGGCAGGCAGGTACCGCCACCATTTACGGTTTGGACTACCTGAAAGGCAACATTGCAGGCGGGGAGGGGTACGACTGGTTCTACGCAAGCGAGGGAGATCGCACAGACCAGATACGCACCCCCATCACCGACGGAGCCCATGCCAAGCCCTGGGTCTTTCGACAGAAGGATCTGGTCAACTGGTGGCAGCGTCCCCATTTTGACAGGCCGGGAGGTGTGGAAAGCGCAACGCCCACCGGATGGGGGGCCCAAAGCAAGCCGATCTGGTTTACCGAACTGGGATGTCCTGCCATTGACAAAGGGGCAAACCAGCCAAATGTTTTTGTGGACGCGAAGTCGTCAGAAAGCGCGCAGCCCTATTTTTCATCCGGCCTGCGCGACGACTTCGGACAACGGCGTTTCCTTCAGGCTCATCTGGATTACTGGCGGGCGGACGCGCCAGGTTTTGTAGAGGCCAACAACCCTGTTTCATCCGTGACCGGCAAGCGCATGGTGGATATGGATCATGTGGTGATATGGACATGGGATGCACGGCCTTTTCCTTCTTTTCCCCTGCTCGACGCCGTGTGGTCGGACGGTGAGAACTGGAAACTGGGTAACTGGATTACAGGACGGCTGGGGGCTGTGCCTCTGGGTCCGCTGGTCGCCCATATCGCGGGCGCGGTGGAGGATGTTCCCCTCGACGTTGGCGGATTGACGGGCACGGTGGAAGGTTTTGTGATCGACCGGATCATGTCGCCACGGCAGGCGTTGGAACCGTTGATGCTTGCCTACTTTTTCGATGCCGCCGAGACGGAAGGAACCATGCGGTTTCAGCATATGGGCAATGCGCCGATTGCGACGTTCAGGAACGATGATCTGGCGGTGGACGCCGATCAGACAAGCGCTGGTTTTTTGTTGTCACGGGGGCAGGAAACGGAACTGCCCTTCTCGGTCAAGCTTACCTATGTTGACCCGGATGCGGGATACCGGCAGGCAGCGGTGGAGGCCCGCCGCACGGTGGTGCGCTCCCAGCGTGTGTCGAGCGCGGCCCTGCCCGTTGTTCTACGCCAGGCCGAGGCACAACGCATCTCCGACATCTGGTTGCAGGATACCTGGGTTAAACGCGAACGCGCGACGTTGACGTTGCCCCCCAGTGCGTTGGCATTCGACCCCGGCGACACGCTCATCCTTGATCTGGACAATCGGCAGGCCGTCTACCGGTTGACGGGTCTCAACGATGCGGGGGTTATCGAAGCTGATGCCGTGCAGACCGAGGCAAGTGTTTTTGGTCTGCTGGCCGCCCCTGAGCGTGCAGGGCGCGCAGACCCGGTTTCAACTTTTGGGAAGCCGGACGTGGCGTTTCTGGACCTGCCCCTTCTGAGTGGGACCGAGGTGCCCCACGCGCCGCACGTCGCAGGCACCGCCGATCCCTGGTCTGGTGGCGTGGCGTTTTACAAAAGTGCCACCGGGGCGGGGTTCGCTCTGGACCGGGTGGTGCAGAATGCCGCCACAATGGGCCTGACCTCCACCAGTTTTGCACAAGGTCCAACGGGGCGATGGGACAGGGCGAACAGCCTTCAGGTGATCCTGGCCACGGGGGAGTTGCAAAGTGTTGATCTGTTGACAACCCTGTCTGGAGCAAATCTTGCTGCTGTCGAAAATCAGGCGGGGGCCTGGGAAGTCTTTCAGTTTGCTACCGCCGACCTGGTGGGCGTGAACACCTATAATCTCTCTGTCCTGCTGCGCGGACAGGCGGGAACGGAAGCGGCCATGCAGGAGGACCTGCCGGCGGGGGCACGGTTTGTGCTGCTGAACGCAGCACTTGAGCAGATCGGGCTGGGGGAGGCGGAGCGCGGACTGGAACTGCAATGGCGGTACGGGCCTGTGCCTTACGGTCTTGGCCACGAAACCTATACATCCCAGACACGGAGTTTTGAGGGCATTGGTCTGCGTCCCCTCTCCCCGGTTCATGTGGTAGCGCGGCGTAACGCCGGAGGTGACATTTCACTTGCCTGGACCAGACGCACCCGCATTGGCGGCGACAATTGGGCAAGCCTTGACGTGCCATTGGCGGAAGAGGATGAAGTCTATGAGATAGATATTATGGACGGGGCAGCGGTAAAGCGGACCCTCGTGGCGACATCACCAACTGCGATCTATGCCGGTGCCGATCAGCTCGCCGACTTCGGGTCGACTGTTTTTCCCACCCTCACACTCCGGGTTGTTCAACTAAGCCGCGCCTTTGGACGTGGCACCGCGCGGGAGGCGCAGCTTAATGTCTGAAAGCACCAACTTGGGCCTTCCTTTGCTGGAGGCGGCACAGGCCCAGAAACATGTCACCGTCAATGATGCGCTCCTGCGGCTCGATGCGCTTGTGCACCTGTCCGTGGAAAGTGCTGCCGTCGCGACGCCGCCCGCCTTGCCGGATGAAGGCGACAGGTGGATTGTCGCCGCAAGTGCCACCGGCGACTGGGCGGGGCAGGAGGGAACGCTCGCCGCCTGGATTGACAGCGCCTGGATGTTCTTCGCGGGCCAGGAGGGGTGGCGAAGCTGGGTGAAAGACACACAGAGCTGGCTGATCCACACCGGCGGCGCATGGAGCCCGGGACCGGCAACAAGCACCGTCGCCCGAACGGGTAACGGCGCCGGCATTCGCTTTGAGGTGATCGAGGAGGACCATGCTCTGGTCGCAGGTGCGTTCAATGACACCGCTCTCACCATCCCGGAGCGCGCGATTGTTCTGGGTGTTACAGGTCATGTTCTGACAGATGTAACCGGTCCGACCTCATGGACGCTGGGCGTGGCAGCGGACGCCTCGCGTTACGGGAACCTCATTGGTATCGCCGCAGGCAGCACGGTCAATGGTGTGAGCGGCACACCCACGGCATACTACGCCCCGACCCCGGTGCGTGTAAGCGCGACCGGTAGCGATTTCACCGGTGGCACGCTCCGCCTGGCATTGCACTACATGATCCTTGATGGTGTGGGCGCGTGAACCATCAGCAGCGGGACCGGTCGGTGTGCAAAACGCGGGCGCCGTCAATCAGACAGGGTCGCTCCTGACAACGGAACTGATTGTCCGCCAACAATAATCAACCTGATTTCGGCCAGGTCAAATTCCTGATAGAACAACCTCCAAAGAGAACGGAGGATGTCATGGACCTGCTTCTACGCGGTAAAACCGCTTTGGTTACCGGAGCGCACCGAGGCACCGGTGAAGAAATTGCTAAACTGTTCGCCCGCGAGGGGGCCGGCGTCATCGTGCATGGCCTGGAACCTGGAACCGCAGAGCCTGTGGCCGCTGCGATCAGCGCCGAGGGGCACGTGGCGCATGCCGTCACCGGAGATATCCGGACTGACGAGGGGGCGGATGAGGCCGCGCGCGCAGCGCTTGCCATCGGGCCTGTCGATATTCTCATCAACAATTATGGAACTGCCGACCGGGCTTCCTGGTCATCAGCGGACACGGTTGCATGGCATCAAGCGTACGACGTCAATGTCCTGTCAGCGGTGCGCATGGTCAGTCATCTTGTCGGCCCGATGAAAGAGCGCGGCTGGGGCCGCATCATCCAGCTTGGTACCATCGGTTCCACGGCACCGGCGGCCCGCATGCCGCATTATTATGCCTCCAAAGGTGCGCTTCACACATTGACCGTAAGCCTTGCCAAGGAACTGGCGGAAACTGGCGTGACTTCAAACATTATCAGTCCGGGTCTCATAAAAACCAAAGAGGTTGAGGCCTGGTTTCGGGGCCTTGCCCGGAAAAACGGCTGGGAGGGGGATTGGGCGGAAATTGAAACCCGCGCGATGAAGGAAGTGTCGGGAGGGCTGACGGGGCGCATTGCCCGACCGCACGAAGTTGCCGCACTCGTAGCCTTTGTGGCAAGCCCGCTTGCCGGATCAATCACAAGCGCCAATTTCAGAATTGATGGAGGCGCGACGGCAATTGTGTCGTAGCACCGCCTTGCTTGCGTGCCCGCGTTCCATGTCCCAATGTATCCCCTGAATCGCACAGGAATAACCAGTTAATTTGGGGAGTGTAGCCGGGGCATGCATAATTTTCGTTTCGACCCCTGCCACCTGCCTCCCGAAACTGAGCGGCTAAGAGGTGAGGTGCGGGTGTTTCTGAAAGAGGCGCTGAAGGACATTCCTGCCGTCATCCGCGCGCAGACCTGGAGCGGTTATGATCCGGCATTCAGCCGGCGCATGGGGGCTCGCGGCTGGATCGGCATGACCTGGCCAAAAAAATATGGTGGTCATGAACGCAGTGCGCTGGAGCGCTATGTGGTCCTCGAAGAAATGCTTGCCGCAGGAGCGCCCGTTGGCGCGCACTGGATTGGCGACCGGCAAAGCGGGCCTTTGCTGCTGCGTTTTGGAACGGAAGAACAGCGCCAAAAAATTCTACCCGTTGCAGCCAGAGGCGAGCTGCTTTTATGTATCGGCATGAGCGAACCCGACAGCGGCTCAGACCTGGCGGCAACCCGCACCAAGGCGGTAAAGACAGACGGCGGATGGATCGTCAACGGCACCAAGCTGTGGACGTCGAATGCTCACAATGCCCATTACATGATTGCACTGTTCCGCACCGATCTTGATCCCGACAACCGGCACGCAGGTCTTACCCAGTTTCTGGTTGACCTGAAGACACCCGGTGTCACCATTCGTCCGATCAAGGATATGACGGGCAATGCCCATTTCAATGAAGTTGTCTTTGTCGATGTTTTCGTGCCTGACAGTATGCGCGTTGGCGAGGAGGGGAACGGCTGGGCGCAGGTGACAGCCGAACTGGCCTATGAGCGCAGCGGACCGGAACGGTATCTTTCAAGTTACCTGGTCCTCGACGAACTCGTTCGCGAACTGGGCCGCCGGGGTGACAGAAGCGCGGATGCGGAGGTGGGCCGGTTGATCGCCCATCTGGTCACGCTTCGGCAGATGTCCCTGTCGGTGGCGGGCCTTCTGGAGGCGGGAGAGAACCCTGTTCTAGAGGCCTCCGTCGTAAAAGATCTGGGCGCTCTGTATGAGCAGGAACTTCCTGTTAAAGCCCATGAGCTGGCAAGTGTGGAGCCGATGCTCGGCACGGGCAGCGATTATGCTCAAGTACTGGGGTATCTTACCCAGGCTAGTGTGTCTTTTTCTTTGCGGGGGGGCACTCGCGAAATTTTGCGGGGCATCATCGCCCGTGGTCTTGGACTGCGGTGAGGGAAGAACCATGAACGACTTTGCAAACCTTCTGGGCGAAACAATCGAACGGCTCTTTAGCGACCTGGTAACCAGAGAGTGTGCGCAGGCGGCTGAAGAAGGGCTTTGGCCGGACGCCCTGTGGAACGCGCTGGAGGAAAATGGCCTGACCCGCCTTATGGTAAGTGAAGACGCGGGCGGGGCAGGCGGTACCTGGAGGGACGCTCTGATAGTACTGCGCGCGCAAGGCCGCCACAGCGCGCCGGTCCCGCTTGGCGAAACGCTGGTGGCGGGCTGGTTGCTTTCCAAAGCGGGGCTGGAAATACCGGACGGACCCCTCACCCTGCTGACAGGTGTTGCACTCTCGGGAAAACCGGGGGCCTGGAAACTGAACGGTGTTGCCGCCCATGTACCATGGGGTCGAAAAGCAACCCTCGGGGTGACCCTGGTTCAAGGCCCGGAAGGAGCGCACATTGTGTCTGTGCCTCTTGCGGGGGTTGATATCTTGCAGGAGCAGAATATCGCCCGCGAACCGCGTGATACCATTTCGTTTAAGGATGGAGAGGTGGAGGCAGCACCCTGTGACGTATCGGGTGACCTGGAATTGTGGGGCGCGCTGATGCGCTGTGGTCTCATGGCAGGTGGGCTTGAGCATCTGCTGGCGCAAACGGTACAGTATGCGGGCGAACGAAAACAGTTTGGCCGGCCCATCGGAAAATTTCAGGCCGTTCAACAACAGCTTGCCGTGCTGGCAACCCAGGCCGCTGCCGCTGGTGCTATCGCCGCCCATGCCTGTGACCGGGCATCGCAGGGAGGCGACCCGGCATTCGAGGTGGCGGTAGCCAAAACCCGGATTGATGAGGCGGTTAGTATCTCCACGTCCATCGCGCATCAGGTTCATGGTGCCATTGGTTTCACTTATGAGCACAGGCTGCATCTGGCAACCCGCAGGCTCTGGAGCTGGCGGGCGGAGTATGGCAACGGGCGCATCTGGGCCGCGCGCCTGGGCCGCGAAGCCATTGACCGAGCGCGAGGTGACGCGGGCGAGGAGCCCGGCGTTGACGCGCTGTGGCGTCACGTCACTGCACGATAGAGGTGCGCGGGAAAATTTTATGCATGAGAAATTGTACGCAACATAGGAGTTATTATGAAAGTTTCGGAAGCGCTGGAAACACGGATCACCTGTCGGGATTTTCTCGATACGCCTGTGACATCGGATCAAATTAACCGTGTGCTCGCAAATGCAGCACGGACCCCTTCAGGAGGTAACCTACAGCCCTGGCATGTGTGGGTTCTGGGGGGAGAGAGGCTGGATGCCTTTAAGAAGGTCATTAGCGAGAAAATAAAGGAGCATCCGTTCGGCGACGGTAAGACGGAATACGACATTTATCCGCAAGAGTTGAGTGATCCCTACAGGGCGCGCCGATCAAAATGTGGTGAAGACCTTTATGCAAGCATCAAGGTGACACGCGACGACAAAGTGGGCCGGACGGCGCAGTTCAATCGGAATTTTGATTTTTTCGGCGCCCCGGTCGCAATGTTCTTTGCAATTGACCGGCAGATGGGGCTTGGCCAATGGTCGGACCTTGGCATGTATCTGCAAAGCATTATGCTGATGGCTCGCGAAGAAGGGTTGCACACCGCCGCCCAGGAAGCGTGGGCGCTGTGGTATAAGACCATCGGAGATTTTCTGGAGATACCCGATAATCTCATGTTCTTTTGCGGAATGGGGATTGGCTACATGAACGATGTTGCGCCGATTAACAGTTTGCGCACGCAGCGGGCTGATTTGAGTGAGTATGCCTCTATTGAGGGGCTTTGAGGGCTCGAGTGGGTGTATTAATGATGGTCAGTGAAATTGTTCATGGCGGGTTCAGGCCAGTGTTCTTAAGGTTTGCGTTATGAAATATCAGTCCATCATATTTGGCGCAGTGATTGCCCTTTACACAATACTGGGCACAGTCACCGTCTCCGCTCTTCCGGTAAGCACAGATGCGTTCCACAGTCCGTTTGGCAGTTCCTATACGCGCTCCGATCGGATATATGCGCGTTCCGATCAGGATGATGCCCGTGACGCTGTGCGTTCGGGCAGTGTCATCTCGATGGAACAGGCGCTGGCGGTGGTTCGGGCGGAGTATCCCGGGCGTCTTCTTGATGCCGGGTTTAACCGGCAGGCGGGCATGTACAGGATTAAAATGTTGTCGCATGGCGAGGTGGTGCTAGTGGTAGTGAATGCCCGTGACGGCAGGATTGTAAACGTTCGCAAGAGTAGGCGGTAGCGTCCCGCAGACTTTGAATATGTGATGTTCCAGGGAGATGATGTCATGCGATTGCTGGTCGTTGAAGATGATCCGGACCTTTGTCGTCAGTTGCGCGAAGCCCTGACAGACGCAGGGTACGTGGTTGATACCGCTCATGATGGAGAGGAAGGGCATTTTCTTGGCGACACAGAGCCTTATGACGCCGTTATCCTTGATCTTGGTCTGCCGGAAATGGACGGGGTCACGGTTCTTGAAAAATGGCGCCGGAACGGGCGCAATATGCCCGTCCTTATTCTCACTGCGCGGGACCGTTGGTCAGACAAGGTTGCTGGTTTTGACGCCGGCGCGGACGATTACGTCACCAAACCCTTTTTTACTGAAGAAATACTGGCGCGGGTGCGGGCCTTGTTACGACGTGCCGCTGGCCACGCCAAGAGCGAACTGGAGCTGGGCGAGTTGCGCGTTGATACAAGAAGCGCCCGGGTGACATTGAAGGGGGAGCCGGTGAAACTGACGTCCCTTGAATACCGCCTTCTCTCTTATCTTATGCACCATCAGGATAAAGTTGTTTCGCGCACCGAGCTGGTCGAACACCTGTACGATCAGGACTTTGACAGGGATTCAAACACGATCGAAGTCTTTGTCGGGCGGCTCCGAAGAAAATTGGGAAAAGACATGATCGAAACAGTCCGGGGTCTGGGCTACAGGTTGGCGACCGCTGAAGATGCGGCTTGATAGTCTAGCCTTTCGGCTCACCGCTGCTGCTGCGGTGTGGCTGGTCGTCGTCATGGTGGTCGGGGGGGTAGCGCTCTCGACGCTCTTTCGCCAGTCGGTAGAAGCTACATTTGATGGTCATCTGGAGGCCATTCTGGACAGCCTGATTGCCACTGTAGAGGTGGGCGAAGGCGGCACACTGATCCTCACCCGTCCGGTAAGCGACCCGCGCTTCCAACGGGTTTATTCCGGCTGGTACTGGCAGATACGTGTTTTCCGGGGGGGCACGCCCCTTCCCGTGGGGCGCAAACAAAGCTCCTTGCGGTCCCGCTCCCTTTTTGACCAGGCGCTTCTTGCCCCAAGCCGTGACCTGCGTGAACAAGACCCTCCTCTGGATCAGTTGCTGACAGATCGGGCGTTCGGCCCGGAAGCCCAGCCCCTTCGGGTGATTGAGCGGCTTGTTCTGGTGCAGGGAATGAGGGCACCCATCTCCTTTGCCGTTGCGGCGGATACAAGCAACCTTGATGAACAGGTCGGTGAATTTACAGGCCTGTTGACGGGCGCATTGCTGGTGATGGGGTTGGGGATTTTGATCGCCATTCTCATCCAGGTACGATACGGGCTGCGTCCGTTGGAGCGTGTGCGAGAAGGGTTACAGGCCATACGCGCCGGTGATGAGACCCGTTTGCACGGCAATTTCCCCCTTGAGATTGAACCGCTGGCGGACGAACTGAACTCTTTGCTTGAGTATGCAAACGAGGTTTTGGAGCGCGCACGCACCCATGTCGGAAATCTCGCCCATGCGTTGAAGACACCTTTGAGCGTTCTGGCAAATGAAACCCGCCGGGAAGACGGGAAGCTTGCCAAAACCGTTGCCCATCAAACAGGCCTTATGCGCCAGCAAATCGAGCATCATCTGTCGCGTGCACGCACCGCCGCAAATACGCGCGTTCTGGGTGCCTCCACGCCGGTTGAAGAGGCGCTTGGCGGCCTCACCCGGACACTTGAAAAAATCTATCAGGAACGCGCCATATCGATTACACAAAATGTTGACGACGGGCTCGCCTTTAAGGGAGAGGCGCAGGACTTTGAAGAAATGGTGGGCAACCTGCTGGACAATGCCTGCAAGTGGGCGGCACGCAATGTCCTTGTGACAGCGACAGTGGTTGCAGGGGGGCAAACCAGAGGCCCGATGCTCCGGGTCACGGTGGAAGATGACGGGCAGGGCCTGCCGGAAGAAAAGCGGGCATTGGTGTTGCAACGCGGCACCCGTCTTGATGAGGCGGTTCCAGGTTCCGGGCTCGGCCTTAGCATCGTCGGGGAAACAGCAGAGTTGTACGGCGGGACGTTGAAGCTGGATGAGAGCGCTGAGGGCGGTCTCAGGGCTGAGCTTCTGTTGCCCAGGGTCTGACCCAGGGTCAGAGAGAGGCGCGTCTGTGTCCGGAAAATAGCGGTATTCCAGGATTTTTCGATGAACGGGAGATGAATATACCGTTCACAGGGAGATCAAGCGACGGTTGCTAGTCTTCACGGGAGATACAAAAACCTGACAACGGGGATCCGCCATGAAAATCGTTAAACTCGCAGCACTGGGGTTGATTACAGTTTCCTTGACCGGATGTTACGCCACTGGCGCAGGCCCGCGCGAAGGGGCCGGGACGATTATCGGCGCCATCGGTGGCGGGCTTCTGGGATCACAATTTGGTTCTGGCAGCGGACGCCTCATCGCCACAGGCCTGGGCGCAGTTCTGGGTGCAGCCGCGGGTCAGCAAATTGGCCGCAACCTGGATGGCCGCGACCGTTATCAGCTTGCACAGGCATCGCAGACGGCTCTCAGCACCGGTACAGAGCAGTGGTGGCGCAATGATGCCAGCGGCAACTATGGACACGTTGAACCGGGAACGGCGTACCAGTCCAACCGTGGGTACTGCCGTGAATACCAGCAGACAGTTTATATCGGAGGCAAGCCGCAACAGGCCTATGGCACCGCTTGCCGCCAATCTGATGGCCAATGGCAGGTCATGTAAACCTCCTCGCATGGACTGCCAAAACGCAGCGCCGTCGGACCTTGGATCAGTTGGCCCCTGGATCAAATTTCATTCAAACGAGTATCATGGATGCAGCGTTTTGGTCGATTGTAGGGGGCGGAGCAACGTGTCTGGACTTGAGTTAAGTGCAGGTTGCTCTAAGGGTCTGACGGCGTACTTCCACGCCTGTCGAAGGCTGCCTTAAGGGGCCGGTGCCTCCATCTCGATGAGGTCGGCAATTGAACGATCATTCAGCGCTTTTCCCTCCGCTTCTTTGACCGTCTCAAGCAGACCGTCAACCGCAAAGTCGGTGCCCAGTGTTTCGGCAGGGGCAGAGCCGCGTCGGTCTGCTTGGATCACGACTTGAAGAACATCCCCGACCTTGGTCAGGTCTGCCGGTTTCGTGGGGACAAGCCGTGGCCGGTTTCCTGCCCAGGCGACGAGGCCAGCCTGGCGAAGGGGCGCGCTGATTTCGTCCACAGCCAGAGGGGGAATACCCAGACGGCGCGACAGGCGCTCGCCGGTCCATGGCGTATCACCTGTACGAAACGAACGGTGGATGACGGTCAGCATGATGAGGCTCAGCTTTTTCACCTGCTCGTGTGTTAAACGGATAATCCCCGACTCCGCAGACAGATGGTCTCTGTTCTGGAAGTAATAGGTGACGGCACACCCGATCAGCAAAATGAGCCATGCGGCATATAGCCAGATCATGAACAGAACCAGGCTCGCAAAGGCAGAGTAGATGGCAGCGTAACGTGCGGACGTGACGACGAAGGTGGCAAACGCCCACCCTGTTCCCACCCACATGACACCAGCAATGGCCCCACCGAGAACGGCGGCCATAATTTTGACCCTTGTGTTAGGCACCACGAGATAGAGAAATGCAAAGGCGAGCATCATGAAGCCATAGGGAGCAAGCCTGTTCAGCTCTTCCATCGTAGAGCGCAGCCAGGAAAAGCTGCCCACCGTGTCGAGCAGGAACGAACTGACGGTCGTTGCAATTACCCCGATCGCCAGGAACAGAACCAGGGGACCCAGAAGGCCGACGCTGACATAGGCGGCCATCTGCCGCGCCAGCGAGCGGGTGGACGTCACATGCCATATATCGTTGAAGGCGGTTTGGATTTTCTGGATCAGCGAAATCAGAGTGTAGACAAGGAAGACAAGTCCGATGGAGCCCAGGACAGAAATATTCACCTGTTCAACAAATGCCAGGACCTGTGAGGTGATTTCCTCGCCCTGCGCGCCCATGGGAGCCAGAAATTCCAGCATCAAAGTTTCTATTTGATCTTCGACACCGAAGGCTTTCAGGATTGCAAAGGTAAGGGCCAGCACCGGCACGATTGCAAGCAGGGTTGTATAGACGAGGCTCATTGCGCGCAGGCTGGCCTGGCCTGCTGCCAGATCACGCCCCACCACCCATATAATACGGGCGGCGACAATGAACGGCTGCTTCAGCGCCGACCTCGATGTCCCGTCTTTGGACCAAATCTCCCGTTTGAGCCGGGCGTGCAGATCGGAAAAAAAACTACCAAACAAAGAGAACCTCCAGAAGGTCGACAGTCACAATCATTAAGGAACGAGCCTACTCTTTTCGGGCGATTTTGGCGAAGTTCCTGTGCGGGCAGGGCTCACAGGCTTATTTTTTTGGCTGTTTGCTTCAAGTCGTCCCTGCGTCAAGCAAAACCGGGTACATTGTTCCTGTTGCAGGGGGCCGTTTGAAGCATTATTCCGACATAACGCAACTTGAAACGAAGGTGAGAGATTATGGCCGAGGCTTGGATTATTGATGCCTGTCGCACTCCGCGCGGCATCGGCAAAGTGGGCAAAGGGGCTCTGACGGACATGCACCCGCAGCGCCTTGGAGCAACGGTTCTGAAGGCCCTTGCTGAGCGCAATGATATTAATACTGCGGAAGTAGATGATATTATCTGGGGCACCAGCTCCCAGCGCGGCAAACAGAGCGGTGATCTTGGGCGGATGGCCGCACTTGATGCGGGCTACGACGAGCGCTCCAGCGCCATGACGCTTGACCGGTTCTGCGGGTCGGGCATCACCTCCGTCAATATCGCCGCCGCCAATATCATGTCGGGCATGGAAGACCTTGTGGTTGCCGGTGGAACGGAAATGATGTCGCTTTATGGGCAGGGCGGCAGCAATGCCTCACCCTTCCTGGACAATGGCAACACGCACCTTCGTGAGATGCATCCGCAGCCGCACCAGGGCGTGTGCGCCGATGCGATTGCCACTCTTGAAGGTATTCCGCGCGAAGCACTGGATGCGCTGGCGCTGGTTTCCCAGCAGCGCGCTGACCATGCGATCAGGAACGGCCATTTCGACAGATCTCTCGTACCGGTCTACCACGATGATGGATCGCTGGCCCTGGATAAGGAAGAGTTTCCGCGCCCGCAGACCACCCTTGAAGGCCTTGGAAAACTGAAGGCGTCTTTTGGGGCAATCGCGGATTTTGAACTGGATGAGGAGGGCACAACCTTCCGCAAGCTCGTCCTCCAGAAATATCCAGATCTGAAAATTGACCATGTGCATCATGCGGGCAATTCATCGGGTGTTGTGGATGGCGCTGCGGCCCTTCTTCTCGCCTCTCCCGACTATGCAAAGGCACACGGCATGAAGCCGCGTGCGCGCGTTGTCGCCATGGCAAATATGGGGGACAGCCCGACCTTGATGCTGAACGCGCCGGTTCCGGCTGCACGCAAGGTTCTTGAGAAGGCCAACATGAAGCTGGAAGACATTGAGCTTTTCGAGATCAACGAGGCGTTTGCCGTGGTCACGGAGAAATTCATTCGTGATCTCGACCTTGACCGCGAGACCGTGAACGTAAACGGAGGAGCCATGGCGCTCGGGCATCCGATCGGTGCGACGGGCGCGATCCTGATCGGCACGATGCTTGACGAACTGGAGCGCCGCGACCAACAATTTGGTCTGGTGACGATGTGTGCGGCTGGCGGAATGGCCCCGGCGATCATCATCGAGCGCATGCACTAGAAGCTGAATTGAGGCTGTAATATGAGGCTGCGGGGCTCGGGCACCGCAGCCTTTTTGTTTTCGGCGCTGCGGCCCTTTTTCGTCAAAAGGCTCAAACAGGCGGAAAATCGGGAAAACTGGGTGTTTTTATGGGGTAGCTTGCGCCCCTTGTCAGGGAATTGTTAAGCCTGAGCAAGCTACTTTTGATCGGGTTTGGCGTGCCTTTTTCCGGGCAGCGGAAGACGCGCGGGCGTTAAGTCGTCTAGCATCATTTGGAGACGAGAGCAGGTTGTTTCAGGTGGAAAGGTCGCATTGACAAAGGCGGATACATTAAAGGACTTCTTGAGCAGCCTTCCCATTGAGGCAGCGCGTAAGTTGCTGCGTGCGGTTGACAGCGGCGCAATGCCTGCCAGCGAACTGGGGCTGTCCGATGATGAATTGCGTACCTGCCTGCGTGCACGGGTGGACCCCGAACCGGCATCCGCTGAGGACGAGGAAAAACGGGCGGCACTAGTTTTGCGATTGTTCATGGCCCCGTTTGAGGATTTTCTCTTTACCGGTGAGCGTGAAGAGAAAGAAGCAGGGCGCATCCCCCGTTCTTCGGTAGAGCTGATATGGATTTGGATACGCGAAGAAGTTCTCCCCGATACTTTTCCTGACATGCTCGAACGTGTCCATCGCCACATCGAGACCGGCGACGAAGAGAAACTGGCGGCAGCAATCAGGGTTATGCAGGAAGCTACAGCCGCCGCCATGGCCGTTGCGCTGGAGCGCAGTGAGGCTGACCCGAAGCATTATGAGTTTCTTATAAAAAAACTGGGGCACCTCGACGTTCTGAAAGACACCCGTGAAATAACGGATGTCTTTATGATTCTGGATGAAGTGATGGTGATGCAGAGCGAAGTTCCGCGTCACCTTGCCTCTTTCGATGAGGCGACGGTATCGCAGGTGAGGGATCTTTATGACGACCTGTACGAGCGCGACCCGGACCGGGCAATTTATCTGGCCCTTGCGGTTATGGGGCGGTTGGAGTCTCCCTGGCAGATACTGAGGCTGGCGCGAAAGGTGGCGCAGAAGGCCGATGACACGATGATTTCCAGGACCGATTTTGCGATCCTGGGAGAACGCCTGATAAGGCGGCTTGAGGTGATCTCCAATCACTTCCGACGGCTTCGCCCGGGGCTCTCGGATTTGAACGAACTGCACGCGTTGATTGTTGAATTTTCGGAACTTTCCCAAGGCATTACAAAAGAAATTGAGTTGCTGAGGATTGGAAACTGGGGACAGCGGCTGCTGCAATGCCGAAACCTTATTTCAACGTCAGTGGGTGATGAATTTGCTCACTATCTTAAAAACCTCTCGAATGCCCTACCTCTCCAGCGGGTTGGTGGCTTTGGTCGGGGTGGTCCGCGTCGGGTAGACGTGTCGCGCCTGCCTGATGATGAGCGCGTTGCACGAACAACACGCGAGTTGGAATTTATGGACTCAATTCAGCCTCTGGCTCAAGCCATCGGAGCGCAGAGCGCGTTTGACAGGACGAAGCCGGAACTTGAGGCTTATGTTATTGCGTACGCCGACGCAATTATCGAGGAATTGCGTTATGCGGACCCCGAGGCTGCTGAAAATGCCGAAGCCTTTTTAGGCGTCGCCAGCAAAATAGCCAAACAGGTGTTGGGAGACGCGGAAGCTGGCATTTTGGCCAAGCGGGGCGGGATCGCCCTTCAGGCATCTGCATAAAAAATTACTGAGGCAACGTCAGATAACCCCGTCCCGGCGCAACTTATCAACGCTGGGTTGGTCGTACCCCAGATCGTGCAGGATGCGGTCCGTGTGTTCGCCAAGAAGGGGTGCCCGATGGCGAATACCGCCCGGAGTGGCTGATAGCTTCACGGGAATATCCATGACGGGTGCGGGTTTGGGCATGCCCGGAAAATCCAGCGGCTTCATGTATTGCATGGCCTGGATATGCGGATCGGCGAGCGCCTGCGCTGGAGAATAGACCGGTCCCGCTGGAATGCGGGCTGAGGCAAGTGCTTCCAGAGCCTCCGCGGTTGTCAGGGGACTTGCCCATGCCGCGGTCCGCTCGCTGAGAATTTTCCCATTTTCGCCGCGCCTCATGTCGGTGGCGAAACGCGGGTCTGTCAGCCAGTGCTCTTCTTCCATCAGCCGCGCCCAGCGTCGAAACAAAGGGTCTCCAATCACCTGCACGAATATCCAGCCATCCGTCGTTTGCACGCAGTCGGCGGGGCCAGCATAGGGGCTGCGGTTGCCGATTGCCGTGCGGTCCGTCTGCCGCAGGTCCTGTTCGATCAGATGAAAGTTGAAGAAATTGAGAGCTGTCGCCAGCAGCGCTCCCTCAACCATCTGCCCTTTACCGGTTTGCTCCCGGGCCATCAGTGCGGCCATGGTGCCATAGGCGGAAAGCACGGCGGTGCCAAAATCAACCCAGGGCGCATAACTTTTTGTCGGCTCGTCCGCGTTGCCTGTGAGATAGGCCGCACCGCTCATGGCCTGCGCAACACCGTCAAAACCGACCCGCTCTGAATAGGGCCCTCCGTGACCAAAGGCAGAAACGGTGGTGAGAATCACGCGGGGGTTGAGCGCCTCAAGCGTGGCGTAATCTAGGCCCATTGCTTTCAGGGTTTGAGGCGGCAGGTTGGCCACAACAATGTCGGCTTTTGTCACCAGTTTGGCCACGATTTTCCGCCCTTCTTCGCACATGGGATCGAGCGTCATGCCCCTCTTATTGCGATTGAGCTGAAGAAACATCGTGCCTTCACCGCCTTTACCAGGCCCGGCATCCGGGATCACGGGCTGCACGAACCGGTCTTCGCTTCCTCCCCTTTTTTCGATCCGAATAACATCGGCCCCCATGTCGGCAAGCAGGGCTGCACAGTAGGGCCCCGCAATGTAGCGACCAAAATCAAGAACCTTAAGACCATCTAAAACGCCAGCCATTCTATCCCTCCGGAATTTTTTCGACGTGAGCTGAAAATTTATCGCTAACGCGGTGGCCATTGTAGCGGCAACGGAAGAATTATCTCACTTTTGAGGAAAAAAGCGTCTTTCGCAATAACCATTCCTTGTACTCCCACACGGTACTTTGTGCTCCTGGGGGTGGGAGGCGCCAGGTCGGCGCACCAGCCTCGATGGTGTGCCCCCAAATATCGGTGTGAAATGAGTATGACAACCAGTCAATCGGATCAGTTGGAAATCGCGGAGCGCGGGCCGGAAAAATTCCGTTGGGACGGTGAGCTGGCCGACCGTGAGTGCGAGAAAGCCTTTATTACCGACACCTGGGGAGAGGTGATCGCTCGCACCAGAGCCATCATGCTTGCAGCTCTTCTGTTCGTCGTTGCCGCCGGTATTGACTATCTTGTTCTGGGGTTCAGCCAGGTTTTTTTTCAGCTTCTTGCTCTTCGCGTCCTGACGTTGATTGTTGCATTCGTCCCGATCATTCTTTTTTCCGATGGGTCGGATCCCAAGGCGTTTTACGCCAGTGTAAGCTTTACACAAATCTACCTGTTTTCGATCTTTATCCTCTCTACATTTGTTGGGGGGATAGAGCTTCGTGATATAGTTGTAGCGACAGTTGTTATTCTTTTTTCATACTATATCGCAGTTCCCAACCGGCTCTATTTTAATGCAGCTATCGGGCTGGGGTGCAGCGCTGCCCTCCTGTTCCTGGTGTTGGCCAGTTCGCAAATTTCACTCACCGCTTTTACCATTATGGTGTTGTTGTATGCGGTTGTGAATGTCATCGGCATTCAGCTTGGCCGGCTTTGGGGGCGGCTGAGACGTGCGGAGTACCTGTCGATGCTTCGGCAGAAAAAAATGACCGAGCGCCTTGAAGAAGAGATTGTAGAGAGGCGCTATGCGGAAACCGAGGCTCGGGTGAGTGAACGCAATTTTGAGGGCGTGTTCCGCTCTGCTCCCCTACCGCTTGCTCTGGTTCGCCCAGACGACACAAAAATCCTGTATGCGAACCGCGCGACATGTGAGTTGTTGGGTATTCCAGCACAAGACATCAGGTCGGTTGACCTGATGAGCGTGATGTCGAATGGCAAGTCTGCTGCTAACGTGGATAGCCTCAACTCTATCTTGCGCGCCCGAAAGTCCGTTGAGCTGGCGATCACAGCCGCGGATGGCCGCGAGCTGTGGGTTAATGTGACATCGTCGGCCATGCGGTATCACGGTGCGCCTGCGATCTTGATCGCGCTTCACGACATTACGCACCGTCAACATGAGGTCGAAAAATTGCGGGAGGCGCGCGACCTTGCAGATGCGGCAAACCGCTCAAAGACCGATTTTCTTGCCAATATGAGTCATGAACTGCGAACACCGCTTAATGCCATAATCGGGTTTTCCGAAGCATTGGAACGGGAGATATATGGCCCTCTGGGGACAGACCGCTACAAAGAGTATGCGCACGATATTAACAGTTCCGGCATCCATCTTCTGAACATTATCAATGACATTCTGGATCTCTCCAAAATTGAAGCCGGGCACTTTGAGCTGGCGGAGGAAGAAGTGGAAATGCGCTACCTTCTGGACGCCGTAACCCGCATTGTAACCCCTCGCGCTCAACAGGCTGGCATTGAACTGGAATGGACGATGTACGATGATGACCTGGTTCTGGTCTGCGATGAACGCGCCATCAAGCAGATTCTCATAAATCTGCTTTCCAATGCCGTGAAATTCTCTCCCGAGAAATCAACTGTCCGGTTGCATGTGGAACCAACAGATACCGCGTTGCGGATTGCCGTCATTGACAAGGGGATTGGCATGGCCCCGGAAGATATTCCGCGCGCGATGGAGCCATTCCGCCAGGTGGACGGAGAACTGACGCGGAATTATGAGGGAACCGGTTTAGGCCTGCCGCTTGCACGCCGCCTTGCGGAGCTACATGAGGGAACATTGACAATTGAAAGTGAACCCGGCGAGGGGACGCGCGTGTTTATTGATTTGCCTCTGGAGCGGATTGACGCACCCCAGGTGAAACCAGTGTCAGGGCTGTTAAACGCCCCGTGACGCGCGTGACATAAGCCTCTATATCTCTCCCATCTGATTTATCGTGGGAGACCTTCTGTGCCCTTGAGCTTTGATGAATTCACGCTTTGGCTGGTGTTCGCAGTCCTCACGGCAGCGGCCGTTGCCTACTTTGTGCGGTCGCTGCGAGGCACCACGCCGAGTGCGCCACCCGAAGAAACAGCGGTGGCAGTGTATCGTGACCAGCTTTTGGAGGTTGAACGAGATGTTGCCCGGGGTGCGTTGCCTCAGGTTGATGCTGCTTCCGCGCGGCTGGAAATTTCACGCCGGCTGCTGGCGGCGGCTGATGATGTGCAGGGAGCGGCGGCGCCCCTGTCGCTGCGAACGCGGCGGGTGGTCTCTGTAGGGATTGTTCTGGCATTGCCGGTCCTGTCGCTTGGTGTCTATCTCTCGCTTGGATCGCCAGGGCTTCCTTCCCAACCTTATTTTGAGCGGCTGGCACAGCCGCTGGACGAGTTGCCCGTTGAGGGCCTGGTTGCCCGTTTGGAACAGCGGTTGAAGGTGGAGCCGGAGGACGTCCTTGGCTGGCGTCTTATTGGGCCCGTCTATCTTCAGCTTGGCCGGTACGGCGACGCCATCAACGCCTTTGGTCGGATCATGCAGATCGACGGTCGGGATGCAGATGCATTGGCGGGACTGGGTGAGGCCTTGACCCTTTCAGGGGATGGAATGGTACCATTGCCAGCACGCCAGGCCTTTGAGGCGGCGTTGGAGATGGATCCGAAGCAAGCCAGGGCGCGGTTCTACATGGCCCTCTCAAAGGCCCAGGCAGGTCAGTTCGGCCGGGCTCTCTCCGACTGGGAGGCGTTGCTTGCGGATGCAGCGGAAGAAGCTCCGTGGCGCTCAGCCGTGGAATTCCAGATACGGGCTGTTCGTGAACGCCTGGGCGAAGAATAAGCCCCTTGGCCGTTCTGAGGGCGCTCATCGCGGCCCTCGCACAATGTGACAAATACATCTTATCCCCTATCCTCATGATCCCGCACAAACTGGGCACACGAAGTCATAAGTGCCGCTGCCGGGGCAAGCTTCTGGGCGAGGCCTTTCACATAGGGAAATCGAGATGAGCATTACAGAGCTACAAAAAAAGGCAGCGCAGGCGGTCGTGAACATTTTTGAGACGGGCACTGCGGTCGGGGATTATGGCAAGGTAACAGTGCTTCCGGGGGACACGGGTCATTTGACCTATGGTCGGGCGCAAACAACCCTTGCATCAGGCAACCTTTACCTCCTCATCAAGCGATACGTGGGCGCCGCCGGTGCTGCATTCGGACGACACCTTGAAAACTATCTGTCCCGGTTGGATGATGTTGATGTGAGCCTGGACTTTGACACGAAGTTTAAGGATCTATTGCACGCGGCCGGGGGCGATCCGGTGATGCAAAAGGTTCAGGATCTGTTTTTTGATGAAGCATACTGGGCACCCTCCGTGTCTGCGGCCGCAACGCTCGGCCTGTCTCTACCCTTGTCATTGGCTGTGGTTTACGACAGTCACATTCATGGCTCTTGGCGGTTTATCAAAGGCCGGACCCTGGAGAGGCGGGGCACGCCCGGCGATTTGGGAGAAAAAGCCTGGATAAAGGCATATGTCAGCGAAAGGCGCGACTGGCTGGCGGGGCATCGCAATGCGCTGCTCCAGAAAACCGTCTACCGGATGGATACGGTTCTGGCGTTGATGGAAGCAGGTAACTGGACCCTTGAGCTGCCCTTCATGGCGCGCGGCGTTCAGGTGGAGGCGACCGCGCTACTGGCCGGGCCGCCGGTGCGGGTGACGGCGGAAGATGCTGGACTGCGGACGTTGAAACTCACCGACCCTCCCATGAGTGGGGCCGATGTGAAGGCACTGGAGAAAGCGCTGGCGGCAGTTGGGTACACGATGAATGTGGACGGGGTGTTTGACGAAAGCCTGAAACGCCTGGTTGTGGAGCGTCAGGGCGAGCTGGGATTGGCGGCCGACGGCATGGTGGGGCCGATCACCCGGGCAGCATTTGGCCTGTGACATGAAGGCCCACGCGGGCAATGGGGCCGGATTCGGGAATTTTTGGTGTTCCGCGTCGATTTGTCGGTTTCGCAGAGCGCTGCGGCTCGCTATATCAGGGGGTGTTATAATCGGTCGTCCCCGCAATCTATCGGAGCATTTCTTATGACGCGCAAGCAGCGCCGCGCCATCCTGATCGGCATCAGTCTTGGTATTCTGGGCGTGGCCGTTGGGCTTGTGCTTTTTGCGCTTCGGGGCAATATCGTCTTCTTTTACGGCCCCAGTGATGTGGTGGCGCAAGAAGTAGTTCCGGGAACGCGTATGCGGGTCGGTGGCCTGGTGGTTGAGGGCAGCATTATTCACGGCGATGACGCCCGCGTCCGTTTTGATGTCTCCGATTTGAGCACGAGCCTGACGATCACCTATGTCGGCCTGCTGCCTGACCTGTTTCGCGAAGGACAGGGCGTGGTAACCGAAGGCGTGTTGCTGGCGGATGGCACTTTTGCCGCTGACACGGTCCTTGCCAAGCATGATGAAAACTACATGCCTCCCGAAGTTGCCGACGCGCTGAAGCGCTCCGGCAACTGGCAGGGCGAGGATGACGGCGGGGGGGCTCCTCAAGCCGAGACATATGAGCAGGGGACCTACCCATGATTACGGAACTGGGACATTTCGCCCTGGTGCTGGCATTGGGGGTGGCACTTGTGCAGGCGCTCGGGCCGCTGGTTGGCATGTATATTAACCCGGCGTTGGGACGGGTCGCTGTGCCGGCTGCGCGGGTTCAGTTTCTGCTTTTGCTGGCCTCGTTTGCAGCCCTTGTATATGCGTTTGCGGTATCGGATTTTTCGCTGGCGCTGGTCGCTGCAAACTCGCACAGCGCCAAGCCGCTTATCTACAAGCTGTCGGGCACCTGGGGAAACCACGAGGGGTCCATGCTGCTGTGGACGTTGATCCTGGCAGGCTTTGGCGCTTCTGTTGCCTTCTTTGGGCGCAATTTGCCCGATGGGCTGCGCGCGCGGGTGCTGGGAGTGCAGGGACTGATCGGGGTTACATTCCTGCTGTTTCTTCTCTTTGCCTCCAATCCGTTTTTGCGGCTCGACCCGGCTCCTTTTGACGGGAGCGGTCTGAACCCCATTTTGCAGGACCCGGGACTGGCTTTCCATCCCCCCTTTCTCTACGCGGGATATGTCGGCTTCTCGATCGCCTTTTCTTTTGCTGTCGCCGCTCTTCTTGAAGGCCGTGTTGACCCTGCCTGGGCGCGCTGGGTCCGGCCCTGGACGCTGGCGGCCTGGTGTTCCCTGACGCTTGGCGTCGCCATGGGCTCCTGGTGGGCCTATTACGAACTTGGTTGGGGGGGCTGGTGGTTCTGGGACCCGGTGGAGAATGCATCCCTCATGCCCTGGTTACTGGGGACGGCTCTTCTTCACTCCGCCATTGTTGTTGAAAAAAGAGGCGCTTTGAAGCGTTGGACCCTACTGCTTGCAATTTTCACTTTTGGCCTCAGCCTGATCGGCGCATTTCTTGTGCGCTCCGGCGTGCTCACCTCCGTTCACGCCTTTGCGGTTGATCCGGACCGGGGATTGGCCATCCTCGCCATTCTGGTCTTTCTGATCGGGGGAGCATTGCTGCTCTACGCCGCGCGCGCCCCCGCCTTGAAAGTGGAAGGCCTGTTTGCCCCCATCAGCCGTGAGACCTCGTTGATTATCAATAATCTGCTGCTCACGACAGCAACCGCAACGGTGTTTGTCGGCACGCTTTACCCTCTGGCACTGGACGCACTGGACGGATCGAAAATTTCGGTCGGTGTGCCATTTTACAATCTGACATTTCTGCCGATCGTGACGCCTCTCCTTTTGCTCATGCCGTTCGGCCCGATGCTGGGCTGGAAAAGGGCGGACCTGCTGGGCACAACCCAGCGGCTGGGCGCTGCCGGCATTATTGGGATGACGGGGTTTGGCGCCGCATGGGTCTGGCAGAATGGCGGCCCGTGGGGGGCCCCGTTCGGCATTGGCATTGGCGTGTGGTTGATCGCAGGCGCACTCAGCGAGATTGCGTACCGTGTTCGATTATTTCGCGGCGCAAGCCTGCGAGAGGCGGCGTCAAAAGCGCTTCGACTACCGCGCTCTGCGTGGGGCACTGCCCTGGCTCATGCAGGCGTCGGGGTTATGGTGATCGGCATTGTGGGCATTAGCGCATGGCGGGTGGAAAGCATTGAGACACTGGCTCTGGGCTCCAAGATGGAAGTGGGCGGGTATACACTGACGCTCGTTAACATGGGCCCCTATGACGGCGCCAACTTTCGTGCAGACAGAGCCGAGATATTTGTTGAACGGGCGGGCCGGGAGATTGTGACCCTGTACCCGGAAAAACGCGTTTACACCGTTTCTGGGATGCCGACGACGGAGGCCGCAATTTACACTGTTTGGATCGCTGATCTTTATGTGGTGCTGGGGGAAGGCACGGGAGAGGGTGAATGGACCTTCCGGGCGTATGTGAACCCGCTGGTGCCATGGATATGGATCGGCGCGCTTATCATGGTTGTCGGGGGGATGGTTTCTCTCAGTGACCGTCGCTACCGTGTCGGGGCGCCTAAGCGTGCGCGTGCCACGCCGAAAGAACCGACGACACCATGAGGCAGGCGATATACTCAGTGATTGTGTTGTGTCTGTTGGTTACAGGGCCTGCTTATGCAGTTGACCCCGGAGAGGCATTGAGCGATCCGGCTCTTGAGGCGCGCGCCCGCGCCCTGTCGCAGGAACTGCGATGTCTTGTTTGTCAGAACGAGTCGATTGACGGCTCCGAAGCACCGCTTGCGCGCGACCTGCGCCTGCTGGTGCGTGACCGTTTGATCGCTGGCGAAAGCGACGCACAAGTGCTCGACTACATTGTTGCCCGTTACGGCGAATTTGTGTTGCTGCGCCCCAGGTTTAATGAGCGGACATGGGTTTTGTGGCTTGCACCGTTTGCCCTGCTCCTGGCAGGTGGGATCACCGTCTTTATTGTCATTAGACGAAGTGAGCGCCCGAAAAGAGAAACCGTGCCCCTCAGTGAGGGTGAAAAAGCCCGCCTCAAGGATATTATGAACACTCAAGGTGACACAACGCCCTGAGCCACGCGATGCGCTGAGGGGGGGCTTGGATAATTACCCCCATTCCCCTCGCCACCGGCCCCGATTTTCGCATAGACTATCTGGCAGATTGGCAGGCAGCCAAAGCTGCGAAAAAATATGTCGGTGAGCGAGAGTGAGGGAGACAGTATGCGGGTGCTCGTCATTGAAGATGACATCGAAGCGGCCACCTACCTGGTGAAGGGACTGTGCGAAAACGGCCATACGGTCGATCATGCGGTAGATGGGGACGAAGGACTGAGCCTTGCCATGTCGGCTGCCTACGATGTGATGGTGGTGGACCGCATGTTGCCCAAGAAAAGCGGACTGAGCATCGTGGCGGCCATTCGGGCGGAAGACAACACCACGCCGGTCCTGTTTCTGAGTGCACTGGGCGAGGTGGAAGACCGGATTAAGGGGTTGAAGGCCGGGGGAGACGACTACCTCACCAAACCCTATGCATTTGCTGAGCTGCTTGCGCGGATCGAAGTTCTGGTCCGGCGCTCGAACACTGAACAGGTGCAGACAAGACTTCAGGTTGCAGACCTGTCGGTCGACCTGTTGTCCCGTAAGGTGATACGGGCCGGGGTGGAAATTGATCTTCAGCCCCGCGAGTTTCGTCTGCTTGAGTATCTGATGAAAAATGCGGATCGTGTGGTTACGCGAACCATGTTGCTGGAGAATGTATGGGAATATCATTTTGATCCCCAGACCAATGTTATCGACGTACACATTTCCAGACTGCGCTCAAAGATAGACAAGAATTTCGATGTGCCGCTTTTGCACACGATCCGGGGCGCGGGGTATTCGCTTCGTGCAACAGCGTAATCTTCTAAACACGACGACTTTCCGGCTGGTCCTGATTTACCTGGCTCTTTTTGTCACGTCCGCCATTGCCCTTCTTGGATACGTGTACTGGAACACGGCGGGTTTCCTTGCACGTCAGACGGATGAGGCAGTACAGGCGGAAATTACGGGGCTGGCCGAGCAGTATGCGCAAGGAGGGCTGGGGCAGCTTGTACACACCGTGATCCAGCGCAGCCGTGACCCCCGGCAGAACCTTTATCTGGTCGTGGATGTGCGCGGCAATATTCTCGCGGGCAACCTCGACAAGCGCCCGGACGCGACACTTGGGCCTGATGGCTGGCTTGATTTTGAATATCAGCGCCGCACCATGGAGGGGCCGAAACTGCATACGGCGCGTGCGAGAGCGTTTGATCTGACCGATGGATCATTTCTTGTCGTTGGAAGGGATATTCAGGAGTTACGGAGTATCGAACAGCTCATTACGACATCCCTGGCATGGGCAATTGCGCTGACGGTAGCCTTTGGGTTGGTTGGTGGTGTCATCATCAGCCGCAACATGATGGCGCGGGTCGACCAGATCAATCAAACCAGCCGCAACATTATGCGCGGAGACCTGTCACAGCGCGTATCCGTGATGGGGTCGGGGGACGAGCTGGACCAACTGGCGGAGAGCTTGAACAACATGCTCGATCAGATTGAAAGTCTGATGGTGGGGATGCGGGAGGTAACAGACAATATTGCGCATGATCTGCGCAGCCCCCTGAACCGGCTGCGAACACGGCTTGAGAGAGCATTGATCCAGCCGGGAACGAACGAGGACGTTCGCCACGAACTTGAACGCTCAATTTCAGATGCAGACCAGCTTCTGACGACCTTTAATTCCTTGTTGGCGATAGCGCGCGCCGAAGCGGGTTCCCAACGCGACATGATGAGCCGTATTGATTTGAGTGAGCTGGTACGCGATGCGACGGAACTTTATGTACCGGTTGCAGAAGAGGCCGGCATTGAGTGTAGCGTTGATATTGAAGAGGGACTTAGCGTATTTGGAAGTCGGGAATTGCTGGTTCAGGCGATTGCGAACCTTATGGACAATGCTATCAAGCATGGCAATCTGCCTACCGGGAGGGCTCCGGAAATGACGGTCAGCGCCGGGAGGGAAGGAGCCGATGTGTGGGTGAGTGTCTCTGACAATGGTCCAGGAATTGCTGAACGCGATCGCAAGCGTGTCCTCGACAGGTTTGTCAGGCTTGAGGTGAGCCGTAACACGCCTGGCAGCGGCCTGGGTCTCTCACTTGTCGCTGCACTGGCCCATTTGCACAACGGAGACCTGACGTTAGAGGATGCCCGGCCAGGCTTGCGGGCGGTGCTCCGCATGTCTACGGGGCATGTTTGAACAAGGCGCCGCCACACCCGATAGCTTCCCCATGATCGACGTTGTGCTCTGATGCGCGTGCGAATCGCGGGGTTTAGGAATGCGAAAACTGATTCGGAAATGTTCTCTGACCCGCATTCCCAAGCCGGAATCTGGCAGTCCAATCTGGTTTCGGAACGTCAATTTCGATGTTTTATGCGTTTCTGCCCTCTTATCGCCCAAAAAAAGTCCTTCAGAGCGTTTTCCGTGCGATTTTTCGTGGCGAGAAGATTTCACTTTTGTTACTGCTCTTAAAGACGGGGGCACCCGGAGGCCAAAATAGGAGAGTGGATTTATGAGCAAAGCAGACTTTATTGAGCGGGTAGCCGCTGCAGGAGATTTGAGCAAAGCAGAAGCAAAGCGTTCTGTGGAACTGGTGTTTGGCGAAATCGAAGCTGGTCTTAAGGCATCGAAGAAGGAAGGCAAGTACACCATCGGCACGTTCGGGACGTTCGTTGTTTCCAAGCGCAAGGCGCGCATGGGGCGCAACCCACGCACCGGCGAAGCGATCAAGATCAAGGCATCCAAAACCTTGCGCTTCCGCCCGGCGGCTCAGTTGAAAACATCAGCAGGCTGCTGATCGAACTTCAGCAATGCTGTAGGAATGGGCCCATCGAAATTCGGTGGGCCTTTTTCGTTCTAGGTTTCAATTTTAGGTTCTGTAGCGGGACTTGAAGTGCGACGAACAAGGCGGTGTGACGTGTCCGACATGACGGTGCTTGACCAATTTGACCGGATGCCGGCTCCGGCCGACCTCTGCCGCGCCGAGGCCGTCCTTTGTGATGTGAGGGCCGCTCTGGCGGGCACCGAATGGGAGAGCGTGGCCGCAACTCATCCCTTCGCTCATCTGGTGCGGGCGTTAGCAGGAAATTCTCCATTTCTGACGCGCATATGTTTGCGCCATCCGACACTGGTGGCCCGGCTTGCAGGTGATCCGCCGGATGTCGCTTTTTCTTCAGCCATGGAGATGTTCGCGCAACAGGCGCGAAATACCGACACCTTTGAGGGCCTTATGGCTCTCGCGCGCCGGGCCAAAACCGAAATGGCGCTGCGAACCGCGATTGCCGATTTGAGCGAGCTGTGGTCCCTTGAGAGGGTCACAGGGAACCTCACCCGGTTTGCTGATACTGTTTTGGGTTCCGGTCTCGAATGGCTGTTAAGGCAGGCGGTCGTGAGGGGCGATATTTTGCCTGAAGGGTCCGTGAGCGCGCAGGACGTAGCCGCGCAAAGCGGGCTGGTCGTTCTGGCAATGGGGAAATATGGCTCCGGCGAGCTCAATTATTCGAGCGACATTGATATCGTCGTCTTTTACGAACCGGGCGTTCTTCGGTTACGGGACGGTCTGGATCACTCGACTTTTTTTGTACGTCTGACCAAAGACCTTGTTCGCCTCATGCAGGAGCGGACGGAGGATGGGTACGTTTTCCGCACGGATTTGCGCCTTCGGCCTGACCCGGGGGGGACCCAGGTGGCAGTGTCGCTCCCGGCGGCGGAGCAGTATTACGAAAGCCGGGGGCAGAACTGGGAGCGCGCCGCTTTCATAAAAGCGCGTATCGCAGCCGGGGACAGGGAGGCAGGCCAGCGGTTTCTCTCAATGCTGGCCCCATTCATATGGCGAAAATATCTCGATTACGCGGCAATCGAGGATATTCACTCCATGAAGCGCCAGATACACAGTGTTGGGGGCCACGGGAAAATTGCGGTGGCCGGACACAATATCAAGCTGGGGCGCGGCGGCATTCGGGAGATCGAGTTTTTCGTCCAGACCCAGCAACTGATTGCAGGGGGCCGCGACCCGGACCTGCGGGGACTACAGACGTGCCCGATGCTTGATGTGTTGGCGGACAAGGGGTGGATCGAGGCTCCCGTCGTTGATGATTTGCAGCAAGCCTATCGGTTTTTGAGAACGCTCGAACATCGCCTGCAGATGATTGACGACGAACAGACACATTCCCTGCCGGCAGGTAACGAAAGCCTGACCCATGTGGCGATTTTCATGGGCTATGACGGGCGCGAGAGTTTTGAGCGTGATCTGCTGCATCACCTGAGGAATGTGCAGACGCGCTACCGCGCCCTGTTTGAAAGCGCGCCGCCTTTGGGAGAGGAGGGGGGAAGCCTGGTCTTTACCGGCACTGACAATGACCCGGACACGCTCAGGACGTTGAGTGAGCTGGGTTTCGAGCGGCCCGGTGATATGGCTCACACCATAAGGACGTGGCACACGGGGGCCTACGCCGCGACCCGCAGTCCCCGAACCAGAGAACGGTTGACCGCTCTGATGCCTGAACTGCTCCGCGCCTTGTCCCGAACGGCTGACCCGGATATTGCCTTTGTGCGTTTCGATCAGTTTCTGGAGGGGCTCCCTGCCGGCGTACAGCTTTTCTCACTGCTCTACACAAATCCTAATCTGCTGAACCTGATCGCGGGTGTTTGCGGCACAGCCCCACGCCTTGCGAGTTATCTCAGCCAGAATGCCTCGGTTTTTGACGCTGTTCTGACGACAAATTTCTTTGCCAGACTACCGGGAGAAGCGGAACTGGAAGCCGTGCTGTCACGCAACATGCAGGCGGCCCGGGACTATCAGGATGTGCTTGATCTTGTCCGTGTCTGGGCGCGGGAGCAAAGGTTTCGCGTCGGCGTGCGTATCTTGTCGGAAAGTGCCAACGCGCGTGAAGCCGGGCCAGCCTATAGCGCCATCGCGACGGCTCTTGTTCGGCACGTTGTCCCGCGTGTGGTTGACGAAGTCGCCACCCGGCATGGAGCTTTGCCCGGTGGGGAAATGGCGGTCATTGCTCTGGGTAAGCTGGGGAGCAGAGAGATGAGCGCCTCCTCCGATCTGGACATCATCGTGGTTTACGACCACGGGGAAACTGATGTCGTGTCGGATGGCGCAAAGCCGCTGGGCGCCTCCCCATACTATGCGCGTGTGACCAAGCAGCTTGTAAGCGCCCTGACCGTCCCAACGACAGAGGGGAAACTCTATGAGGTGGACCTGAGATTGCGGCCCTCGGGAAACGCGGGGCCCGTCGCCACCCATTTGGCCTCGTTCACCCGGTACCACGCAGATGAGGCCTGGACCTGGGAACATATGGCCCTGACGCGGGCGCGTGTGATTGCCGGTTCTCCCTCTATCGCAGCAAAGGTGGAGGAGGTTATCCGTCAAACGCTCGTCTGCGCGCGCGACAGGGAGAGCGTGGCGGCAGATGTGATCGCCATGCGCCAGCGAATTGAAAAGGAGTTCCTCTCAAATGATCCATGGGAGCTGAAGCATGTGCGCGGCGGCCTCATTGACCTTGAGTTTATTGCCCAGTTCTTGCAGCTCGTTTACGCTCACGCACATCCTGAAATTCTGACGCCGGACACGCGCGCCGTGTTCGGGCGGGCGGCAACCCTGGGAGTGGTGACGCCGGAAGTTGCAGAAACTCTCGTCTGCGCATTTGACCTCCAGCATGATCTCACTCAAATCATCCGTATTTGCGTAACGGGCACGCTTGCCCCCGACACTGCGACGGAAGGCTTGAAGACACGGCTGGCGCAGGGCGGTCAGGCTCCCGATTTTGCAGTGCTTGAGAGAACCCTGAAAGAGGCGCAGCAACAGGTTGTAGATATCTTTCAGTCCTTGGTGAGATGAACAAAAGGAAGGCCCGGTTCTCACCCCGGATGCCTTTTCAAGGGGCTTGGTGAGAAAATTGCAGATGATTTGGCAACTGATTTGGCAACCGGGTTTGCCTGCTCCAATGGTCGAGTGCGTGTCGCACGTCAACAATGGCAGCGGACTGCCGGAAACAGGGTTAAGGCTGGAAGTCTCGCCATGTTGGCGTCCCGTCTCGGGACAAAAACGGCGTGATTGCAGGGTTGAAACGGTGATGTGTCGTCTCTTTTTAGGACATACTACCGGGCGTAGTAGAGTGAGGAATACATGGAACGCGCAGACGCGGTGATTATCGGAGCGGGACTGAACGGGCTTACCGCCGCCGCGCGTCTGGCCGGTGCAGGCCTGTCGGTCCTCGTTGTCGAACGCACAAACCGTGTTGGCGGACAGGCAGTGCACAATGCGCTTGCGCCCGGATACTCTGTTTCGCCCATCGGGTTTTCCAACGGGTATCTCCCACCAGAACTAATCCGAGAGTTTGATCTTGCCCGTTATGGATTGCAGATGGTTCGCCGTGAGGGGGGTGTTTCGCTCTTCGACGATGGAACCTACGTCGCAAACTATACAAACACACATGTGATGCTGCGTGAGCTTGCCCGCCACTCCCGGCGCGATGCCGATGCCTGGCCGCGCTTTGCCCGCGATATGCAACGCCAGGCGGCGACCATTCGCGACAGTCTGCTCCGCACGCCAGACGATCCGGCGATCCGCTCCCTGAGCGCCTGGCAGAGCAGGCTCTCTCAGGTCCGGCAGGTCGCAGCCATGAGACCCGAGGCGCTCTACGATCTCACCCGTTTCTGGTCTCTTTCTTTAGCTGATCTTCTTGGCGACTATTTTGAAAGCCCCGAAGTCATTTCACATCTGGCAGCCCCCGCCCTTATCGGCCGCGCACTGGGTCCCTATGACCCGACCAGCGCCGCTTTATTGGCACCGCTCTGGTTAAACGGGAGCGAAGGCGGTGCGCCCTGGCGCATGAGCCCCAAGGGAGGGATGGAAGCTCTCTCCCGGGTGCTGGCCGACATTGTAAAAGCCCGAGGCGGAAAAATTCGCCTTGATGCGGAAGTGACAGATATCAAGATGGCCAAAAAGAAGGCCACCGCCGTTGTCCTGGCGGACGGCGAGGAGATCGAGGCGGGTGTGATCGTCTCGGACCTCGACATCAAGCGAAGTTTTCTGAGCCTTTTTCAGTGGGCGGGGCTGCCGGACGAGTTTGCGCGCGAGGTTGCAAACGTCCAGATGGAAGGGATTGTCGCACGCGTTAATTTTGCGCTCAAAGAGATGCCACATTTTACCGGGTTGCCGGAGGGCCTGCCTGCGTTATCGGGAGGGCTGATGATCGGCGGTTCTCTTGCACAGATGGATCGGGCCTATGACCATTGGTCGGAGCAGTATCCACCCGAAAAACCGCTGCTGGATATAGCGATACCGACCATTGAAGACCCTGGTCTGGCGCCGCCCGGTGGACATGTGTTCTCCGTAACCGTTCAGTATGTGCCCCACGAGTTGCATGATGGCGTCTGGTCGCCTGCGCGTCGTGAGGCGCTGATGCAGACAGTAAAAAATATGATTGCACACCACGCCCCAGGTTTTGAAGAGCAGATTGTCGGTGAGGAATTGCGCGTACCAGCCGATATTGAAAATGAGGCAGGGTATACGCGAGGCGATCCGTCTCTCGGCCAGATGTCGCTGGATCAAATGTTTTTCAATCGGCCAGTTCCGACATACAGCGCTTACGCAAGCCCGATCAGCAATTTTTATATCTGTTCAGCCAGTGCACACCCGGGAGGGCTTGCTCTGGGAGCTGCGGGTGTCAACGCGGCACAGGAAATTATTGGATCATTGAGGGGGAGGGGTCGATGAGTGAAGATGCCCTTCAATATGACGCGATTGTTATAGGCGCCGGCCACAATGGCCTGGTGAGCGCTGGATATCTGGCACGTGAGGGAAAGAAGGTTGTGGTTCTGGAAGCAGGCACCGCTATTGGCGGCGCAGCGCGCACAGCCGAGATTTCTCCCGACTATCAGGTCTCAACCGGCGCACACCTTATTTCATCTTTTCCAAAACGGATTGAGAGAGATTTGAAGCTCGCCAAACACGGGCTTATCTGGGCAACCCAGGACGTTGTAACCGTTGCACTCGACCAGGGTGGAAAACACATTGTTATCCCGTCCAAAGGGAAAAAGGATGTTGCGACTTTGAACGCCCATTCCACCGAGGACGGTGAAGCATGGGTACGCTTCGATGCCCAGATGAAGAAATTTGTCTCGGTAATAGCGCCGCTGTTGGAAGGCCCTGTGCCAGATATAGGCCCGGGCCTGTCGGCACGCGTGCCCAGGGCTGTTGCTTTCCGGCTTGAGAAACTCGGCCCCCATGATCTGCGCGCTTTCCTGCGTTTCATGCCTTCCAGCATAACCCGCATTCTTGATCGCACATTTGAGAGCGACCTGCTGAAGGGTGCATTGGCACTCGACGCTACACTTGGACACCATTCCAGCCCTCGGACACCAGGAACTGCATTTTCATTCTTGTATAAAAGGGCGCTTGAAACATTGGGGCAGGGGACGGGCTACCCGGTTGGGGGAACCGGCGCTTTGTCTGATGCGCTGGTAGCATCAGCAGAGAACGCAGGTGCGCGCGTCCGCCTGAACAGTCCTGTCATCCGGATCATGGTTGAGCAGGGAAAAGTAACAGGCGTGAAACTGGAGGATGGAACCGTCTTCCGTGCACCATTGGTGATGAGCAGCGCAGACCCTAAAACAACCTGTCTTGATCTTCTTGGAAGCCGCCACCTTGAGGTGCCACAGGTCAAACAACTTCGCCGCACGCGAAAGCAGGGCACGACCGCCAAGATCAATCTGGCCCTGGAGGGCCTTCCGACATTCGAGAATTTTTCAGATCGCGAATATGGCGGACGTTTGTTGATAGCACCTGACATGGCAACGGTGGACCGTTCTTTCCTTGCGGCAAAACGAAATGAACTGACCCTTGACCCTGTGATGGAGATGGTCATTCCCTCCTATCACGATCCCCGTCTGGCTCCGATGGGGCACCATGTCCTCTCGATTATCATTCCCAACGTTCCCTACAGCGTGGAAGGCGGGTGGGAGGCCCGACGGGACGAATTTGTAAAACGGGTCATCGACACCATTTCTCTTTACGCGCCGGACCTGAGTAACAAAATCATCGCCGGGGAAATTTTGACCCCGCCGGAAATCGAGGAAAAATTCGGCCTTAAGGGCGGGCACTGGTATCAAGGTGATATGAGTTTCGATCAGTTGCTGGCCTTCCGGCCCGCACCGGGAATGGCTAATTATGCCACGCCGGTTGCCGGGCTCTATCTGTGTGGCTCAGGCACCCACCCGGGCGGGGGGCTGACGGGCCTACCCGGAAAATATGCGGCAGAGACAGTGCTTGCCCGAAAGGAAGTCTCATGAGCGAGATCAACCTCAATGGCAGGGAGAAGGAAGAGGTTGCGCCAGCTTCTCCTCTTGATGGAGCCGGTGTTGCGCCGGAACGGGCATGGTTTGAGCAGCCTGCGAATGAACACCCCTTCGAACGGCATGTTCTGACAACGCCGCTGCATCTGGTTTCGGCCAGCCACAGTCGTACCAATCAATGGGCTGAGTGGAACGGGTACACGCTGGCTAATGTCTACACCACGATTGAGCAGGAATATGATGCGCTGCGCACGCGCGCAGCCCTGTCTGACATTTCACCCCTGGTGAAATACCGGATATCGGGAAAGGAAGCCGGCCTCTATCTGGATCGATTGCTGACACGCTCGACGGCTGGGGTGGGCATGAACCATGTCGTGCGTGCGCTTTTGTGTGCGGGTGATGGGGGCATTGTGACGCAAGGCCTTCTCTTTCGCCTGGGCGAGAGCGACTTCCGGCTGGTGGTACGGTCTCATCATCTGGACTGGCTGTTGGATGCTGCCGACGGTTTTGAAGTCTGCGTCGAGGATGTGAGTGGAACGATTGCCGCCATGTCTCTTGCTGGACCGTCAGCAAAGGCTGTCCTTCTTGCCGCCGGGGTTAAGCCCGCCGATACATTGGAGAAGATGCAGGCCATCTGGTGTGAGCCGGGAGGCATGCCCGTTTATGTAAGCCGAACGGGGATGACGGGGGGACTTGAATATGAACTCTGGGTTGACCCCGATGATGCGCCTATTGTGTGGCGCCGTCTGCTGGAGGCGGGCCGGAGCGTTGGGATATTACCCGTTGGTTTATCTGTCCGGAACATTGCACGTCTGGAAAACGGGGTGCCTCTGGAGGGCATTGACTATCACGGCGCATTTGATGTACCCGACCCTTCATTTGCCGGCTCTCCTTTTGCTTTGGGACAAGGCCATATGGTGGACCTGGAGCGAACCATATTCAACGGACAAAAGGCTCTCTCAGAGATCGCCCGGAGAGGCAGTCCCACCGCTATGAGGGGGATTGAGATCAATGTACCACAAGGCACGCGCGCCAGCATCCTCCGTATCGGCGACCGGCAGGTGGGGCAGATTACATCGCAGGCATGGTCCCCGGTACTTCAGCTCTATGTTGCCCTGGTAACGGTTGAGGCAGGCGTACTGGACCTGTCAGACGGGCTCACCGTCGATGTGGACCAGGAGGGGGAGGGGCACCAACGGGTTCCTGTCGTATTGCGCAAACGAGCTTTTCTGCAGTTTCCCTGAAGACACGGTCTGCAACTTCCCCTGTCCGTCTATTTTTTCGACGTGACGGGCAATAGTGTGCCATACCCACCTTAGTGTACTGGACGCAGGGGCAGAGTGAACGACACGGTTGTTCCTACACCCTCTTCGCTCTCGATCACAAGTTCACCACCATGCATCTCGACAAAAGATCGGGAGAGAGCAAGCCCAAGCCCCGTTCCTTTGTGCTTTTTACTATGTTGCGATGCGACCTGTTCAAACGGTTTGCCAAGCTTGGAGAGATGGTCCGCAGGAATGCCGATACCCGTATCTCTTACCGAAATGCACACCAACCCGTCGCCGGATACCGCATCAACAGTGATGGTATCGCCAGGCTCCGTAAACTTGACAGCGTTTGACAGGAGGTTGAGCAAAACCTGCTTGACCGCGCGCCTGTCCGCAAACGCTGGCAGTAGTGTCTGGATTTTATTTATGAGGGTGACTTTTGCAACGTCGGCGCGTCCGGCGATTAAACGAAAGGCTTCCTGAACGGCTTCTGATACGTCAAGGGGTTCGCGCTCAAGGGTCATGTGCCCGGCTTCGATTTTTGACATATCAAGAATATCGTTGATGACATCAAGAAGGTGCTCACCACTGGCTTTGATGTCGCTCGCATATTCATCATATTTTGGCGCGCCAAGCGGGCCGAACAGACGGGTTTCCATTATCTCGGAAAATCCGATGATGGCATTAAGAGGTGTCCGCAACTCATGGCTCATATTGGCAAGAAACTCCGATTTGGAGCGATTTGCCGCCTCCGCCCTTGTTTTTTCCGAGGCGTATTTCTCGGCCAGTTCAACGAGCTGGCGTGCCTGGTCCTGCAACTTCGTTTTTGAGACCTCCAGGTCTGTCACTGTAGCCTGAAGGGTGAGCTGGTTTGCGGTGAGCGCTTCCTCCTGCTCCTTGATCGCTGTGATGTCTGTTCCCACACTCACATGCCCCCCGTCGGCGGTGGGACGCGCACTGATCTGGAGCCAGCGCCCGCTCGGCAAACGGAACTCTGCAACACTCTCGGTGGTGCCGGAGGGCCATGTCCCTTCGATACCACTGTCGGCCAGAAGAGCAGTACGCGTGACACCCCGGTTTGCCACCGCTTCATCAAGCTCAAGAAATTCGAGGAACTTTGCATTGCACGCCAGGAGACCATCATCCGCGTCGAAAAGAACAAACGCCTCGCCAATACTATCGATGGCATCATGCAGACGGTCGGTTGCAAGTTGCGCAGAAGCTTCCGCCTTGCGCTGTTCTGTAATGTCGATGGTGATACCGATAACCCGGTCGCCTGCATTGCGCGCACTGCTCCAGACCTGGCCCTTCGCATGCACCCATATCCAGCTTCCGTCATCGTGACGAAGGCGGAAACTTGTGTCGTAGGAGCGGCTCGTCTTTTGGGGGGACGATATAATGTCTTCAATGGCACTCAGGTCCCCGGGGTGGGTGAGGGCCTTGATCTCGTTCAGTGTTAACCGCCTTGAGACCGGGTGTGTGCCCAGCATGTCGAACATGGCTTTTGACCAGTAAACCCGGTTTTCCGAAATATCCCAGTCCCAGATACCACATCGGGCGCCAGCGAAGGCCATGTCGAAGCGCTGCTGGTTTTCGGCCACCTGGGCTTGCGCCTCCGCCTTGCGCTCATTGGCACGGATCAGAGCGAAACCCAACCCCAGACAGGCAGCACTTGTAAGGGCGGCAAAGAGGAGCGTACGGGTGAACCCGTCCTGCCACAACAAAGCGCCATTGGCTACAAAAAGAGCGAAAGCCGAGACGCCATACGTAAGCCGTTGTACCCAGACAGAAGGGTCTGAAACGGACCTCTCCATTCTATCAATGAGGTATTTCCGGGGCATAATATTCCGCAAGCCAGCCAACCCATTCATAACGCATTTGTCCCTCGGAGAAACTCCGACCTTCAAAATGTTCCGCCGAGAACCCTCCCCAAGTTCTCAGCAGGTTCTTCATGTCCGAACTGTTTCTGGATGCTTCAAGCAACCCGACACATCTGCGTCAGGCGGGTCCGCCACCCGGAAATTATTCTACACAATGCCATTATGCCCCACATTGCCCCGGAACAAAGCATTCAAAATCTGGTTCCTATTGCGACAGGCTTTTGCTTGCGATTTCATAGACATCTTGTGAAATGTCGGGGGTATTAAGGATGTTTTCCAGCGTTGCCTTCATCAGGCGCTGGCGGGTGGCATCAAACTGCCGCCAGGACTTGAACGCCCCCAGCAACCGCGCCGCACCTTGCGAATTAAGCTTGTCCAGCTCCAGCACTTTTTCGCCAACATAATCATAACCAGCGCCGCTGGCGGCATGGAAGCGAACCTGATTGCTGTTGGCAAATCTGCCGATCAGCGCTCGAACCTTACTGGGGTTCGACAGGGAAAAGGCTGAATGCTGGGTCAGTTTTTTCACCTTCTCAAGGGTCTGGGGGAGCGCGGACCCGGCCTGAAGGGCAAACCATTTGTCGATGACAATATGGTCGTCCTTCCATCGCTCGTGGAAGGCCTGCAAGGCAGTTTCGCGCTCATCGCCGTCATGGTTGGCAAGCAGTGCGAGGGCTGCGATTTCGTCGGACATATTGCTCGCCGCCTGAAACTGCTCGACCGCCAACTGCAACCCCTTTTGTCGCCTGGAGGCAACCAGATAGGACAGGCATACATTGCGAAGGGTACGACGGCCGGCACTCTGCGCGTCGGGTGAATAAGGGCCTGGAACATGCATACGGTCATATGTATCGCGCAACGTATCCCACAGCCTCTCTCCAATCGTGGATTTCAAAGCGTCTCGCGCGGTGTGAATGGCCTCCACATCAACGTTTGAGCCGATCGTTTGCGCGAGCGCCTGCTCACTGGGCAATGTTGTCATCTGCGCAACAAACTCGGGCTCCAGGCGATCATCGGCAAGAAGCGTCTCGATAATGTCCGAGAAGACATTTCCCTGTCTCGCCTTCCCGCCTTCCTGCAAGGCGCGCGTGTTGGAAACCAGAACGGATGAGGCGTATTTCTGGCCTGCTTCCCACCGGTTGAACGGGTCTTTGTCGTGAGCCATCAGAAAGGTCCAGTCGCGTTCGCTCTGGTTGGCACTGAGTTTGACCGGCGCGGTGAAGCCGCGCAACAGCGAGGGAACAGGCTTGTGTGTGACACTGAGAAACCGAAAAACCTGTTCACGTTGATCCAGCATGACAACCCGGGAGGTGGCACCCGGAGCGGCCTCTCCTTCCAGTTGAAGAGGCATCTCTGTCCCGTCAGGGCGCAACAGCGCAAGTTCGATGGGAATAGGAAGGATTGTCTTGTTGGGTTGACCGGGAGTTGGGGGGCATATCTGGCTCATTTTTACCGTGTAAGTTGAACTTGCCCGGTCCCAGTTGGCAGTGACCAGTACTTCCGGCGTCCCGGCCTGTGAGTACCAGCTTTTGAAACGGCTCAGGTCTTCAGCCGCGCCGTCCCCTATGGCGCACAGGAAGTCCTCAACGGTTGCCGCATCCCCGTCATGCCGCTCGAAATACAGGTCCATGCCTTTGCGAAACCGCTCACGCCCAAGCCGGGTATGTATCATGCGCACCAGCTCAGCGCCTTTTTCGTAAACCGTCGCCGTATAGAAATTATTGATCTCTATATAAGAGCTCGGGCGCACGGCGTGGGAGAGCGGACCACTGTCTTCGAGAAACTGGTGTGTTCGCAAAAGCCGCACGACATTGATGCGCTGCACTGCGCGGGACCGCTGGTCGCTGGTAAACTCCTGATCGCGAAAAACCGTCAGCCCTTCTTTCAGGCAGAGCTGGAACCAGTCCCGACAGGTAATGCGGTTGCCTGTCCAGTTATGAAAATACTCGTGGGCGATAATGGACTCGATCGCCGCATAGTCGTCATCTGTTGCCGTATCCGGCCGCGCAAGCACATATTTATCACTGAAGATATTGAGACCCTTGTTCTCCATCGCTCCCAGGTTAAAGGCGCTGACGGCGACGATCATGAATATGTCAAGATCGTACTCCCGCCCGAAAACATCTTCGTCCCATTTCATGGACCGTTTGAGCGCGTCCATGGCGTAGGCACAACGGTCTTCATTACCGGGCTCAACGAAAATACGAAGAACAACTTCGCGCCCTGACATGGTGCGGAAGCTGTCCTCTACAACCGCAAGATCTCCTGCGACAAGGGCAAACAGGTAGGCCGGTTTTTTGAAAGGGTCATGCCATTCCGCATAATGCCGTCCATCCTCCAACTCCCCCCGGGCAATACAATTGCCGTTGGACAGCAGGACAGGGGCGAGCCCTTTATCGGCCACAATACGTGTGCGAAATTCCGCCATCACATCCGGTCGATCGAGATAGTAGGTGATTCTGCGAAAACCCTGGGGCTCACACTGGGTGCAAAACATACCGTTTGACTGGTAAAGGCCGTTAAGCGATGTATTGCTTGCCGGGGCGCATGTCGTCAGGGTCGACAGGGTAAACTGGTCGGGTACATTTGCAATCGTGAGCGATGTTGCATCCACCTGATAGTGGTTTTCACCAAGCCGTTCGTCGTTGAGGCGAACTTCCTTCAGGTTGAGTTGTTCACCATCCAGCACAAGTGGGTCGTTTCTAGGGGCGTCAGGATTACGACGCATATGCAGGAGGGAGCGGACCTCTGTTTTGTCAGGATCGAGCGAGACCTCAAGAGAGACTTCATCCACCAAAAAGGCTGACGGACGATATTCGTTAAGGAGAACAGGGCGCGGTTCTTCCGTTTTCATAGGCACCATTACAATCTAATCGGGTAAAAGGGGACCGCTTTACAGCGATGTATCGGCGAATGTAGGCCTTTTAGCGTGCTGCGCCAAGCATACGGAACCGATTTTGATCCGATCTTTTCAGTCTGACCCTGCGTCAAAAAAGAGCGCCATAAAGTCTCGCAAGAACTCGGGCGAAATTCCTTTCTAATCAACGGTTTTGGGTCAAGAATACGCGTAAATTGACGGGCTCTTTGAGGGACACCCAGACGGACTGGGACACATAGGGGATAATATGAACTTCGATTTTTCAGATGACCAGAAGCTCCTTAAGGAGCAGGTCAAAAAAATGCTGACCGACAAGTGTGGTCTGGAGCGTGTGCGCAAGGTTCTCGATAGCGATGAGCCTTTCGCAAAGGACGTTTGGGACGGGCTTGTTGAAATGGGCCTGACAGGTACCGCAATCCCCGAGCAGTATGGAGGGGTCGGACTGGGCATCCTGGAATTGTGTGTGGTGGCCGAGGAGTTAGGCCGTGTTGCCGCGCCTGTTCCCTTTTCCAGCTCTGTTTATCTGGCGACGGAAGCCCTGTTGGTCGCCGGTTCAGAGGAGCAAAAACAATCCTGGTTGCCAAAACTGGCTTCGGGTGAGGTGATAGGTACCTTTGCCATGGCGGAAGGCCCCGGAGCCGCCGCAAGCCCAAGGACGGTTGAAACCTCATTCAATGGCGGCAAACTGAACGGCACCAAAGTTCCAGTTCCCGATGGCGACGTGGCAAATTTTGCGATTGTGCTTGCCAACACAGGTGGCAAAGGTGAGCGCGCTCTGTCGCTGGTTCTTGTGGACCTGACCGGCGCGGGGGTGACACGCGAGACAGTCAAGACCATCGACCCGACCCGCAGCCACGCAACAATCTCTTTCAAGGGCGCCCCTGCCGAACTGTTGGGTGCCGAAGGAGACGGCTGGGCCACTACGGCGACAGTTTTTGATACATCGGCTATCCTGATGGCCTTCGAACAGATCGGCGGGGCGGAGGCGGCCATGTGGATGGCGCGTGACTATGCGCTTGAGCGCTACGCGTTCGGTCGCCTCATCGGATCTTACCAGGCGATCAAACACAAGATTGCCGACATGTATGTGAAGCTCGAACTGGCCAGGTCCAATTGTTATTTCGGGGCCATGATGGCGAACGACAAAGGGGCTGAGTTACCCGAGGCCGCCGCGGCTGCGCGTATTTCAGCAACCGAAGCCTTTCGATATGCCGCACAGGAGAATATCCAGGTTCATGGGGGCATTGGATTTACATGGGAGGCAGATACCCAGTTCTATTTCCGCCGTTCCAAATTGCTGGCGCTGGCTCTGGGAAGCGCTTTGGAATGGAAAGATAAGCTGGTGGCGCGACTTGAGACCCGAAACGCGGCCTGATCTTTCCTGGAAAATAGATTAACTACTCAACTGATGAGAATGATGGGGATATTCCATGGACTTCAATGATACGCCCGAAGAAGCTGGCTACCGAGCGCAGGTGCGCGAATGGCTGGACAAGAATGCAACCCGGAAAAAGACAGGCAAAGACGCATTGCCCTCGCTTGGTCTGGACAAAGCGCTGGACCGTGCTCGTAAATGGCAGCGAACCAAAGCAGATGGCGGTTATGCCTGCATCACCTGGCCGAAGGAATATGGCGGTCAGGGTGGCTCGTCGATCCAGAATGTCATCTACAGCCAGGAAGAGTCGAAGTACCTCGCCCCCGGCGGTTTCTATGCCATCGGTCTGGGCATGTGCGTTCCCACGGTTCTTGCATGGGGCAGTGAGGAACATAAGAGCCGTTATGTGAAACCTGCCATTAAAGGTGACGAAATCTGGTGCCAGTTGTTTTCTGAACCCGCAGGCGGGTCTGATGTCGCAGGCCTTCGCACGAAGGCAGAGAAGGACGGAGACGACTGGGTTATCAACGGCCAGAAAGTCTGGACGTCTGGCGCGCACTATTGCGACTTCGGCATCGTCGTTGTGCGTACCGATCCGACGGTGCCCAAGCACAAAGGGTTGACCATGTTCATCGTGGACATGAAATCGCCAGGTGTTGAGGTTCGCCCGATCAAACAAATGTCGGGTGAGAGCGAGTTTAACGAAGTGTTCTTCACCAATGTCCGGGTGCCTGATAGTGACCGTCTCGGAAATCCGGGGGAAGGCTGGAAGGTAGCGATCACAACCTTGATGAATGAGCGCCTTGCAGTGGGCGGCGGCGGCGGTGCCGACTGGGAAGAGTTGATGTCGCTGGGGCGCGAAAGCGAGATGGAGAAAATGGCCGCGATGGCCAACGGCGCGGTCCGCGAACGCATTGCCGACTGGTATGTGCAAACGCAAGGATTGAAATATACCCGCTTCCGCACTCTGACCGCCCTGTCCAAAGGGCAGACACCGGGACCGGAAAGCAGCATCTCCAAGATTGTCTCTGCGGCGAAGATGCAGGACCTGGGCTCTTTTGCCATGGACCTGCAAGGGCAGGCCGGGATTATCCGTGACCGGGAAATCTCGCCGCAAGGGGCGGTCTTCCAGAACCAGTGGATGGGAGGAGCAGGCTATCGCATCGCCGGGGGAACAGATGAAATTCTGCGCAACATCGTCGCCGAGCGTGTTTTGGGGATGCCACAGGATATCCGGGTTGATAAGGACAAGCCGTTTAACGAATTACCAAAATAGAGTGAGCGCGTGACCGAAAAGTCACGTAAAAGCAACACCCGCGAGGATTTCCTCGCGGGTTTTTCTGTGAATTTGCTACGCTGTGAACGATCGACAACATGGTTGAGGAGGTCGTTCTGGGCCGGAACAATGAGAGCACGGGGTTTGACGGGGCGCGGCGCCTATGGCGTGCCGGGCAGGCCCGGTGGCCGCATCTGCTGCTGCTGATCCTCTTTCTCGCGGGGCTCTGCTTTACGCTGAGGGGGCAGGGGCCAGGCACTTCTCTTGAGGCCATCCGCGAAGCCGGTGTGCTTGTTGTTGCCACGCGAAATTCTCCCACCACCTATTTTCTCGATCGCGATGACAGGGCGGTCGGTTTTGAGGTTGATCTGGTGCGGGCCTTTGCCAGGACCCTGGGCGTCTCTGTGAGGTTTCTGGCCGTCGACTCTGTCCCCGAAATTCTGAACATGATGGAGGAAGGTAAAGCGCATATTGCAGCGGCGGGTCTGACAGTGACACCGGCGCGTGAAAAAATATTCCGGTTTTCTCCCCCCTATATGCACGTTCCACAGATCGTGGTTTGTCGGCAAGGTGGAGCCGCGACCTCGAACCTTGCGGACCTTGTGGGCCTTCGCATCGCGGTGACAAAGGGAAGTGCCTACGTGGAAGCCTTGCAGGTGGCCTCTGTTCCAGGGCTCGTCTGGAGCGAACCTGACACCGGCCCCGAGGCACTGATGCAGGCCGTGTGGGACCAGACATATGATTGCACTGTCGCAGATGAACCGATCTTTCAGGTCACCCGCCGCCATTACCCCGAACTGACAAACGCATTCGCATTGACCCCGGAAGACCCGATCGCATGGATCGTGGCTCACAAGGCGGATGAACTGGGAGATGCGCTTGATGAATGGATGACGCGGGCGCAAACGCGCCGTGACATTGACCGGTTCACCGCAGCCCATTTCAGTTTTTTTCCAAAATTTGACTATCTTGACCTGGTTCGTTTTCGCAGTGATGTTGGCAGGGTTCTGCCGAAGTACGAGCGAGACCTCAGAACAGCGGCGCGGCGTAATGATTTGTCGTGGCGGTTGCTGGCGGCGATGGGGTATCAGGAATCCAAGTGGGATCCCGACGCCGTAAGCCCGACGGGCGTGCGCGGTTTTATGATGTTGACCCGGCCAACAGCGCAGGATGTAGGGGTGGCTGACCGAACGGATGCCAGGGAGAGCATTTGGGGGGGTGCCCTGTACTTCAAGGACATTCTGTCGCGCCTGCCCGAAACGATAAGGGGCGATGACCGGTACTGGTTTGCCCTTGCCGCCTATAATATGGGGCTTGGGCACGTCTATGATGCGCGTGCTCTCGCTGAACGCCGCGGCCTCGACAAGAATGTATGGGCCGATGTCAAACAGGTGCTTGCCAGTCTGTCAGATGACAAAGTCTACCCGACCCTGCGCTACGGTTATGCGCGGGGGTATGAGGCACGCCGGTATGTGGAACAGGTCCGCACCTACTGGCATGTGCTGAAAGACTTGCGGTAAGAGCCCATGCGCTTGCCCTCATGCGTTCCGTGAGGCATAGAAGAGCTTATGAGCCATTCCCCAGGACCCCCAGAACCCCAGCGTCGTTTCTCTGTCGCCCCCATGATGGACTGGACGGATCGTCATGACCGTTTCTTCCTGCGGCTGATTTCCGCGCGCGCTCTCCTTTATACGGAGATGATAACGGCACCGGCGGTCATCCATGGAGACAGGCACTACCTTCTGGGCTTCGATGAAGCAGAGCATGGCCTGGCCTTACAGCTTGGCGGAAGCAACGCGGCCGAGTTAAGCGAGGCCGCGCGCATTGCGGAAGGCTTTGGCTATGATGAGATAAATCTAAATGTGGGTTGTCCCTCCGACCGTGTGCAGTCCGGTCGTTTCGGTGCCTGCCTGATGAAAGAGCCGGAGCTGGTCGCAGATTGCGTGGCAGCGATCGGGGAGGCCGTGGCACTTCCTGTGACAGTCAAGTGCCGCATCGGTGTGGACGATCAGGACCCGCGCGACGCGCTGCCAGCCCTCATCGAAAAGCTTCGGGAGGTCGGGTGTCGCACGATCATTGTGCATGCCCGCAAGGCCTGGCTGAGCGGTCTCTCCCCCAAAGAGAACAGAACGGTTCCCCCCCTTGATTATGATCTGGTCTACCAGATGAAGCGCGCCTATCCGGGTTTGGAAATCTGCCTGAACGGTGGCGTTACCTCCCTTGATGAAGTCGAACAACATCTGGATCACGTTGATGGCGTGATGATGGGGCGGATGGCATACGAGCGACCTTATGTTCTGGCGGAAGTGGATCAGCGCCTCTTTGGATGCAAGGCCCCCGTGCGCACACGCCACGAGATTGTTGAGGCCTTCCTGCCTTATCTCGCGCGCCGTCTGGGGGAAGGTGTGCCCCTCAATGCCATGACCCGGCACATTCTGGGCATCTTTCAAGGGCTGCCAGGCGCGCGCGCCTGGCGCCGCCATCTGAGCGAAAATGCGCACAAGCGGGACGCCGGTATCCAGGTTGTTGAAGCCGCCCTTGCAAAGCTCCACAGCGCTGAACCTGTTCTGGGAAGGGTGTAAGCTATGGAATTCATGGGGCTGGCGCTGGACGAGCTTTTTCTGTTTGCAGGGGCTTTGTTGGTCACCGGCCTGATTGCGGGCCTGATTGCGGGTTTGCTGGGAGTAGGAGGGGGCATTGTCATCGTGCCGGTGCTCTTCCACGTCTTCACCGTGATCGGGATCGACGAGAGCGTGCGTATGCACCTGGCAGTTGGCACATCGCTCGGCACCATTGTTCCCACGTCCATTCGTTCCGTGCGTGCGCACTATAAAAAGGGTGCCGTTGATGTTGCCTTGTTGAAACGCTGGGCCTTGCCGATGCTGGCGGGTGTTGTCGTCGGAACAACCCTGGCCGCCTACGCAAATGGCCAGGTGCTGACAGCCATCTTCGCCGCTGTTGCGCTTCTCGTTGCTTTCAACATGGCCTTCGGGCGCGAGGAGTGGCGGCTGGGGAACAAACTACCGGGAAAATGGGGGCAGGGCGCGATTGCAAGCACGATCGGCGGTACATCGGCCATGATGGGGATCGGCGGTGGCACGTTTGGCGTTACGGTGATGACACTGTTCGGCTATCCTATTCACAAGGCCGTTGCTACGGCGGCGGGCCTCGGGCTCATCATCTCGGTGCCCGGCGCCATTGGGTTTGTCGTGGCAGGCCTGAGCGTGGAAGCGCTGCCGCCGTTCTCTGCCGGATATGTGAACCTGATCGGCCTTGCCCTCATCGTGCCGGCGACTGTTCTGGCAGCCCCATGGGGCGCAGAACTGGCGCACGCGGTCAGTCGCAAAACGCTGGCGCGCGCTTTTGCATTCTTTTTGTTGCTGACGTCGGCACGGATGTTTTACGGGCTGTCTTAGAGCTTTTGATCGTAGGTGCCAACATCGGGTTCTTCCTGAAGCATGGCGTCGAGCGCATTGAACATGGCCACCTTGTTTTCTTCACTTGTTGGGCTTTCCACCACGACCACAAGGCCCGGTTTGTTTGAGGACGCGCGCACCAGCCCCCACGTCCCATCGGCAACCGTCACGCGCACCCCGTTCACCGTCACGGCGCTGCGAATATCCTGTCCGATGAGCTTTTCGCCCTTGTCTGCCATACCTTGAATACGTGTCACGATGCGCTCAACCACACCATATTTTTTGTCGTCGGGACAATGCGGCGACATGGTGGGCGACCCCCAGGTTTTGGGAAGTGCCCGTTTCAGGTCTGCCATGCTCTGGTCTGGATTGCGATCCAGCATGTCACAGATGGCCAGAGCGGAGACCAGCCCATCATCATATCCGCGACCGATTGGCGGGTTGAAAAAATAGTGACCGCTTTTTTCAAAGCCGACAAGCGCGTCCAGTTCGTGTGCCCGGCGTTTGATGTAGGAATGGCCGGTCTTCCAATAGTCGGTCTTCGCGCCATTTTCGATAAGCACCGGATCGGTGAGGAAAAGCCCCGTCGATTTTACATCAACAACAAATTGCGCATTGGCGTGGGTGGCTGAGAGATCACGCGCCAGCATGACGCCAACCTTGTCGGCAAAGATTTCTTCGCCCTCATTATCAACGACGCCGCAGCGATCTCCGTCGCCATCAAAGGCCAGACCAATATCGGCTTTGGTTTCAAGAACCTTGTCTCGCATGGCGTGCAGCATCTTCATGTCCTCCGGGTTTGGGTTGTAACGCGGAAACGAATAGTCCAGCTCGCAGTCAAGCGCGATGAGCTCCACACCAATACCCTCCAAAACCCGTGGCGCGAAAAAACCGGCGGTGCCATTGCCACAGGCCGCAACGACTTTGAGCTTTCGTTTGATTTTCGGGCGGCTGACAAGGTCGGCAATATACCGCTCCACCATGTCAGGCACGAATGTGTAAGCGCCGCCGGGCCGGGCCTTGTACTTGCCTTCCAGGACAATCTCACGCAGCGCGTCCATTTCATCAGGTCCAAATGTCAGCGGTCGGGCGGCCCCCATTTTAACGCCCGTCCAGCCATTTTCGTTGTGACTGGCCGTGACCATGGCAACGGCCGGCACATCAAGTTCAAACTGTGAGAAATAGGCCGTGGGAGAGAGCGCCAGACCAATATCAAAAACCTCTGCCCCGGCTGCCATCAGGCCGTTCATCAACGCCTGTTGGATGGACAGGGAATAGGAACGGTAATCGTGGCCGACGGAAATACGAGGGTCGACGCCCAACTCGTGGAGCAGTGTCCCAAGCCCCATACCCAGTGCCTGAATACCCCGCAGGTTAATTTCATCGGGAAAAAGCCAGCGAGCGTCATATTCACGAAACCCCTGAGGAGCCACCAGCGGTTCAGTTTCAAAGGCAGCGGTGTTTGGCGTGAGGGAAGGGCGTGGTCGCGGAAACATAGGCAATATCCTCAAAGGGCGACGGGAGCGAAAGCCTCACGGGGTGAGACGCGGGTGTATTTGATTATACAGAGGAACGGCGCAAACGGGGGCCGAAAAATACATCCTATTCCCGAAGAATGAGACGGTCGCCTGAAAGCTCAACCGCCCGGAGTTGCCCGAGAAAACTCATGCCGAGGAGGGACTGGGTTAACCCGTCCTGCATAATGGAGGCCCGGACATCGCGCACAGTAATGGAACCCAGCGAGACTTCTTCAAGCCTGACAGGTGCGGCGTAGGCAACCCCGTTGGCTGTCTGATACGCCGCCGTGTAGTCGAGGGTTTTAATGTCGAAGCCCAGACGCTGCGCATCGAAGGGTGTGAGGGCAATATGGCTGGCCCCGGTATCCACAAGAAAGCGCACATGGGTACCGTTGACCTGGGCATCGGCAAGAAAGTGCCCTGATCCGTCGCTGCGCAGGCTGACAACCCCGGGGCTGACTTCTTGCGCGCGCGTAGGCAGCAACTCCCCTTGGGTGCGGACCATCATGCCGCGAAACTCTTCCCGGTAGCCGTACCCGACAACCAGAACCAGCGCGATGGCGATCCAGCCCATGGCCTGACGAAGCGCCAGCCCCGCATTGTGTCGCCATCCAAGCACCGCACTGCTGCCGATAAGGGCCAGCAGAGCAACCCCGTGAACGAGCCTGATCTGGGCATCCTGTTGGCCAAGCGCCCCCGGAAATGTGCGGATAAGCACAAATAGCAGGGCCGCGATGCCAAGCCCAACCAGGGCAATCCATGTCCAGCGATT